>CBDUAL010000106.1:0-9049 GCA_965365125.1 uncultured Lutibacter sp.
ATGTTTTAAGTCAAGTTTTGTTTTAAAAAATATAGGTTCTAAAAAAACCGTGATAATAGGATACGTAAACATCGCCAACATTCCAATGGCTACACCTGAAAGTTTTAAGGCGTAGAAATACGTAATCCAATGCGCTCCCATAAAAAAACCACTTATTAAAATGGTGGTTAAATCTCTTTTTGAATTTACTTTTAAGTTTATTTTTTTGTACCAAATATAAACGCCTAAACAAAAAATAGTTAAAAAGCTTCGCCACCAAATTGTTAATGGTGGAGGCATTGCAATAAACTTTCCTAAAACACCCGAAGTGCTTACAAACATCATAGCTATGTTTAATTCAATAAGGTGTTTTAAATGTGTATTTTTCATTTATATTTTTTGAAGTATTTCTAATGCTTTTTTTATAGAATCTATGTGAATAAATGTCAACAATAAACGCAAGCCGTTTTTAGTTTCTTTTTCTTTCATAACGCAGGTTGTAGGATTGCTAGTTGTGTAATTAATAACATTCTTAAAAATTTGCGTATTGTAAAATTCACTTTGTTGATCTGAAATAAAATAACAAAGCATTCTTTTTTTCTTTAAAATAATGCGTTCAATTCCTAAATGTTTGGCAATCCATTTGATACGAACACTGTCTAATAAATCGTCAACCTGCGCTGGGAATTCACCAAAACGGTCAATAATTTCAGTTTCAAAGGTATGTAATTCTTCTTCTGTTTTAAGGTTACCTAATTGATTGTATAAATTCAACCGTTCCGAAATTACATTCACATAATCATCAGGGAATAAAATTTCAAAATCGGTGTCAATTTGAATGTCTTTTACATATTCTTTAGGCTTGCTGTCGGCTTCACCTTTGTACAATTCCTTAAACTCATTTTCTTTAAGTTCTTCAATAGTTTCGCTTAATATTTTTTGATACGTATCAAAACCAATATCATTTATAAAACCACTTTGTTCTCCACCTAATAAATCACCAGCACCACGAATTTCTAAATCTTTCATGGCAATGTTAATTCCGCTTCCTAAATCGGTAAATAATGAAATAGCTTCAATTCTTTTGCGCGCATCATCCGTCATCATATGATAAGGTGGCGTTATAAAATAACAAAAGGCTTTTTTGTTTGAGCGTCCAACACGTCCTCGCATTTGGTGTAAATCAGACAGCCCAAAATTGTTAGCATTGTTTATAAAAATAGTGTTGGCATTTGGAACATCTAAACCACTTTCAATAATTGTGGTTGAAACTAGTACATCAAATTCATTATTGATAAATGAAAGCATTAAGTTTTCAAGCTTTTTACCTTCCATTTGTCCGTGACCAATGCCAATTTTAGCATCAGGAAGTAAACGTTGTAATAAACCAGCAACTTCTTTAATATTTTCAATTCGGTTATGAATAAAAAATACTTGTCCGCCACGTTGAATTTCATACCGAATAGCATCTCTTATATTTTCTTCTGAAAAACGAATTACATGACTTTCAATAGGAACACGGTTTGGCGGTGGTGTACTTATTACCGATAAATCACGTGCTGCCATTAACGAAAATTGCAAGGTTCTAGGAATTGGTGTTGCGGTTAATGTAAGCGTATCAATATTTTCTTTAATGGTTTTTAGTTTGTCTTTTACAGCAACCCCAAATTTTTGTTCTTCATCAACAATTAACAAGCCTAAATCTTTGTATTTAATTGCTGCATTTGTAAGCTGATGTGTACCAATTACAATATCAATTGATCCGTCTTCTAAACCTGCTAATACACCTTTTCTTTGGTTAGCCGTTCTAAAACGGTTTAAATAATCAACAGTTACTGGGAAATCTTTTAAACGTTCACTAAAGGTTTTAAAATGTTGAAAAGCTAAAATGGTGGTTGGAACTAAAATGGCAACTTGTTTTCCGTTATCAACCGCTTTAAAAGCAGCTCTAACAGCTACTTCGGTTTTTCCAAAACCAACATCACCACAAACCAATCGATCCATAGGTTGCTCGCTTTCCATATCATTTTTCACATCTTGGGTTGAAGATGATTGATCTGGTGTGTCTTCGTATAAAAAGCTAGCCTCTAACTCATGTTGTAAATAACTATCGGGTTGGTATTGAAACCCTTTTTGCATTTTACGTTTGGCATACAATTCAATTAAATTGTAGGCAATATGACGAATGCGTGTTTTTGTTTTTTGCTTTAATGTTTTCCAAGCAGGCGAACCTAATTTGTAAACTTTTGGAGGTTTACCATCTTTACCCGCGTATTTTGAAATTTTATGTAACGAGTGAATGCTAATGTATAAAATATCACGATCGCCATACATTAATTTAATAGCTTCTTGTTTTTTGCCTTCAACATCTATTTTTTGAAGTCCGCCAAATTTCCCAATTCCGTGATCTATGTGTGTCACGTAATCTCCAATTTCAAGATTGGTTAATTCTTTTAGAGAAATAGACTGCTTTTTAGCATAGCCATTTTTTAATCGGAATTTATGGTAACGCTCAAATATTTGATGATCGGTATAGCAAACTATTTCATTTTCAATATCAATAAATCCTTGATATAAAGGAAAAACAATGGTTTTGTAGGTTACTGCTTGCTCTACTTCATTAAAAATATCATGAAATCGATCGGCTTGTTTTTGCGAATCACAAAACAAATAATTGGCAAATCCTTTTTCGGTATTTTGTTGTAAATTCTCAATTAATAAATCAAACTGTTTGTTAAATGAAGGTTGTGGTTTTGTGTTAAAAACCACCACTTCTTTTGAGTTGTTTTTTAATATTTTTTGAGTTGTTTTTGAATCGAGTTCCGTATAATGCGCGTTTAAAATTTCAACACTGGTAAAATCGTTGAGTTGTTTTTTTAACAATTCACCATGGCAAAAAAGTTCAACAGGCTCTGCGTGATTTATAGCAGTTGAAAGTTCTTTAAAAGCTTCTGTTGCTTTGCGAAAAAGTTTGTCTAATCTGTTTGAAAGTACATCTAAATTTTTGGTAAAAACAACTGTTTTTGAAGAAATATATTTCAAAAAACTTTCTCGTTTTTCATCTAATGTTTTGTCTTCAACATTAGGCATTACACTAATTTTGGTCAATTTTTCAGTTGAAAGTTGTGTTTCAACATCAAAAGTTCTAATGCTATCAACATCATCACCAAAAAATTCTATTCTATAAGGTTCGTCATGTGAAAACGAAAACACATCAATAATTCCACCGCGAACAGAAAATTCACCAGGCTCACTAACAAAATCTACCCTGTTGAATTTGTATTCAAACAACACTTCATTTACAAAATCGAGGCTTAAATTATCGTCAACAGCAATTTTTAAGGTATTTCGGTTCAATTCGGCTTTGGTAACCACTTGTTCAAACAAGGCATCAGGATACGTTACAATAACTGCAGGTTTTTTGCGCGAATTGATTCGATTTAAAACTTCAGAGCGCAACAACACATTGGCGTTGTCAACTTCTTCAATTTGATAAGGTCTTCTATACGATCCTGGATAAAAAAGGACATCTTTTTCGCCAATTAGCTGCTCTAAGTCGTTTAAATAATAGGCAGCTTCCTCTTTATCATTAAAAATTAAAAGGAATGGTTTTTCGGTTTCTTTAAAGCTTTCAGAAATAACAAAAGACAATGAAGATCCAACCAAATTCGAGATTTGAAAATGGTGTTTGTCTTTTGATAATAATTGAGCTAATTGTTTTTTTTGAACCAATTGCTCGTAACTTTTTAAAATATTTTGCTTACTCAAAAATTTCAAATTTTGCCAAAGGTAGCATTTTAATAAAAAACCAAAAAAAATTAACAATAATTCCTTAAATTTATAAGGAAGAATTTAAAATTTAAAAGTTATGACAATTTCAGATTTATATCCAACAGGATTACACGAAGAAAATAAGGGACACTTTGCGAACATTGTTAGACTTGCATTATTGGATAAAATAATTGACGCCGATGAGTATGAATTATTGAAAAGATTGGCGAAAAGGCTAGATATTTCTGAAACGGAATTCAAGGATATTTTAAAAAATCCGGCCAATTATCCTGTAAACCCACCTGTGAGTTATGAGGATCGTTTAGAGCGCTTATACGATTTAACAAAAATGATGTTTATTGATAAAAACCCAACCATAGATAAAACTTCTATTATGGATAGAATTGCCGTTGGTTTGGGGTTTCCTATTGATACTGCGAGAGAGGTTGTAAAAGCAGCTATAGATTTCTTTTTAATTGAACCAGATATAGATGATTTTAAAGCTGCAATTAAAAAAGTAGATAAAATTAATCGATAGCAAGTTTTAGATAATGTTTCATTTTTATCATGGTTTAAGTTTGGTTTGTGTGCTAAATTTAGGTAAAAATAATTCGTAGAGAAACTGTAATTAAAGCGGCATTTAAAAGCGTTTAATTTACTAACTTGCATTCTAAATTTTTACAATGCAAAATTCAGCATCTTATCAAATATACAATGCTTCTGCCGGAAGCGGAAAAACATTTACCTTAGTAAAAGAATATTTAAAAATACTGCTATCAAGCGATAGTGCTTATAAATTTCAACAAATTTTAGCCGTTACATTTACAAACAAAGCCGCGGGTGAAATGAAAGAGCGTGTTATTGAAAATTTGCAAGATTTTTCGATAGAAAAACAGACCAACATGCTTCCAATAATTTGTGAAGAAACCAATTTAACCGAAGCGGTTATTTTTAGCAGATCAAAAATTGTTTTAAATGCCATTTTGCAAAATTATTCAGCATTTAATATTACTACTATTGATAGTTTTACACATAAATTAATAAGAACTTTTGCGTATGATTTAGATCTTCCTTTAAATTCGGAAGTTGAAATGGATACCGAAAGTTTACTAAATGAAGCGGTTGATATTGTAATTTCAAAAATTGGAGAAAGTAAAGAGTTAACTTCGGCTTTGGTGAGTTATGCTATTGAAAAATTAGACGATGATAAATCGTGGGATATTTCGTTAGATCTTAAAAAATTCGCCAAACTGATTTTAAACGAAAATCACGGAACATATTTAAAATCGTTGCTTGAAATACCTAAGGATGAATTCACCAATTTAAAGCAACAACTTGTAACCGAAAATAAAAATATAGCAGCTGCTTTTAAAACTATTGGAGAAGAAGGCCTAGAAATTATTCAAAACACGGGAGTTGCAGAGAAGGATTTTTATTATTCGTTAATTCCAAAGCACTTTCAGCAATTAGCTTCCGATTATAAAAAAGCAAAGTTTTTTGATCAAGGAAAATTAAAGGAACGAATTGAAGAGGAAACTTTTTATTCAAAATCAAAATCGGATGCCATTAAATCTGCTATTGATGAAGCAGTACCTGAGTTGGTAAATTTATACAATCAATCGGAAGTGTTATTTCAGAAGAAAACATTGAACGATTTATTTTTGAACAGTTTAATTCCGTTAGCCGTTTTAAGTCATATAAACAATGCTTTACAAGACATAAAACAAGAAAATAATATGTTGCTTAATGTTGAATTTAACCAACTAATTAGTGATACTATAAAAGGCGAACCAGCACCATTTATTTACGAACGACTTGGAGAGAAATTTCGCTATTATTTTATTGATGAAATGCAAGATACTTCAGTATTGCAATGGCAAAATTTAATTCCGTTGGTTGAAAATGCAATTACTTCTGAAAATGAATTAGGCGAAAAAGGAAAGTTGTTGCTGGTGGGAGATGCAAAGCAATCTATTTACCGTTGGCGAGGCGGAAAAGCGGAACAATTTATAGAACTCTCTAATAAAGAAGCTAAAGGAAAACCTTTTTATGTTGAAAAAGAAGTTTCAAATTTAGGGACAAATTTTAGAAGTTTTAGCGAAGTAATCAACTTCAATAATGCTTTTTTTACACATATTTCACAATTTTTAGGAAACGAAGCCTATCGTAATTTATATGCTGAAGGAAATAACCAAAAACTAAACTCAAATGAAGGTGGTTATGTGCAATTAGACTTTGTTGAAGAGGTTGATGATGCAGAAGAAAAAGCACTTTTATTTCCAAAAAAAGTATTTGAAATTATTGATAATCTCGATCCTAAATTTCAAAAAAATGAAGTATGCGTATTGGTGAGAACAAAAAAACAAGGGGTTGAAGTTGCCGATTATTTAACAGAACAAGAAATTGAAATTATTTCATCAGAAACATTGCTGTTGAAAAATAGTCCCAAGGTAGATTTTATCATCAATTTATTAAATGTAATTCAACATCCGTTGAATAAAGAATTCAAGGTGCAGCTTTTGTATTATTTATATGAAAAGCTAAAAATTACGGAAGATAAACACCATTTTTTAAACGAATTTGTGCATTTAGAAAATCAGCTATTTTTTCAAGGATTTAGCAAATTTAACATTCTATTTAATTATAACGAATTTGTTCAAAGTCCGTTTTACGAAAGTATAGAATATTGCATGCGCAGTTTTCAATTGATACACGAATCAGACTCAAATGTTCAATTTTTTTTAGATGTAGTTTTTGAATATCAACAAAAAAAGCAAGTTTCAATAGGTGGTTTTTTAGAATATTGGGAACTAAAAAAAGACAAGTTGAGTATTGTTGCTCCTGAAGCTAAAAATGCAGTTCGAATTATGACCATTCACAAGGCTAAAGGGTTAGAATTTCCTATTGTAATTTATCCGTATGATATAGATATTTACAATCAAATAGATCCAAAAGTTTGGTATTCTTATGAAAGCGAAACAAGCAATTTAAAGTCGTTACTTGTTAGTTATAGCAACAAATTAAATTATGTAGGTGAGCAAGGAGTTCAATTGTTTGATGAAAGAAAAGAAGAGTTAGAGCTAGATAATTACAACATTTTATATGTTGCGTTAACCCGAGCGGTTGAGCAATTATATGTGGTTACAAAGTTGAAAATTTCAAAAAGTACTTCGGAAGAAAATTTAAAATTCACATCTGGACTTTTTATCAACTATTTAAAAAGTCAGAATTTATGGAACTCAGAACAATTGGTGTACAGCTTTGGAAATCCTGAGCGTGGAAATTTCGAAATTAAAGAAAAGGGTACTACCACTACCCAATATCAATTTATTAGCAATTCATGGAAAAACCACAATATAGCCATTGTTGCAAATTCATCGTTACTTTGGGATACCGAACAAGGAAAAGCGATAGTTTATGGGAATTTAATTCATGAAATTTTATCAAAAATAAAAACGAGTAACGATATTTTGGAGGTGGTAAAACAATACTTGTTTAAAGGAATTATTACTTCAGCTGATTATGATGAAATAGTTTTTTTAGTCACTAAAATTGTAACTCATGAAAAATTAGCGCATTATTTTAATCAAAACAATACCGTTTTTAACGAACGTGAAATTTTAACTTCTGAAAAAAGAATAGTGATACCTGATCGTTTGGTTTTTAATAAAAATAAAGTAACAATTATAGATTATAAAACAGGAAATCCAGAGAAAAAGCACATAAACCAAGTGAATGAATACGCAAACGTATTGGAAAACCTACAGTATCAAATTTCTGAAAAACTATTGGTTTATATTAATGAAGAAATTACTGTTGAAGCAATTTAAAAATCAAATAAATTTGTAAAAAACAACTATTATGTACGGTACTATAAAACAACACTTACAAAAAGAATTACAAGAAATTAAGGAAGCTGGTCTTTATAAATCTGAGCGAATCATAGTTTCATCTCAAGACGCTGTAATAAAATTAAGTACAGGTGAAGAAGTTGTGAATTTTTGTGCAAACAATTACTTAGGTTTATCAAATCATCCTGAAGTTATTCAAGCAGCAAAAGATACCATGGATACGCATGGGTTTGGAATGTCGTCAGTTCGTTTTATTTGTGGAACTCAAGATATTCATAAGCAATTAGAAGAAAAAATTGCTGAATTTTATGAAACTGAAGATACCATATTATATGCCGCAGCTTTTGATGCAAACGGAGGTGTTTTTGAGCCCTTGTTTTCGCAAGAAGATGCTATCATCTCTGATGCTTTAAATCATGCGTCAATAATTGACGGTGTTCGTTTGTGCAAAGCCGCACGTTATAGGTACAATAATAATGATATGGTTTCATTAGAAGCGCAATTAATTGAAGCCAATAAGCAAGGGCATCGATTTAAAATTATTGTAACCGATGGGGTTTTCTCAATGGATGGTGTTGTTGCTAGTTTAGACAAAATATGTGATTTAGCCGATAAATATGATGCGTTGGTTATGGTTGATGAATGCCATGCTGCCGGATTTATAGGTAAAACAGGTAGGGGAACTTTAGAGCTTAAAAACGTTATGGGAAGAGTTGATATTGTTACCGGTACTTTGGGTAAAGCGTTAGGTGGTGCCATGGGAGGTTATACAACTGGTAAAAAAGAAGTTATAGAGTTATTACGTCAACGTTCTAGGCCTTATTTATTTTCAAATTCGTTAGCGCCAGCAATTGTAGGGGCTTCATTAAAAGTTTTTGAAATGTTATCAAACGATACTTCATTGAGAGATAAACTAGAATGGAATACAAATTATTTTAAAAAAGGAATGATAAACGCTGGTTTTGATATTGTCAAAGGGAATTCCGCAATAGTGCCAGTAATGTTATATGATGCAAAATTAGCTCAAAAAATGGCGAATTTACTTTTAGAAGAAGGTATTTATGTAATAGGATTCTTTTTCCCAGTAGTACCTAAAGGAAAAGCAAGAATTAGGGTCCAACTTTCTGCAGTTCATACTAAAAGTAATCTAGATAAGGCTATTGAAGCGTTTGTTAAAATTGGGTTAAAGTTGAATGTAGTATAGAAAAATTAAAAAAAAATACCATGTTCAAGATAATTTTGTATTTTTGTGAAGATATATTAAGTTTTAACAGCTTATTTATTAATTAACAAAAGAACATTTAATTTAAAATTTTGAAAATGAAACATTTAAAAGTAGCCTTATTGGCTTTGTTATTAGTTACAGGTTTCAGCAATGTAAATGCACAGGACGAAAACAATCCTTGGGCAGTAGGCTTTGGTGTAAACGCAGTAGATTTTTATCCAAC
>CBDUAL010000107.1:0-9003 GCA_965365125.1 uncultured Lutibacter sp.
TTGTGGTAATTCATTTTTGTTGATTAAATCATGCACTCTTAGATATAACTTTTTACCTAAGGCTCCACCTGGATGATATTTAGCAAAATCTTTGCTTGAAAAATCATTCAATTCCAACAAACAAACAGCAAGCGCATCACCAATAACTAATTGTGCGGTGGTACTTGTTGTAGGTGCTAAATTATTAGGACAAACTTCTTTTTCAACATAACAATTCAATACAAAATTAGCATTTAACCCTAAATAAGACTGTGTATTTCCAGTAAGTGCTATAATTTTATTGCCATAATTTTTAATAAATGGCACTAAAACTTTTATTTCAGGAGTATTTCCACTTTTTGAAATACACATAACAACGTCATTTTTTTGAATATTCCCTAAATCACCGTGAATAGCGTCAGCAGCATGCATAAAAATAGCAGGTGTACCCGTTGAATTGAGTGTTGCAACAATTTTATCACCAATTTTAGCACTTTTTCCAATACCAGTAACTATAAGCCTACCATTAGATTTATGAATAAATTTAACAGCTTTTTCGAAATCATCTGTTAAAAAATTAACTAAATTTGAAATTGCGTTACTTTCTGCTATGATAGTTTGTTTAGCAGTTTCTATAATCGTATTTTTATTTTTTTTCAAAAGTTTATGTTTTTTGAATTAAAAAAAGTTTTACCTTTAGTAGCAGACAAAAATAAATTTATTTAATTAGATATTAGTTAAACGAAGCTAAAAAGTAAAACAAAATTAATATAATTGGGTGAAAAAGAAAATAACTTAAGTATGAACGCGTTATTTGTTGACAATTAATTTTTTTAAAAAAAATGAACAAAAAAGATATTGATATACATAAAGCCCTAAAACAATATTTTGGATTTTCAAAATTTAAAGGGCTACAAGAAGGAGTGATTAAAAGTATCATGAACAATGATGATACTTTTGTAATAATGCCAACAGGAGGGGGAAAATCATTGTGTTACCAACTGCCTGCATTAATAAAGGACGGTACAGCCATAGTTGTATCACCATTAATTGCATTAATGAAGAATCAAGTTGATGCCATGCGAGGTATTTCATCTCAGCATGGAATTGCACACGTATTAAATTCATCATTAAATAAATCGGAAGTTGCCCAAGTAAAAGGAGATATAGAAAAAGGAATTACAAAGTTATTATATGTAGCTCCAGAATCTTTGATAAAAGAAGACTATATTGAGTTTTTACAAGTTCAAAATATTTCATTTGTTGCCATTGATGAAGCACACTGTATTTCTGAATGGGGACATGATTTTAGACCTGAATATAGAAACCTTCGAAATATCATTCAAAAAATTGATGATGTACCTATTATAGGTTTAACAGCTACCGCTACTGAAAAGGTACAGGAAGATATTTTAAAAACTTTAGGAATGTCTGATGCTACAACATTTAAAGCTTCATTTAATAGGCCAAATTTATTTTACGATGTACGCCCTAAAACCAAGAATATTGACGGAGATATTATTCGTTTTATTCGTGGTCATGCTGATAAATCGGGTATTATTTATTGTTTAAGTCGTAAAAAGGTTGAAGAAATAGCACAACTATTACAAGTAAATGGTATAAAAGCGGTTCCTTATCATGCAGGCTTAGATGCTAAAACAAGAGCAAAACATCAAGACATGTTTTTGATGGAAGATATTGATGTTGTGGTTGCAACTATTGCATTTGGTATGGGAATTGACAAGCCAGATGTTCGTTTTGTAATTCATCATGATATTCCAAAAAGTATAGAAAGTTATTATCAAGAAACAGGAAGAGCTGGTCGTGACGGTGGCGAAGGTTACTGTTTGGCATATTATGCTTATAAAGACATTGAAAAGTTAGAAAAGTTTTTATCTGGAAAGCCAATTGCCGAGCAAGAAATTGGAAATGCTTTGTTGCAAGAGGTAGTTGGTTATGCTGAAACTTCTATGTCTAGAAGAAAATATTTATTGCATTATTTTGGTGAAGAATTTGATGATGTTACTGGTTTAGGAGCTGAAATGGATGATAATGTTGTAAATCCGAAGAAAAAACATGAAGCTAAAAGTGATTTAAAACTTTTGTTAGAAGTTGTTCGTGATACCAAAGAAAAATACAAATCTAAAGAGCTTGTTAATACCCTTATAGGAAGGGTAAATGCGTTGCTAAAATCTCATAAAACCGATGAACAGCCATTTTTTGGATGTGGTAAAGATAAAGAAGGTAGTTACTGGATGGCTTTAATTAGACAAGCACTAGTGGCTGGATTTATTAGAAAGGAAATAGAACAATATGGAGTTGTTAAAATTACAGAAAACGGTTTAAAATATATTGATAAGCCAACATCATTTATGATGACGGAAGATCATATATATGATGAAAATGATGATCCAAGTATTGTAACAAACAGTAAAAAATCAGGAGCATCTTCAGATGAAGTTTTAGTAAAATTATTGAAAGAACTACAAAAATCTGTAGCTAAGAAAAATAAAGTACCTCCTTATGCTGTGTTCCAAGAAACATCTTTAGAAGATATGGCGCTTAAATATCCAATAACAATGGATGAGCTAAAGAATATTTATGGTGTTGGAGAAGGTAAAGCTCGAAAGTTTGGAAAACCATTCTTAGATTTGATAGCAAAGTATGTTGAAGAAAATGATGTTTTGAGACCTGATGATTTTGTAGTAAAGAGCACAGGTGTAAATTCAGGGTTGAAATTATATATCATTCAAAATACCGATAGAAAGTTACCGCTTGAAGATATAGCGAAAGCTAAAGGTTTAGAATTTGCGGATTTAATTGAGGAAATGCAGCGTATTGTGTATAGTGGAACTAAAATTAATATAGACTATTGTATTGATGAGTTGTTAGATGAAGATCAGCAAGAAGAAATTTATGAATATTTCATGGAATCTGAAAGTGATAAAATTCAAGATGCAATGGATGAATTTGATGGCGATTATGATGATGATGAGCTGCGTTTAATGCGAATTAAATTTATTAGCGAAGTAGCAAATTAATTATAAAATAACTTGTTTAAAAAAACACACGTCATTCTGAACTTGTTTCAGAATCTTATAATGTGGATAACCAATGAGTATTAAATAAAAAACTCCAAAGAAAATTTTCTTTGGAGTTTTTTATTTTAAGCTAAAATTGCAACTAACATTCCAATTAAAATAGCTATAAATTTCAATAAATTGAATTTGTGATCTTTTGAAGTTTCAAACAAAATAATGGTTGAAATATGTAAAAATACACCAATTATAATGGCTGATATTTGTGTTTTGTATGTAACTAACAAAGGGATGTTTTCTCCAGCCAAGCTTCCTAAAGGAGACATTAACGAAAAAAGTACTAAAAATAAGATTGAGTTTTGTTTTGAAATATTAGATTTTACAAAGAATGTACCTAAGATAATGGCAATAGGTACTTTATGAATTACAATAGCCCAAAGTAAATGTTCATGATGGTGATTGTTGGCTAAAGGAATTCCTTCCATAAATGAATGCAAGCATAAACTTATAAATAAAGCCCAAGGAAATACAACATCTTGTTGAATATGAATATGTCCGTGTTCAGCACCTTTTGAGAAAAAATCAAGAATGAGCTGTAGCAATAAGCCAATTAAAATATAGAGCCCAATAGATTCATTATGAGAGTGATAAACCTCAGGTAGTAAATGAAGTATGGTAATAGATAATAGGTAAGCACCACTAAAAGCTAACAATAACTGTACTGTTTTTGTACTTGGTTTTAAACCAAAAACAATAACCATACCTACTAAAACGGATAAAATAAGTACTATATATGTCATTCTAAAACTAAAATTAAACGATCTGAAGTTTTCGAATCAAAATCAGCTAATTGATAATTACCAAAAATATGTTTTATTTTAAAACCAACACTATTTACATAGCCATTGATTTTTTCCAGATTTAAACTTTTTACTTTTTCAAAGAAAATATGCTGCTCTCCTTCAGCTTCAAAGCGTATTTCTTTTACAATAAACCCATTTTCTAAATAACGTGAGATATGAAAAGTTATTCCATCAATGGTTTGTACTTCATTAGCCACTAAATTTGCAGTCACTTTTTCAGCATTCATAAAATCAATAACCGCTATTCCGTTAGGCAATAAACCATTTTTTATGTTTTGAAGAATGGCAATATCTTCTTTATCATCTTCAAAAAAGCCAAAACTTGTAAACAAGTTTAAAATGGCATTGTATTTATTTTTAAAAGCCTTTCGCATATCGTGTTCAACAAAATGTAGTCGATCATTTTCAGAAATTTTAGCGTGTTGTATGCTGTTTTTGGATAAGTCTGCTCCAACAACATTGTAACCTAAAGAATTTAAATAAATAGAGTGACGACCTTTTCCGCAAGCTAAATCTAGTAGTAAGTCGTCGCAATCAAATTGTAAAAGTGACACCAAATTCTGCATAAATTCATGTGCTTCGGTATCATCTCTATGCTTATATAATATGTGGTAGTAGTTGGTGTCAAACCAAGACACAAACCATTCTTTGTTTTTTGTCATTGCTAAAAAATAGGTACAAAAATAGTGAATTGAAATAATTATATGAGTGTTTCTTATAGGTTTCTTCAATTTTTAAAATAAGAAGTCCTTTTAACGTTTCTAAATTGAGTACTTTTGCAGAAAATAAGTATAGATGAATCATAATTTTAAAATGGTTGCCACCACAATGTTTGGTTTAGAAGAAGTTTTGGCAACCGAACTTAGAAATTTAGGAGCTCAAGATGTTGAAGTTGGGGTTCGTAACGTTTCCTTTTTAGGCGATAAAGGTTTTATGTACAAAGCAAATATAGCTTTGCGTACAGCCATTAGAATATTAAAACCTATCAAACGTTTTAAAGTTTTTGATGAAGATGATTTGTATAAAAAATTAATGCAAATGGAGTGGGAGCGAGAAATGACAGTTGATTCTACATTTGCTATTGGGGCAGTTGTAAATTCTAAGCATTTTACAACCAACTCGCATTATATTTCGTTAAAATCTAAAGATGCTATTGCCGATTATTTTCGTCATAAATACCATAAAAGACCAAATGTAGATGTGCATCATCCTGATGTGAAAATTCACGTACATATTTTAAACGATTTATGTACGGTTTCTTTAGACAGTTCAGGGCAATCATTACATAAAAGAGGGTATAGAACAGCTACAAATATTGCACCTATAAATGAGGTATTAGCAGGCGGATTGGTATTACTTTCAGGATATACAGGTGATTGTAATTTTATAGACCCTATGTGTGGTTCTGGTACAATATTAATTGAAGCAGCAATGATTGCTAATAATATTCCGGCAAATATCAATAGAAAAGAATTTGGTTTTGAACTTTGGAAGGATTTTGATGAAGATTTATTCTTTAAAATTCAAGAGGTGTTGTTGAAGAAAATCCGTAATTGTCATTTTAAAATTATGGGATTTGATAAAGCACCTTCTGCCATTCAAAAAGCAAATGATAATATTAAAAATGCAAATTTAACCGAATTTATAGGTGTGCACCATGTAAACTTCTTTAATTCAATGAAAGAAGTTTTTGGATCAACAACTATTTTGTTTAATCCACCTTATGGAGAGCGATTAAATATTGATGTAAAAGAATTCTACAAAAGTATTGGAGACACATTAAAGCAGGGATATCCTGATTCTACGGTTTGGTTTATTACTTCAGATTTGGAAGCTCTAAAGCATGTAGGTTTAAAAACTTCAAAAAGAATTCCTATTAAAAATGCCGATTTAGACTGTCGCTTTGTACGTTATGACATGTATGCTGGTAGTAGAAAGGCTTCAAAAAATAAACCAAAACAAATAGACGAAACTACAGAAGAAACTACTGAAAGTGATTCTTAAAGTAGGAAGTAATTTAATTTTATAAAAAAGCTGTTAAAAGAGTATAATAACTCTTTTAACAGCTTTTTTATTTAACTATATTTTAAATTTACAATGTTCTTCTTGAAGTTACCATTCTTTTAGTTGTTTTTGTTGAAACAGGCTTTCTAGTATATTCTTTTTTTGATCTAGAATTCATAGAGCTTTCTTTTCTATTTGAAATGCTACCTTTTCTATTCTGCGTATTAGCTGAAGAACTTCTAGTTTCAGTATGCTTTTTATGTACTGAACTTGGTTTTCTTTTATCTAAATTACGGTACGAGTTACTTCTTTCTGTAGCTGTGCGTTCAGTATTTCTATGCTGAGTACTAGCTTTTTTTCTATCGCTATTTGTTGTAGTTCTATGGTAATTTCCACGTTCATTTTTAAATAAATCAGTAGCTTTTACTTGGTTTCTACTATTGTTAGCAACGCTATAATCTCTACGTTTCGGAATTGAGTTTGTTGCAACACGTTGTCTACTGGTGTGACTTTTATGTTCGTTGTATTTGGAGTTATTTCCTCGTTTTTTAGAGTTATTATTTTTACTGTAATACTTGTTTTTAGCATGATTTCTATGGTAAGCATAACGTTGTGCTTTGTAATGATTACGGTAAGGCTTGTAGCTCACAACTCTATAGTCGTAATAAGGTCTTGTAAAATAATTATGGTATGGATGATACACATACGTTCTATTATAACGATTCACATAACCTCTATAATAAGCATAATTTCCATAGTTGTTATAGTAAACGTTCATACCTCCTAAACGAACCAATCTACCGTTTGAATAATTGATATTAATCGTACCAACCTGAGAAATACGTCCATAATAATCATAATATATAGGGGTGTTTTCTATTTGGATTACGGCTCCAAAACGATCGTATTGCACATACGCATCATAATTATAACCCGCATTAAAACTAATGTTTACACCGTTGTTATAATAGTTGGCGCTAAAGTTATGATGTTGATTTAAATAAAAATCAAATTCACCATTTTGAAAAACAGAAAATGTAATACCTCTTTCTACAAAAGTAAAAGCATTCCCTTGCCTGTTGTTGAAATTATTTGTTGTTGAATTATTAGAAGCATAAGTATTACCAAAGCCAACTAATAATATGGTTACGAGTGTAAGTAGTGCTTTTTTCATAATTAAATAGTTTTAAAGGGTTCGTATTAAAAAGTTGTGGTTAGCTTTTATGCTTCATATAAAACAAACAACGTGCCAAAATTAATAACAAGCAGCAATCAACTGTTAATCAGCGCTGTATAAAGTTTTTTGTTTATTTGTTTAATTTAATATGAATACAATATTCAAATAAGTATTTTTGTGGCTATTAATAATTGTAACACTTTTTAACGCTATTCATTATATAAACGTCATATTGCCCATTCCTTTGCAAAAGGAATTCACCTATAAAATTACAGCTGCTGAAGCCGATTTTTTACAAAAAGGAATGCGTGTAGCTGTTGAATTTGGAAAATCTAAGGTGTACACTGCATTGGTACATGAAATTCATGAAATTGCACCTGAAGGGTATGAAGCAAAAGAGATTCATCAAATTTTAGATGAGACTCCAATTGTAAATGAAATTCAATTAGAGCATTGGGCTTGGATTGCGAAGTATTATATGTGTTCTTTGGGAGATGTATTTAGAGCTGCTTTGCCTTCAGCTTTTTTATTAGAAAGTGAAACAGAAATTTCAATAGTTGCTGATTTTAAAGGTGAAAATGAATTAAGTGACAATGAATTTTTAATTGTAGAAGCGTTACAACATCAAACACGTTTATCCATTCATCAAATTATGGAAATAGTTGGAAAGAAAAATGTTTTCCCAATTATTAAAGAATTATTAAATAAGGAAGTTATTAGCATAAAAGAACAAATTTACGAGCAATACAAGCCTAAATTGGTTAAATACATTCAATTAACTTCAACATGGAATACACCTGAAAAATTACCTGAATTATTAGAGCTGGTAAACAGGGCAAAAAAGCAACGTGAAGCGGTGCTTACTTTTTTTCAATTGCAGACTTCAAAAAAGCCTATAAAAGTTACACAATTACAAGAAGCTTCAGATACTTCTACAGCAGTTATAAAATCGTTGGTTGACAAAGAAGTTTTTGAATATTATTTTATTCAGAAGGATCGAATTGAATTCAATGGGAAATCTTCAGAAATAAAAGAATTAAGTGAACATCAACAGGTAGCTTACAACGAAATAAAAATTGCTTTTGAAACCAAGCAAACGGTATTGTTAAAAGGAATTACTAGTAGTGGTAAAACCGAGATTTATGTAAAATTTATAAAAGAGCTATTAGAGAGTGGTAAACAAGTTTTGTATTTATTACCTGAAATAGCACTAACTACGCAGTTAATTGAGCGTTTACAGCATTATTTTGGAGCATATTTATCTGTTTTTCATTCAAAATATTCAATGAATGAGCGTGTTGAAGTTTGGAACAACGTGTTGCAAAACAAACAAAAAGCACAATTAATAATTGGAGCACGTTCATCATTATTTTTACCGTTTTCAAATCTTTCATTTGTAATTGTTGATGAAGAGCATGAACCTTCATTTAAGCAATATGATCCTGCTCCAAGATACCATGCTAGAGATACAGCTATTGTTTTAGCGAGTTTACATAAAGCAAAAGTATTGTTGGGTTCAGCAACCCCAAGTATAGAATCTTTTTACAATGCGCAACAAGGAAAATATGGCTTTGTTGAATTGAACAGACGCTTTGGAAATGTTTTATTGCCAGAAATTGAATTGGTTGATATCAAAGAAAAGCATCGGAAAAAAAGAATGAAAGGTCATTTTTCTGACCGGTTATTGGTAATGATTCAGGAAGCTTTAGATGAAAAAGAACAAGTTATTTTGTTTCAAAATAGGCGTGGTTTTGCACCTGTTGTTGAATGTAAGACTTGTGGTGTTTCACCGCAGTGTCCGCAATGTGATGTAAGTTTAACATTTCATAGTTACAGAAAAGAATTACGCTGCCATTATTGTGGTTATAAACAAGCAATGCCCCATAGTTGTAGTGCTTGCGGAAGTAACGAGCTAAACACCAAAGGTTTTGGTACTGAGCAA
>CBDUAL010000108.1:0-8993 GCA_965365125.1 uncultured Lutibacter sp.
AGCTGCACAATCTATTTTAACTGATATGCAGTTTTTTGGTGGAAATATTATGGACGTAATGAAAGCACGTTCGGTACAAGATACAACACCAATTTTAAGAAAAGATTTTATTGTTGATGGTTTTCAAATTGTGGAAGCTAAAGCAATTGGTGCCGATGTAATTTTATTAATAGCTGCTTGTTTAACCAAAGAAGAATTGAAGAATTACGGAAAGCTTGCTGAAGATTTAGGGTTAGATGTGCTGTACGAAGTTCACAATCAAGAAGAGTTAGATAAAATAGAATTAGATAATAAAATTATTGGAATTAACAATAGAAACTTAAAAACGTTTAAGGTTGATTTGGAACATTCAATTGAATTGGCAAGTCAAATACCTGATAGTTGTATCAAAGTTTCTGAAAGTGGATTAAGCGATCCAAGAGTTATAACAGGATTAAAAGAATACGGTTTTCAAGGGTTTTTAATTGGTGAAAATTTTATGAAAACTGAAAATCCAGGTCAGGCTTGTAAAGAATTTATTGACCAAATTGGGTAGGTTTTGGATTGAAAAGTTTATAAATTGAAGTGTGTAAAAGTTTATGAAGGTATTATTTAAAATCCTTACACCTTTAAACTTATGAATCTTTAAACAAATTATATATGAAAATAAAAGTTTGTGGAATGCGTAATGCCGAAAATATTTCGGAGCTAGTAAAATTAAAGCCAGATTATATGGGTTTTATATTTTATGGTAAATCGAAGCGTTTTGTAACTAATTTTCCTGAAGTTGAAATTCCTTCTAAAATAAAAAAAGTAGGTGTTTTTGTAAATGAGACAATTGAAAATGTACTGGAAATTGTTGAAAAATATAAACTAGATGCCGTTCAATTACACGGAAATGAATCACCTGAATATTGTGATAAGTTAAGAGAATGTCATCTTGAGCGGAGTCGAAAGATCTCTTCAGAATCTCAACCAATTGAAATATTCAAAGCTTTTTCAGTAGACGATAATTTTGATTTTTCTAAAACAGAAGCTTATCAAAATGTATGTAATTTTTTATTATTCGACACCAAAGGAAAAGAATACGGAGGTAACGGTGTTAAGTTTAATTGGGATGTTTTAGATAATTATAAAGGAGCATTGCCTTATATGTTAAGTGGTGGAATTACTAAAAATGATGCACAAACAATTCTGTCATTCTTGCGTAAACAGGAATCAAAAAAATGCATAGGAGTAGATATAAATAGTGGTTTTGAAATAGAACCAGCATTAAAAAATATAGCAAATATTAAAGAATTTAAACAAAATTTATAATGAGTTATTTTGTAGATGAAAACGGATATTACGGACAGTTTGGAGGTGCTTATATTCCTGAAATGTTATATCCAAATGTAGAAGAATTACGTCAGAATTATTTAAAAATAATGCAAGAGGATTCTTTTAAAACAGCGTTTGATGAATTGTTAAAAGAGTATGTTGGACGACCAACACCTTTGTATTTTGCAAAGCGTTTATCTGAAAAATACAATACAAAAATTTATTTAAAACGAGAAGATTTATGTCATACAGGCGCTCATAAAGTTAACAATACTATTGGGCAAATTTTAATGGCAAAACGTTTAGGTAAAAATAGAATTATTGCCGAAACTGGTGCAGGACAACACGGTGTTGCAACCGCTACGGTTTGTGCTTTAATGGGTATTGAATGTATTGTGTATATGGGAGAAATAGACATTGCACGTCAGGCGCCAAATGTAGCGCGTATGAAAATGTTAGGAGCAACGGTAGTACCTGCATTGTCAGGTAGTAGAACGTTAAAAGATGCAACAAATGAAGCTATTAGAGATTGGATTAACAACCCAGTAGATACACATTATATTATTGGTTCTGTGGTTGGTCCGCACCCGTATCCAGATATGGTGGCGCGTTTTCAATCGGTAATTTCCGAAGAAATGAAATGGCAATTAAAAGAAAAAGAAGGAAAAGAAAATCCTGATTATGTAATTGCTTGTGTTGGTGGAGGTAGTAATGCTGCTGGTGCGTTTTATCATTATTTAGATGAAAAAGAAGTGGGTTTAATTGCTGTTGAAGCTGCCGGTTTAGGAGTAGATTCTGGTGAAAGTGCTGCAACTAGTGTTTTAGGAAATGAAGGTGTTATTCACGGAAGTAAAACCTTATTAATGCAAACTAAAGATGGTCAAATTACTGAGCCGTATTCTATTTCAGCAGGATTAGATTACCCTGGAGTTGGTCCTTTACACGCGCATTTGTGTGAAAGTAAACGTGCCGATTTTATTTCAGTAACCGATGATGAAGCAATGAATGCAGGATTGGAATTATGTGAATTAGAAGGAATTATTCCTGCAATTGAAAGTTCTCATGCCTTGGCCGTTTTTAAAAAGAAAGCGTTTAAAAATGACGATATTGTGGTGTTGAATTTATCGGGTAGAGGAGATAAGGATTTAGATACGTATATTAAATATTTTAAGTTTTAAAAGATCTCGTCATGCTGAACTTGATTCAGCATCGCATCAAATGCATTTTGAGTCATTAACTATGATAAGACCCTGAAATAAATTCAGGGTGACGGAACATAATAAGAGATAAAAATGAACAGAATTAATCAAAAATTACAAGAAGATAAAAAGTTATTATCCATCTATTTTACAGCCGGATATCCCAATTTAAATGATACCGTTTCGGTAATTGAAAATTTAGAAAAAAGCGGTGTAGATATGATTGAAATTGGGTTGCCTTTTAGTGATCCTTTAGCTGATGGACCAACAATTCAGGCAAGTTCTACAGCTTCTTTAGATAACGGAATGACTTCCGAAGTGTTATTTAATCAATTAAAAGATATTCGTAAAACCGTTTCAATTCCTTTAATTATTATGGGGTATTTTAACCCAATGATGCAATATGGAGTAGAGGCTTTTTGTAAAAAATGTGCTGAAATTGGTATAGACGGATTGATTATTCCAGATTTACCCGTACAAGATTACAATGAAAATTATAAGGCTATTTTTGAAAAATACGGTTTAATTAATGTGTTTTTAATTACGCCTCAAACTTCAGACGAGCGTATTCGTTTTATTGATAGTATTTCTAACGGATTTATTTATATGGTAAGTTCAGCTAGTGTAACAGGAGCTCAAAATTCCTTCGGAAGTACGCAAAGTGATTATTTTAATAGAATTGCTGCTATGAATTTAAAAGCACCGCAAATTGTTGGTTTTGGTATTTCAAATGCTGAAACATTTCAACAAGCTACTGTAAGTGCAAAAGGAGCAATTATTGGATCGGCTTTTGTGAAACACCTTACCGAACATGGTGTTGATAAAATTAATGAGTTTATTTCATTGATAAAATAAAAAAAGCCTCATTTTAAATGAGGCTTTTTTTATAATTAATTATCTAGTGATTTCACTTCAATTTCAAATATTAATACGGCACTTCTAGGAATAGTTGCCGTACCTTCATATCCATAAGCTAATTCAGGAGGAAGCAATAAAGTTCCTTTGCCACCTTCTTTAAAATATGTCATTCCTTCTTTAAATCCAAGGATAAAATCGTTATTAAGATCAAATTGGTCTCCAGATATTTTGCTTTCTCCAAATTTTTCACCGCTTAAATAATAACCAGTATAAGCAACTGTAACAATTGAAGATTCTGTAATAGGATCTCCGGTTCCTGGTTCTTCAATAATATAGTATAATCCAGTATCACTTCTTTCAGCTTCTAAATTATTTGCTTCAAGGTAATCAATAATGTCTCCCTCATTTTGTGAATTCATCACACTCAGGATTTCAATCTCAAAAATCAAAACAGCACCTCCAGGAATAAAGCCTGGAATTCCATCTTTTCCATACGCTAAACTTGGGGGAATTATCATAGTTCCAGAGCTACCAACGTTAAAGTTAACAATACCTTCAGTAAATCCAGAAATAACAGTTAAAAGATCAAATCTTACACTATCATCTCCACTAGAGTCAAATTTTTCACCATCTAAGAAGTAGCCATCATATTTTACGGTAACATAGGCCTCATCTAGAGGGAAATCACCGTCTCCTTCTTGGTCAATTACATAATAAACACCGTTTGCAGTTCTTGAGGCATCTAAATTATTGTCTTCAATGTATTGAATGATATCATCTTCAGTTTGACCAAGATATTGATTTTCTTCATCATCATTACAAGAAATGAATGTTACTAAAAATAGTAGGGATATAAAATACTTCATATTAAATTGTTAAAATTATTATGCTGCAAATATAGTTTAAAAGGGTGTTTTCCACCATATTTTATCTATGTTTTTAGCGTGTTATTAACGTTTTAACATTGTTTATGAATTAATTTAAAGGAGGTTTTGCAGTGTAATTTTATATTGAATTTGATAAATACAGCAATTTTTTAAGAGCTTTGAGTATACTTATAATGAACCTTGTTTAATATTTTACATTATATTAATAAGATAAATCTACCGTATAAAAAATACTATGTAAATTTGTGAATTAATACAATTATATGCTAACAACTTTAAATCGATTTTTTAAAAGCTTAAACTTTATGAAAGCTATTGTTATGGCTACAGCTATAATATTGCCTATTTTTTTAAGTAATTATTATTTAAATGATTTAAATATTGGATTTAGTGTAGCTTTAGGAGTTTTATTTTGTTCACCAGCTGATATTCCAGGGAGTGTTAAGCATAATTTTTATGGAATTTTATTAGCTGTTCTGTTATCAGTTCTTGTTACTTTATTGTTTGGTTCTGTAATACATTCTTTTTGGTTGCTACTTCCGTTATTGGGTATTGCAGTTTTTTTTATTTCTTATCTTTCTGTTTTTGGGTTTAGAGCTTCATTAATTGCATTTGGAGGGTTGTTTGCCATTGTTTTAAGTTTTTCACATGATTATAATGAAATTAGTTTGATAACTCATGCATTGTTAGTTGCTTTAGGAGGTTTGTGGTATGTGTCGCTTTCAATGGTACGATTGTTTTTGTTTCCAAGGGCGCAAACCGATTTTTTGTTTGGTGAAGTAACCGAAAAAACAGCTGCGTTTTTAAGAGTGCGTGGTGAGTTATTAATGCATACCGCTAACAGAACAGAGTTGTATAAAAAACTATTTCAACTTCAAACTGAAATAACAGAACTGCATGAAATTTTAAGAGCTATTATTTTACAAAGTAGAAAGGAGTCTGAACTTTCAAATAGAATTAGAAGGCAACAATTATTCTTTTCTGCATTGGTTGATATTTTAGAATTGGCGATTTCAAACCCAGTTGATTATGAGAATTTTGATGTGGTTTTTGAAAAGCACCAAGACAAAGTAGTGCTTTTTAAAGATTTAATTTTTGAAATGGCGAATGAACTAGATCATATTTCAAAAGTTATACGAAAAGAAGAGAAATTAACTGATTCTGAAAAGCTTGATTATCGGCTAAATGCTATTGGAAGAGAAATTGATTATTATCGAATTTTAGTGGGCTTGCCTAAATCTAGAGTTGGTACTTTAATGCTCTCAAATTTAAAAAAATATCAAGAAAAGCAAGTTCAAAATATCACTGGTCTTAAACGAATTTTAGGAAATTATTCGTACAATAATAAAATAACGATTAGCCGTGATTCAGATAAATTTATAACGCCGCAGGATTATGATTTTAAAAAATTACAAGAAAATTTTAGTTTTAAATCTCCAATTTTCAAGCATTCATTACGTTTAGCAATTGTTTTTTTAGCTGGATTTTTAATTGGGAAGGTTTTAGAAATGCAAAATCCGTACTGGATTATGTTAACCATTATTGTTATTATGCGTCCTAGTTACGGTCTTACAAAAGAGCGTTCTCTTAATAGAGTTATAGGTACTTTAATTGGGGCTGCAATTGCAATAGCTATTATTTTAGTTACTCAAAATACCGTAATTTATGCTGTAATTTCAATAATTTCATTACCAATAGCGCTCTCAATTATGCAAAAAAATTATAGAAATGCGGCCATTTTTATAACCCTAAATGTAATTTTTGTTTTTGCCTTATTTGAACCAAATATTTTATTGGTTATTAAGTTTAGAATTTTTGATACGCTTATTGGAGCGTCTTTATCATTTGCCTCCATTTATTTTTTATGGCCTTCTTGGGAATTTCAAAATGTAGGTGATTATATTGCTGATGCTTTAAAAAATAACAAGAAGTTTTTAGAACAGATTGCTGTTTTTTACCATAAAAAGGGTGAAGTTACAACAACGTATAAGTTATCTAGAAAAGCAGCTTTTTTAGCAATAGGAAATTTAAATGCAGTATTTGAAAGAATGAATCAAGATCCGAAATCTAAACAAAAAGATGTTGGGACTATTTATGAGTTAATTGTGTTAAATAACACTTTTTTATCATCATTATCATCGTTAGGGACTTTTATTAGACACAATAAAACCTCTGAAGTTCCCGTATATTTTGATGTATTTGTAGAAAATATAAAACTGAATTTACAACTTTCAATTAAACTTTTAGAAGCATCTGAAAGTGAAATTATTAAAAGTAGAAATATTAAAAAGGCACACCTTTTATATGAAAATTCTTTTGAAGATCTTTCTAATAAAAGAGATGAAGAGATTGCTCAAGGTGTTGAAGTATCAACTAAAATGGCAGAGCAACTTAAAGAAACGCACTTAGTTTCTGAACAGGTAAAATGGCTGTATAATTTGTCTGGTAAAATGGTATCCGCTATAAAAGTGGTTAAATTTTAGCAACGGCAAAAAGTATAAATAAATTTTTTATGGTACAGTTTTAATAGTTCATAATAACAGGACTTCAATTACAAATCGAATTTATAAGTAACACCTGCAAGTAATTGAATGGATTGTACAGGATAATTTACAAAACGTTCGTAACTTTCACTAACAGCATTGTTAATTTTTCCAAATACTGAAAGTCGGTCTGAAAAAATATAACCTCCGTTAAAATTCAAATCTATGTATGATTTGTTTTTTATAACTGTTCCGTTTACAGGGAAATCGCCATAAGCAATTACAAAATCTTTAGTAGTTCCCCTAAAAAATAATTGAGTACCAACATGCCATTTTTCATTTTTATAAGCTGCAGCAAGCGTAGCTGTAAATTCGGGTAAATTCCAAGCCTCTAATTCGTTTGTAGTTGTATAGTTTGAATAATTTAGTCCAACATTAAGTTGAAATTCTTTAGAAACTTCCACGTTTACTTCTGCGGAAGCGTTAATGGTATTTACATCATCATAAACTACGTTAAAAGAGTTGCCAGCTTCATAAGCGTTGGCAACTAAAATAGTTCCATTGGTTAAGACTTGGTTTTGAGCAAACAGGGCTTTGTTTTTTTCGTTTATATAATTAACGTTCATATTGTATCCAATATTTGAAGCTAATTTTCCTTTTGCACCAACAAAAGCATTGTATTGCTGATCGGTTTGTTGTATGTTTAATGTTGGTGAAACATACGGATTTTCTTGTGTGAAATTACGATAAGAATTCTGAATTAAATCTCCTGTAACACCTGCTGTAAGAATAAAAATATCGTCAACAATTTTGTATGAAGCTGTAACATTTGGATATGCTTTAAATTGATTGCTGTTATTTTCTAAATCAAAAATGTAATATACTTTAACCCCTAAATTGATGCTTAAATCGTCTTTTAAAATTTCTAAATTAGGAGTAACTCCCAAGTTCAAAAAACTATAAGTAAGTTCATTAGAAGAACTATAATTTTGATCGAATTTTCCATTGATATAATCTACTAAAACTTCAGCATTTACAGCTTCAGTTGAGAGAGGGAATTCAAATGTAGGTTTTGCTAAAAATCGTAATTCATTAGAGTTGTATGCGTCAAAAAAGTTGACAACTTCTACAGTTCCACCATTAAAAATAGCTTCTTCAAAATTAATTGTACCTCCTAAATAAATGCTGTTGTAAACCTGTTTTTCATCTAAATTATCAAGTACATTGTCATCAAAAGCAATAGAAGTTGGTAAGCCATAATAATTATAAAGTTCGCGGTTGTAACCAGCGTTAATTTTCCAATCAAAATTGCGTTCAAATTGTTTGTAAAATAAATCTACTTTTATGTCTGAATAATTATTGTCTAATAAAACATCTTTAATACCTCCTTGTGAAGATTGGTATTTTAAAAATACTCCATAATCATTGTAACGTTTGTCTCCTGAATGTAAAAAAGCTTCAAACAAAGGAGTGGTATAATTACCAAATCCGGCAGAAATGTAATTTTCGTACAAGCGCTCTTTTGGAGTTCTTTTTAACCCTTGCGCTTTTCCTTTTGAAGGCGTAAACGTACTAGCAACAGGAGCTGAAAAAATACTGTAATTTACGGTTTCTTTCTGAAAATTTGGATCGTTAATAGTAGGGCTTGATTTTACTTTAAAAGCCTCTGAAATTGTTGGAGTGTAGGGTTTTACCACCGTTATTTCCTCTGTTTTTAAGGTGTCTTTTTTTGTTTCCTGAGCAATGGAAACAATTGTAAATAGTAGTAATGTTGAAGTTATAAATAGCTTTCGCATGTGGTGTCTTTTTTGAATTTGAATAATTAAAAGTTGTAAACTAGTATTCATTTTAATTTTTAATTGATTCGTTTGTTTTTGCTTGTTCAGTCTTTACTCGGTTCAATTCAGTAGTAGCTTCTTCAACAACATCGTTAAATTGTTCAAAGTTTTTTATAACACTTTCTAAAATATAAGAGGCTTGGTAGGCATCATTTAATTCATAATAGTTTTTAGCCATTACAATTAAACCTTTGGCAGCCCAATATTTATAAGCAGCATAATCGGCAGCTATTTTTTGAACTATTTCATTTGAAACGCGATAGCTTCCGTCTAAATTTTCAAAATACGCACTATAAAAAAGAGCTTCCGCCATAAGTTCTCCTGAAGCAATTGTTTCAACTTTTTTGTACGCATCACGGGCTTTGTTTTCACTGCCATTTTTAAACTGGGCAGATTGCAATTCGAGATGAAAAGGCTGGATAAAAAAGT
>CBDUAL010000109.1:0-8920 GCA_965365125.1 uncultured Lutibacter sp.
GAATGTTATATTCTTACAGAGACCGTAAAAACAAAAAGAGAACTTTCCGTGCTTTATGGATTCAACGTATTAACGCTGGAGCTCGTCAGTATGGATTGTCTTACTCACAGTTTATGGGGAAAGTAAAAGCTAATAACATTGAATTGAATCGTAAGGTTCTTGCAGATTTAGCGATGAACAACCCAGAAGCTTTTAAGGCAGTTGTAGATCAAGTAAAATAGATTTTTAATTTCTTGCTTATATAAAAAAACCCAGTCATATTTGATTGGGTTTTTCTATTTATAAAATTCATTAGTTTATTTTTCTATTTCGCGTAAGCTTTCCATTTTCTTATTGGCCATAAAACTTGTAATCGTTTCAAAATGTTCTTTTACACGTTTGTTTCCAAATTCAAACACCTTATCGGCTAAACCGTCTAAAAAGTCACGGTCGTGAGAAACCAATATTAAAGTACCATCAAAATCTTTTAAGGCATCTTTAATAATATCTTTTGTTCTCATATCTAAATGATTTGTTGGCTCATCTAATATTAAAACATTTACGGGCTCTAACAATAATTTAATCATTGCTAAACGTGTTTTTTCACCTCCTGAGAGCACTTTTACTTTTTTTGTAGTATCATCACCTCCAAACATAAATGCGCCCAATAAGTTCTTAATTTGAGTTCTAATATCTCCAACTGCAATATGATCAATAGTTTCAAAAACTGTAAGTTCTTCATCTAACAAGGATGCTTGATTTTGTGCAAAATAACCAATTTTTGCATTATGCCCTACTTCCAACTTTCCTTCAAAATCAATTTCTCCCATAATAGCTTTTATCATGGTTGATTTACCTTCACCATTTTTACCTACAAAAGCCACTTTTTCTCCACGCTCAATTACTAAATTGGCTTTCTGAAAAACGGTATGCTCTTCATATTTTTTAGTTAATTCATTCACCACAACAGGATACTGTCCACTTCGTGGAGATGGCGGAAATTTTAAACGCAACGCTGAAGTATCCACTTCATCAACCTCAACCAGTGTTAATTTCTCTAACATACGTACACGCGATTGTACTTGGTTTGTTTTAGAATAAGTTCCTTTAAAACGTTCAATAAAGTCTGTGTTTTCTTGAATCATTTTTTGTTGTTCATCATAAGCTTTTTGTTGGTGCGCCCTTCTATCCTTTCTCAATTCTAAATATTGAGAATAATTGGCTTTATAATCGTAAATTCTACCCATAGTAACTTCAATAGTTCTATTGGTAATTGTATCAACAAAGGCTTTATCATGTGAAATTACGATCACAGCTTTTGCCGAATTCATTAAAAAATCTTCCAACCATTGTACACTTTCAATATCAATATGGTTGGTTGGCTCATCTAATAAAATTAAATCGGGTTTTTGAAGTAAAATTTTAGCCAACTCGATTCTCATACGCCATCCTCCAGAAAACTCAGAAGTTTTCCTATTAAAGTCCTCATTAGTAAACCCTAACCCTTTCAAAGCTTTTTCTACTTCAGCTTCGTAATTAATTTCTTCAATAGCATAAAATTTTTCACTTAATTCTGAAACGCGTTCAATCAATTTCATATAATCGTCGCTCTCATAATCCGTTCTCACAGTTAATGCTTCATTTACCTCATCAATTTCAGCTTTCATTTCAAATATTTCTGAAAATGCTTTTGAAGCTTCGTCCATAACTGTAGCATCATCTTGAACTAACAAATGTTGTGGCAAATATGCAATTTTAGCTTCCTTTGGCGCTGATATATTCCCTGAAGAAGGTTTTTTGGCTCCTGCAACAATTTTTAATAAGGTAGATTTTCCGGCTCCATTTTTACCCATTAAGGCTATTTTATCATTCTCATTTATGGAAAAAGAAACATTTTCGAACAATGTTGTTCCTCCAAATTGCATTGTAATATCATTAACTGTAATCATTTATCCTATTTTTGAAAGCCGCAAATATACATTGTTTTTTCTGATGTACGACACGGATTTTTTACACAAAAAAAGCAAGAATTTTCATTCTTGCTTTTAAATTTTATGAGTTAATATCAATTAAAATACTTCTCCTAATTCTTTTAATTTCTCTGTGTTTTCGGCTAATTTTAATTCTTCAACAATTTTATGAATGTCTCCATTGATCACATTCGATAAATCGTATAAAGTTAAACCTATTCTATGTTCTGTAACACGTCCTTGTGGATAATTGTAAGTTCTAATTTTAGCTGAACGGTCTCCACTAGCAACTAATGAGTTTCTTTTGGCTGAATCTGCAGCTAACTTTTTCTCTAATTCTTGTTCATATAAACGAGAACGCAATACTTTCATTGCTTTTTCTTTGTTCTTATGCTGCGATTTTTGATCTTGACATTGCGCCACTAAACCTGTTGGAACGTGGGTTAAACGAACTGCTGAATAGGTTGTATTTACAGATTGACCTCCAGGACCTGAAGAACAAAAATAATCTACACGAATATCGCTAGGTTTTAATTCAACATCAAATTCCTCAGCCTCAGGTAATACCATTACAGTTGCTGCAGAAGTATGCACACGACCTTGTGTTTCAGTTTGAGGAACACGTTGTACACGGTGAACTCCAGATTCAAATTTCATATCTCCGTATACATCAGTACCTGTAACACTAAAAATAATTTCTTTAAAACCACCTGATGTACCTTCGCTAATATCTTCAACTTCAGTTTTCCATCCTTTATCAGAACAGTATTTTGTATACATTCTGTATAAATCTCCTGCAAAAATACTTGCTTCATCACCACCTGTACCTGCTCTAATTTCAACAATTACATTTTTAGCATCTTCAGGATCTTTAGGAATTAACATAAACTTAATGTCTTCTTCCAATTTAGGAATACGGGCATTTGCTTCTTCAATTTCCATTTTTGCCATTTCAGTCATTTCTGCATCTGAACCATCAGCAATAATTTCTTTTGCTTCCTTTATATTATTTAGTAAAGATTCATATTCTTCAGCAATTTTCATTACTGCGCTTAAATCTTTATATTCTTTATTAATTTGAATGTAACGTTTTTGATCTGAAATAATATCTGGTTGGATGATTAAATCAGAAACCTCATCAAATCGTTGTTTTACTATTCTTAACTTATCTAACATCTACTTTTTTATTGGATTGCAAATTTACGATATTTTCTTGACACTCTATTTCTGCTCGATTATTACTTCTTAGAACAAGCAATTATTTAACAATTTTTTAGTTTCAATTTTGAATAATTTAATACTCAAAAATACCGTATTCGCTTTTAATTGTTAATTTTTTAGTTTCTGAAGCCTCCACTTTTCCAATAATTTGAGCGTTTACATTAAAACTTTTTGAAATTTCAATAATATCTGAAGCCACTTCAGGAGAAACATACAATTCCATTCTATGCCCACAGTTAAACACCTGGTACATTTCTTTCCAATCTGTTTTACTTTGCTCTTGAATTAGTTTAAATAATGGTGGAACATTAAACATATTGTCTTTTACAATGTGTAAATTATCTATAAAGTGAAGAATTTTGGTTTGCGCTCCTCCACTACAATGCACCATTCCATGAATATTCTTTGCGTTGTACTTTTCTAATATTTTTTTAATAATTGGAGCGTAGGTACGTGTTGGAGAAAGCACCAATTTACCAGCATCAATTGGAGCGTTTTCAACAGCATCGGTTAATTTCATATTTCCTGAATACACTAACTCTTCTGGAACTGCAGCATCAAAACTTTCTGGAAATTTATCTGCTAAATATTTATGAAACACATCATGACGTGCAGAAGTTAATCCGTTAGACCCCATTCCTCCATTGTATTCTTTCTCATAAGTTGCTTGTCCAAATGACTCTAAACCAACAATTACATCGTTTGGTTTAATATTTGAATTGTCAATAACATCGCTACGTTTCATACGAGCTGTAACAGTTGAATCGACAATTATGGTCCTTACTAAATCTCCAACATCAGCAGTTTCTCCACCTGTAGAATGAATTTCTACTCCAAAACTTTTTAAATCTTGAAGCAACTCTTCTGTTCCGTTTATAATTTCAGAAATAACTTCTCCTGGAATAACATTTTTATTTCTACCAATAGTTGAAGATAACATTATATTATCTGTTGCCCCAATACACAATAAATCGTCAATATTCATTATTAAAGCATCTTGCGCAATACCTTTCCATACTGAAATGTCTCCTGTTTCTTTCCAATACATATAAGCTAAAGATGATTTTGTTCCTGCTCCATCAGCGTGCATTATTAAACAATAATCTTTATTACCTGTTAAATAATCAGGAACAATTTTACAAAATGCCTTCGGAAATAACCCCTTATCTACATTCTTTATTGCATTATGAACATCTTCTTTTGATGCTGAAACTCCTCTTTGACTGTATCTTTTACTTATTTCTGAACTCATTTGTGCTTAATTATATTGTTTTGCAAAAGTAATTTTTCTTTTTTAATTATGATACATAAAAAAAACCGAATGCTATTTTCATTCGGTTTTTTATGTATTTAATATGTGTTATTCCCAATCTGGCATAAAAGCGTCTTCAAACATTTTATTTCGATCTATATTATTATCACTATCGTAAGAAATAGAAGTTCTATAAATTGTATTGGTTGAAATTCCGTCGTTTGATGTATTTACAAGTATAACTTCTGCTTCATTTGGAGAAAACCTTGGGTCTAAATCATTTGTACCTTGTACTTTATTTATTGAAAGATCGGTTACTGTAGCTGTTGCAAATTCATAAATAAAAATTTTAGTATCTAATTGTCTATTATTTGAACTCTCGTAACCTGAAACATCGTGCGTATAAACTAATAATTTATTATCAATTGAAATATTTAAACCTCCTGCAGCACCACTTACTTCTGAAAGAATTGTTGTTACTATATCTCCAGACATATTTATAGTATATATACGTACATTATAACCATTAATATCGTTTGTTTTTAAAGCAATCATACTTTCATTATTACTCCAGTCGCATTCTGAAATAAAACTTCCGTCAGATGTTTGGTAAATTAACTGCAATCCACTTCCATCCTTATTAATCTTATATAATTTATCATAATTTGAATAAATAAGTCGATCACCATTTGATGCCCAAGAGAAATCCATTTCATTCATATTATTACCATTTACAGGTACTGCTGAAGTTACCTGAAACACATCTGAACCATCGGTTTTCATTGTAAATAAATGGGTTGCATTATTAGCTGTTTGCAAAAATGCAATGCGATTTGATGTTTGATTTTTTCTTGGTCTCCAGCTATTAAATTCTTCAAGTGTTAACTGTACTTCATTTTGGGCAACAGCATCTTCTTCATTAAAACTAGCCGAATAAATTACATTGTTATTATTTGAAAACTTTTTTACATATAAGTATCTATTATCTGGATTTATCTTTGTTCTAAAAGAATTAACACTACTTAGCACTTCTTCATTTATACCATCATTAGCAGCTATTTGCCAAAAATATTTTACTCCGTATTTTAAATCTGAAATTACATACGAACTATCAGCAATATCCAAAACTTCTAAAATTTCATTGTCATAATCATTCTTTACTTGCAAGGTATATAATATTTCATCTCCATCAGGATCAGTTGACGACCAAGTTAATTCAACTGAAAGTTCATGGTCTTCACTTCCATCTTCAGGTGTTTTTAACACTGGGGTTGAGGGCGCTTTATTTAAAGCATCATCATCTTTCATTTCAAATATTATATTCACTTCAATACCTACAGTTACTGTTGCTGATTCAAAAGTTGTTAAATAATTTTCCTTTGTAGCTCCTACAGAATAATCTCCTTCTTCAACGTCTTTAATAGTAAAGTACCCACCATCATCGGTAAAAACGGTATTATTTGTTGGGCTTAATGATACTTTTGCGTTTTCAATTGGCTCAAAACTATTTGCTTCAACAACTCTACCTGTAATTGTTCCAATACCAACTAAATCAACGGTATCTTCTTGGCAACTTAAAAATAAACTGACAGCTATTAAAACAATTAAATTGACGATTTTTTTCATTTTTATTTTTTTAAATTATCAAAACATTTCAGAGTCTACCCTATTATAAGGTCTTCCTAAGTAAAAATTTAGACCAATACCAACCCTCCAATAATAATCGTTGTGTTTTCCTTGTTCAATCCCTTCCTGCTTATCAGAAAATAATAGATTTTGTTCTCCAAAAAGTTTAATTCCAATGTTATTCACTGGTAAATATTCTATTCCAAGTCCGTATTGAAATTTAAAAAGTGGGTTTTCGAGATTTAAATCAGTAATAGTACCAATTCCGGCATATACAAAAGGAGTTAAATCGTCGTAAGGTAAAATATCATATCCTAAATTTATATTAAAATTCATATAATCTTCCTTATAAGCCCCTTCATTTTCTAATTGAAAATACCCCAAACCAACATTTAAATTAAATTTTGGTTCATTAAAATAAAATTTATAAGAAACATTTGCACTAATTTGTGCGGTAGGATTTGGGTAATCATTTGAAACGAAAGTTGCGCCTCCTTCAACATTTATGGCTGATTCACCTCTTCTATCTTCTAATTTTCTATCAAAAAGAACGGTAGCATCTGCTGCTGCTTTTTCATTTAAATACCTTTCTTTTACAATTTCAACTACAGGTTCTCCTCCTTCTGGAGCCCATAAACCATCAATTATTCCTTCAGTAATTAACAATTCAACTGCTTTGTCAATAGCTTCTTTTACAGCTAATTGTGCTGGTTCATTTTTAGTAACTCCTGTTTCAACTTCTAACAAACGTTGCAGCTTTACATATCTAAATAAATTAGCTGAAATTCCTTGAGATAAAATTGTTTTGGAAACATATACATTCTTTAATATTCGTCCGCTTGATGTTGAAACCGCTCTTAAATAAACGGTAATTCTATCTTCTCTGTATTGTGTTGAAGCACCTACGCCAAAATATCTGGCTCCAGTTCCTCCTGTAATTATATTGGAATCGTAAGAAACTACCCCACCTTCTAATATAATTCCGGCAAATAATAATGGAGGTATTGAAGTGGTTTGATTTTTATTATCCTTAATATATTCCTGCCTTGTTGATCTTATTATTTGTCGTTCATTTAATAGATTTCCAATATTTTCACGCTCAATTGGATTAAACCATTCTGAATCTTCCAACGATTTTAATAAAATTGATGTTCCTCCTTGTGTAACAGCTGTGCTAAAAGTAGATCCATTTTCAACAGGTTTGTATTGACCTGTTTGGTCTCTAAACTTATAAACACCTACAACAGTTTGTTCTACAGGCACTATATTTTCTAGTAAGCCTTCCCTTTTTGTTGTATTTTCACCAATTCTAGCCATTTTTGTTTTAAAAGGCTGATTAAAAAAGGTTCCACAACTTGTTAATGAAACGAATAGAAATAAAGTAACTACTTTGCAATACTTTTTCATAAGCTCAGGATTTGCAATTTTATTCTTTAATTAGGTATGATAATTTGAGTTTGTTCACCTGTAATGGTATCCAAAATATTGACCGATAACCCTCCACTAGTTGGAGATACTTCAACAACCAAAGAACCAAATACATAGGTACCTTCAGTAAGTGCTTCATTACCAAATTGATCTTGGTATAAATCTCGTGACAGCGAGTTCAATAGCTGACGGTTTAAACTTTCAGAAAAGTTTTCTAAATCAGACGCTTGTTTAAAATCGAAACCAGTATCTTCTTCAAAGCTATTCTGTGCATTTGCAGAAGCTAACATTTGCTGGTAATTAAATGTATCTCCTCCAAAAAAAGGATTCATTGGCTTATAAACGATGTCTTGCGAATACAGTAAATAAGGTATCATTAAAAATAAAATAGTACTAAAGATATTGATCTTTTTCATACTTAAATTTAACCAATATTTTTTAAAATCTACTGTTTCTAAGTAATAATTTTCGTTGTTTTGCATATTGATTTATGTTTTGTAATGTTTGCTTTACTGCTGATTTTAAAAACTCTTCATCTGGACGTGGCATAAATTCATAAATTTTTCGATCATCAACTTCTATGGAAACAATACTGTTTCTTCCCAAATATGGTTTTTCTTTAATATTGATTATAAAAGGATATTTTATACCTGAAGTTAAATATGCTTGGTAAAAATAATCGTGAAAATCTTTGCCCATTTTGGTAATTACATCGTCAACAACAATCCCTGTAATTACAAACTCTCCCTCATTCACAACCTCAATTTTCTTTTCTTTTTTCTCAATAGGTAAAATTAATAATGAATCTTTTGAAACTAATATATCTTCATGTTTAATAAATAAGTAAACTTTAATTTCTTCATCACTTTGAATACTTAACCTCAATTCAGAAACATCTTTACTTTCTCTAGGTTCTAAAGAAAACTCTCCCGATTGCCTATTACTTGAATAGTTACCCGATATACTCTTTTTTAAACCAAGCAAATTATATGTTAAATTATTTTTAAAAATAAGCTCACTATTATCTACATGGGCTTTTACAATAATAAAATTATCAATTTCTACTACATTAATTTTTCCAACTACATACTCACTTAACTGGGCTTTTATAGTTACTGTACTAAAAAGAAAACTTAAAAAAATTAGTATCGAAAAAGAATGGTTCATTTTCTAATAGTTTTTAATAATCATTGTTTTAAAACTTGAGTTCTGTATGATACTTATATTTTCAATGATGGAATTCTGTCCATAAATTTGTAAAGAGTTTGCTTCTCCTTGCTGAATGATCTTAAAATTAGATGGATTATTATTGTAATAATTTATAAAGTTGTAATTATTTTGAGTCCCATTTTGAATAACCTGTTGAGAATTGTTAGGGTTACTCTTAATATCAATTTCATTACTGTTCCCAATCTGATTTAAGGAAACCACATTAGTTTGTAGT
>CBDUAL010000110.1:0-8794 GCA_965365125.1 uncultured Lutibacter sp.
AAGCGCAGCAAATGAATAAAGAAAAAATGAAGCTCTTAAAAACTTCATATATTACAGATGCGCTAGATTTAACACCTAAAGAAGCTGAAAAATTTTGGCCTATTTATAATCTTTATATGGATAAAATTGTAAAATCAAAGTTTTCATTCGAATCAAATTTTCATAGACAAATTAAAAATACTGGAGACATAGATCATATTTCTGAACAACAAGCCCAAGAATTTATTGATAAATCTATTGTTAATGAAAAGGAAATATATACCAATAAAATAGCTTTACTTAAAGATCTTTCAAGAGTATTATCTGCTAAAAAGATTCTAAAACTCCAAAAAGCTGAACGCGATTTTAATCGGAAAATTTTGCAAGAATACGGTAAAAGAAAACGTATGCAAGGCAGACAATAAAATAAAAAAACCATCAAATAAATTTGATGGTTTTTTTATATTTTTTTTAAAAATACTAAGAATACATTTTAGTTCTTAATTCTTTAATTTTTGAATCGCTTAAATATTCATCAAAAGTACTATACCTGTCAATAACTCCTTTTGGTGTAATTTCAATAACTCTATTTGCAACTGTTTGTGCAAACTCGTGATCGTGTGTTGTAAAAATTACTGTTCCTTTAAAGTTTGTTAGCGAATTATTAAAAGCTTGAATAGACTCTAAATCTAAGTGATTTGTAGGTTCATCTAACTGTAAAACGTTGGCTCTCATCATCATCATTCTACTCATCATACATCTTACTTTTTCACCTCCAGAAAGTACATTACATTTTTTTAGCGCCTCTTCACCACTAAAAATCATTTTCCCTAAAAATCCTCTTAAATATACTTCTTCACGTTCTTCTTCTGTTTTAGCATATTGACGCAACCAATCCACTAAATTTAAATTAGAATCTGTAAAAAATTCGGAATTATCTAACGGTAAATAGGATTGAGTTGTAGTAACACCCCATTGAAATTTACCACTACCAGCTTGTTGATGCCCGTTTAAAATTTCATAAAAAGCGGTTACAGCTCTTGAATTTTTAGAAATAAGCGCAACCTTATCTCCTTTATTTAAATTGAAGCTAACATCTTCAAATAAAACTTCCTCGTCTGTTGCTTTAGATAAATGCTCTACATTTAAAATTTGATCTCCAGCTTCACGCTCGCGATCAAAAATAATTGCAGGATATCTTCTACTTGATGGCTTAATATTATCAACATCTAATTTTTCAATCATTTTTTTTCTACTAGTAGCCTGCTTAGATTTTGCCACGTTTGCTGAAAAACGACGAATAAACTCCTCTAACTCTTTCTTTTTATCTTCTGCCTTTTTGTTTTGTTGAGCGCGTTGTTTTGCTGCTAACTGACTTGATTCATACCAAAAAGTGTAGTTTCCAGAATAGTTATTAATTTTCCCAAAATCAATATCAGAAATATGTGTACAAACTGCGTCTAAAAAGTGACGGTCATGAGATACAACAATTACAGTATTATCATAATTAGCTAAGAAATTCTCTAAAAACCCAATCGTTTCAAAATCTAAATCGTTGGTAGGCTCATCCATAATCAACACATCAGGATTTCCAAATAAAGCTTGCGCTAGTAACACACGAACTTTAGATTTCCCATCCAACTCACTCATTAACGTGTAATGCATATCTTCTTTTATGCCCAATGAAGATAGCAGTGTTGCCGCATCACTTTCAGCATTCCAACCTCCCATTTCTTCAAAATCTACACCTAACTCACCAGCTTTAATACCATCAGCTTCTGAAAAATCTTCTTTAGCATATATTGCATCCATTTCATTTTTAAGATCGTACATGATTTTATTCCCCATCATTACAGTATCTAAAACTGTAAATTGATCAAAAGCATAGTGATTTTGTGATAAAACAGACATTCGTTTTCCTGGTTCTAAATGTACGTGACCAGAAGTTGGCTCTATTTCACCCGAAATAATTTTTAAAAATGTTGATTTCCCTGAACCATTGGCCCCTATAATTCCGTAGCAGTTACCGATTGTAAATTTCGTGTTAACTTCATCGAACAAAATACGTTTACCGAATTGGACAGATAAATTTGATACTGAAAGCATATTAGATTAATGTTTTTTAATTTTTTGCAAAAGTAGTAAATTCAATTCATTTTCAGTACGTTAAAATCAAGTTAATTTTATTTCCCTTAAGCAACCCTTCAACATATTTAACATCTCATTAACAAGCAAAGCGTATTGTTAAATGTACATTTGTTTTAACCAAAATTTCATGAAATATCTTGTAAGTTTTTTTATTACTTCTTTATTTTTTAGTTGCAACACAGCTGAAACAAAAAGTGGCACAACATATTTTGGAGGAGAAATTGTGAACCCTAGATCTAAATTTGTTTTATTCTTAAAAGATGACAAAGTTATCGACACGCTGCTTTTAAACACTGAAAATCGCTTTCTAAAAAAGTATGAAAACTTTAAAGAAGGTTTATATACTTTTAAACATGGCTTGGAATTTCAATATGTGTACTTGGCACCTGCAGATAGCGTTTTAGTGAGGTTAAACTCCTGGGATTTTGACGAGTCACTTGTATACAGTGGCAAAGGAGCTAGTAAAAATGAATTCCTTATCAATCTTTTTTTACAAAATGAAAAAGAAGAAAAAGCAATGTATTCCTATTTTAATTTAGATGAGCCTAAATTTGAAGCAAAACTAGACTCTTTAGCAAATAAAAGAACTTTCATTTATAATTCATTCACATCCAGCGAATTGATGGTTTCCGAAGGGTTTATCGATTTAATTGACATTGCCATTTATCACCCTTTATACAGGCTAAAAGAAGTGTATCCTTATTATTATAAAAAAGCACATCAGTTAACTAACTTCCCGTCCATTTCAAATAATTTTTATTCATTTAGAGATGAAATCAACTTAAATGAAGAACAATTTTTATCGTTTTACCCTTACCAGAATTATGTTGTTAGCTATCTGTATAATATTGCAAATCAATTAAAAGAAAGTAATACTAATAAAGATGATTTAACTATCAATGTTTTAAACGCAATTATTGAAAACATTGAATCTGAAGAAATTAAAAATACGCTTTTAAAAAGAATTGTAATTAATGATTTTTTAAAGAGTGAAAACACATGTACAATAAATAGTGAAAAACTAGCTATCTTTTTAAAACATTGTACCAATAAAGATTTTGTAAACCAAGTAAAAAATTTAGTAAACGATAGTAAATACGTTGAAAACCATCAGCAATTACCAAATTTTAATATTGTTGATTATGACGATATTGGAACAAATATACATACGATTATTAAAAATCAAAAAACGGTAATTTATTTTTGGTCTACCGAGTTTATGTCAACAGATTATTTAGTATCTAGAGTTCGTTTTTTAGAAAAGAAATACCCTAAAATTCAATTTATAGGAATTCAAATGCAACCAGCTTACTTAAATATTCATAATGAGCCTAAATTAAAGAAATTAAATAGTAGCAATCAATACAAATTAACTTCAAATAGTTACGCAAATAATTTTTTAACAAGCCATTACCCAAGAATTATTATTATTGATGATAAAAACCTTGTAATGAATGGTTTTACTTATTTAGATTCTAAAAAACTAGGGCAAGAGTTAAATAAACTACAAAAAAAATAGATTTTCGTGTTTTATGTTAATTATAAACGTACCTTTGCACGTTTTTTAACCGGTTTATAGATGGGCATCTGTAAATCAATAATTTATACAGAATGACAACATTTAAAGACCTAGGACTTAATGAAAACATCATTAAGGCTCTTACCGATTTGGGGTATGAAAACCCTACAGAAATTCAAGAAAAAGCAATTCCACAAGTTATAGCTTCAAAAGAAGATTTAAAAGCTTTTGCACAAACAGGAACAGGTAAAACTGCCGCTTTTAGTTTGCCAATTTTAGAACAAATTGACATTAATAGTAACAATACACAAGCTATTATTTTATCTCCAACACGAGAACTAGCATTACAAATAGCTAAAAACATTGAAGACTTTGCAAAACACCTTAAAGGTTTTAGAGTAGCTGCTGTTTATGGTGGTGCCAATATTGAAGAGCAAATAAGAAAATTAAAAAAAGGTGCACATATTGTAGTTGGTACACCAGGAAGAACTGTTGATTTAATTAACAGAAGACAACTAAAATTAGCTAACATTGAATGGCTTGTTTTAGATGAAGCTGATGAAATGTTAAATATGGGTTTCAAAGATGAGTTAGATAAAATCTTAGAAGTTACCCCAAACACAAAGCAAACGTTATTGTTTTCAGCAACTTTCCCAAGAGAGGTAGAAAGTATTGCTAAAAATTATATGACCAAACCAGTAGAAATTACTTCAGGTCAAAAAAATAAAGGTTCTGATCAGGTATCACATCAATATTATGTGGTTTCTGAAAGAAACAGATATAATGCTTTAAAACGTATTGCAGATGTAAACCCTGATATTTACAGTATTATTTTTTGTAGAACTCGTAGAGAAACACAAGAAGTTGCTGATAAATTAATTAAAGATGGTTACAATGCTGATGCACTTCACGGAGATTTGTCTCAAGCTCAACGTGACAGTGTAATGGGTAAATTCCGTAAAAAACATTTACAAATTTTAGTTGCTACTGATGTTGCTGCTAGAGGATTGGATGTGACAGACTTAACACACGTAATTAACCATAAATTACCAGACCAAATTGAATCTTATACACACCGTAGTGGTAGAACAGGTCGTGCTGGTAAAGAGGGTATTTCAATTGCAATTGTTACTGCAAGAGAAAAAGGAAAATTACGCCCAATTGAAAGAATTATTGGAAAACAATTTGTAAGTACACCTGTACCAACAGGAAAAGAAATTTGCCAGAACCAATTGTTAAAATTAATTGATAAAGTTCATGATATTAAGGTAAATGACACTGAAATTAATGAGTTTTTACCTTCTATTTACGAAAAGTTAGAAGGGTTAGATCGTGAAGAATTAATTAAAAGATTTGTTTCTTTAGAGTTTAATACATTTTTAACTTACTATGAAAACGCTCCTGATTTGAACGATAGCGATCAAATGAGAAGATCTTCAGATAGAGATAGCCGTGGAAAAAGTAGAGACGATGAAAATATGTCTCGTTTCTTTATCAACATTGGAAGAAAAGATAAATTAAATCCAGCCCGTTTAATTGGTTTAATTAACGATCAAGATATTGCTAAAAATATTGAGATTGGTCAAATTGAAATTTTAGATACTTTTTCATTTTTTGAATTAGATAAAAATTATACAGAAGATACAATCAGCGCTTTCCAAAAAGGCGATGTAGATTTTGAAGGAAGAAATGTAAACGTTGAAAAAACCGAGAAAAAACGCTCTGGACGTGGTGGCGGAGGAAGAAGAGATCGTGGAGACCGTAAAGATGGCGGTGGAGATAGAAATTCAAGAAGCGGTGGTGGAAGATCAAGAAGTAAAGACCGTAAATCTGGAGGAGACTTTAGTGCTGGGTTTGGAAGAAAAAGATCAGACAGTAAAAGTGACTTTGGAGGCTCAAAACCTTCAAGAAGAAGAAAAGGATAAAAAAAAAGCAGCCAATTGGCTGCTTTTTTTTATAAATTCTTATTTAAAATTCCGAAATAGTTTTCTTAATAATTGCTACACATTCTAATAACTGCGCTTCATTCATAACCAAAGGTGGCGCAAAACGAATAATATTTCCGTGCGTTGGTTTTGCTAATAAACCATTATCGCGTAGTTTCATACAAATATCCCAAGCAGTTGAACTATCTTCAGTATCATTAATTACAATTGCATTCAATAATCCTTTTCCACGAACCAATTTAATCAAATCATTTGTTTCAATAAATTTATCCAATTCGCTTCTAAATAATTTACCTAATTTTTCTGAATTTTCAGCCAATGCTTCATTTTTAACAACTTCTAATGCTGCAATTGCAACCGCACAAGCTAAAGGATTACCTCCAAAAGTTGAACCGTGTTGTCCAGGCTTAATAACATCCATTATTTCATTGCTTGAAAAAACAGCCGAAACAGGATAAACTCCACCACTCATTGCTTTTCCTAAAATTAAAATATCAGGTTGTACATTCTCATGATTCACAGCTAATAATTGTCCGGTTCTAGCAACTCCTGTTTGCACTTCATCAGCAATAAATAAAACATCATATTTTTCACACAATACTTTCGCTTTTGCTAAATACCCTTCAGAAGGTACGTAAACTCCTGCTTCACCTTGTATTGGTTCTAATAAAAAACCTGCAATGTTTTTACTTGATTTTAATGTATTTTCTAAGGCTTCTAAATTATCATATTCAATTTTAATAAAACCACCAGTAAAAGGTCCAAAGTTTTTACGTGCATCTTCATCATTTGAAAAAGAAATAATGGTAGTTGTGCGTCCGTGAAAATTATTTTCACAAACAATTATTTCTGCTTCATTTTCTACAATACCTTTTTTCTCGTACGCATATTTTCGGCATAACTTAATAGCTGTTTCTACCGCTTCAGCGCCCGTATTCATAGGTAATACCTTATCAAATCCAAAATATTCAGTTACATATTTTTCATAAGCACCTAAAACATCATTATGAAAAGCTCGTGATGTAAGGGTTAATTTCCCTGCTTGCTCTGTCAATGCTCCAATTATTGACGGATGACAATGCCCTTGATTTACAGCTGAATACGCAGATAAAAAATCAAAATAACGTTTACCTTCTACATCCCACACAAATACGCCTTCACCCCTATTTAAAACCACAGGAAGTGGATGGTAATTGTGCGCTCCGTACTTGTTCTCTAAATCAATTGCTTGTTGTGATGATATGTTCTCTAAAACCATCTTAATAAAATTTTAAATTGAAAATTATCAATTCCTCATTTCAGGAGAGAAATCATCCTATTTAAAACGCCAAATTACAAAATATTACCCTAAAAAACATCGTCTAAATAAAAAGCTTAAAATTTGTTATATAAATCACATAGAGCAAAATATTATTTAATAAATTTGTTAAAATAATTTAATAAAAATAAAAAAAATGAAAAAATCTGTATTTGTACTTGGATTAGTCGCTCTTTTTTTAACTAGCTGTGGAGAAAAAAAGAAAGAAGAAGTTAAAACTGAAGAAGCTCCTAAGGTAGAAGCTGTAAAAGAGGAAGTTAAAGAAGTTGCTGCTGTTGACAATCTTGAATTAGGAAAAAAATTGTTTGCTGAAAAAACGTGTGCTACTTGCCACCAAGCAGATGCTAAAGTTATTGGACCTTCAATAAAAGACATTAATAAAGTTTATGCTGAACAAAACGCAAATATTGTAAAATTCTTAAAAGGAGAAGCTGAAGCAATTGTTGATACAGACCCTGGTCAAGTTGCAATTATGAAAGCAAACCTTGACGGTTTTGTAAAAGATTTATCGGGTGATGAACTAGCTGCAATCGCTGCATATATGAGAAGTGTTAAATAATTTAACCTTTTTAAAAAAAATCAAAAGCATCTCTTTATTAGAGGTGCTTTTTTTATACTAAATAATAGTACATTTGCAACATGGCAAGAAAAAAAACACCTACAATTTTTGAAAACATAGAAGTTATTGATGCTGGAGCAAGAGGTAAAACCGTTGCTAAAGCGCCTGACGGACGTGTAATTTTTTTAACAAACACCGTTCCTGGTGATGTTGTAGATATTAGAACTGGAAAAAAACGCAAAGCATACTATGAAGGTACTGCTATAAAATTTCATACTTATTCAGATAAAAGAACTGAGCCTGTTTGTGAACATTTTGAACACTGTGGTGGTTGCAAATGGCAAAATATGGCGTATGAGCATCAATTAGCTTATAAAGAAAATGAAGTTACCAATAATTTAATTAGAATTGGTCATTTAGAGTTACCTGAAGTAACACCTATTTTAGGTTGCGAAAAACAATACTTCTACCGTAATAAAATGGAATTTTCATTTTCAAATAGCCGTTGGTTAACTTTAGAAGAAATTAATTCAGAAGAAGAAATTGACAATAGAAATGCTTGTGGTTTTCACATTTCAGGAATGTGGGATAAAATTTTAGACGTACACAAATGTCATTTACAAGAAGATCCTTCTAACAATATTAGAAATTTCATTAAAAACTTCGGAATTGATAATAATTTAGAATTTTACAACCCTAGAGCACAAAGTGGTTTATTACGAACCATTATGCTACGTATTTCATCAACAGGTGAAATTATGGTGGTAATTCAATTTTTTAAAGAAGATAAAGTAAAACGTGAAGCTTTATTAAATGCCCTTTCTGAAGAATTTCCACAAATAACATCGTTACAATATGTTATTAATGGAAAAGGAAACGATACACTTTACGATCAAGATATTATACTTTTTAAAGGTCGAGATCATATTTTTGAAGAAATGGAAGGGTTAAAATTTAAAATCGGACCTAAATCATTTTATCAAACAAATTCAACTCAGGCTTATGAATTGTATAAAATAACTCGTGATTTTGCTAATTTAAGTGGTAATGAAGTTGTATACGATTTTTATACGGGTACTGGAACTATTGCGCAATTTGTAGCAAAAAATGCTAAAAAGGTAATTGGTGTTGAATCTGTTCCTGAAGCTATTGAAGATGCTAAACTAAACGCACAATTTAATAACATTGACAACGTTGAGTTTTATGCAGGTGATATGAAAGATGTTTTTAATGACGCTTTTATTAAAAAACACGGACAGCCAGATGTTATTATAACAGATCCTCCAAGAGATGGAATGCATAAAGATGTTGTTGCCCAACTTCTT
>CBDUAL010000111.1:0-8717 GCA_965365125.1 uncultured Lutibacter sp.
CGGGCTCGACCCGGAACACGGCGTCCGACCAGACCATCATGCGGTACAGCGCCTCCGGGTCGGCGCCGACCTCCACCTTGAAGACCTCCAGCTTTTAAGAATACCAACATTGCTTCTGTAGTTTCTTGAATGCTATTTGGGAATTGATCGGTATCCCATCCATTTTGGTAATCTCCACGGTTTGCATCTAAACTTCCCAACATCCCTGCTTTTGCAGCAGTTTCAATTTCGTGTTGAAAAGTATGTTGTGCTAAAGTTGCATGGTTTACTTCAATATTCATTTTAAAATCTTTATCTAAACCTTGCTCACGTAAAAACCCAATAGCTGTTGCACAATCAAAATCGTACTGATGTTTCATTGGTTCCATTGGCTTAGGCTCAATAAAGAAATTTCCTTTAAATCCTTGTGCACGTGCATAATCACGAGCCATTCTTAAAAACTGTCCCATATGGTCTAATTCTCTTCCCATATCAGTATTTAATAACGACATATAACCTTCACGTCCTCCCCAAAATACATAGTTTTCTCCTTCTAAGGCAATTGTTGCATCTAAAGCTAATTTTATTTGTCCACCTGCTCTTGCTACAACATCAAAATCTGGATTTGTTGAAGCACCATTCATATAACGTGGGTTTGAAAAACAGTTGGCTGTTCCCCATAATAATTTAATATTATTTCCCTTTTTCTTCTCTTTTAAATACTCAGTAATAGTAGCAACTCTTTTTTCTTGCTCAGCAAAAGTTGCCCCTTCCTGAATTAAATCTGTATCGTGAAAACAGAAATAATCAAAGCCCATTTTACTAATAAATTCAAATGCTGCATCGGCTTTATCTTTTGCTGCTTGAATTGGATCTGCTGCTTGATCCCACCCAAAACTTTGTGTTCCTGGTCCAAATGGATCTCCTCCTTGCCCACAGAATGTATGCCAGTAAGCGATTGCAAATTTAAAATGCTCACGCATTGTTTTTCCTGCTACAACTTGATTTGGGTTGTAATATTTAAATGCGAAAGGATTGTCTGATTCCTTTCCTTCAAATTGAATGTCTCCGATACCTTTAAAGTATTCTTTGTTTCCTAAAATTGCCATTTTTATACTATTTTATGTTATTTATTGTATTGATTTTCTAAATCTTGTTTCCAAAGTTGGTAAGCATTCTCATACATTTGTTTGTCTTTTAATGGATGATATGTCATTACGTGTTCATTGTCTGAAAATGCATCGTTCAATGTTTTAAAATCTCCAGTACTTACCCCTGCTGCTCTTGCTGCGCCAACTGCTCCTGTGGTATCTATAATATTAATATCTGTTCCAACCAATGTTGCAATGGTATTTGAAAATATTTCTGAACGGAATAAATTATCATTACCTGCTCTTATGGCTGATAAATCAACGCCATCATTTTTTAAAATATCAATACCGTACACAAATGAAAAAGCAATTCCTTCTAAAGAAGCTCTTAATAAATGTGCTTTGTTATGCTTATTGAAATTTAAATTGAACATGCTTGCACCCGTATTTTTACTGTTTAGCATACGCTCAGCTCCATTTCCAAATGGTAATATTCTTAAACCATCTGAACCTACAGAAATAGCTTCTGCTAAATTATTCATATCGTTATATGAATCGTTTGAAGCTGCAACATTTTGCTTCATCCAACTGTATTGAATTCCCGCACCATTTATACACAATAACTTTCCTATTCTTGGTTGTTCAACTGTGTAATTTACGTGGGCAAAATTGTTAATTCTTGAGCTTTCTTGTGTTTTTGTACTATCCGTAATTGCATATACAACACCCGATGTTCCTCCTGTAGCGGCTATTTCCCCTGGATGAAATGCGTTTAGAGATAAAGCGTTGTTTGGTTGATCTCCTGCTCTATACAATACTGGAATTCCTTCAGGTAAACCAATTTCTTCGGAAGCCTTTTTAGTTACAATTCCTTGGTTTGAAAATGTTGGAACTATGGTTGGAATTACATCGGTACTTATGCCCATATAATCAAACAACCAATCAGCCAATTTATTTTGTTTAAAATCCCACATTATCCCTTCCGAAAGTCCAGAAATTGTAGTGGTAGCTTCTCCAGTTAATTTCATAGCAATAAAATCTCCCGGAAGCATTAATTTATCTACTTTTTCAAAAATTTCAGGCTCATTTTCCTTCACCCATTTTAATTTTGAAAGTGTAAAGTTACCTGGTGAGTTTAATAAATTAGAAACACATTTATCTTCTCCTACTCCTTGAAATGTTTCATTTCCTATTTCAACCGCTCTACTATCGCACCAAATAATTGAAGGTCTTAAAACTTCTTGATTTTTATCAACTACAACCATTCCGTGCATTTGATAAGCAATACCTACTCCCTTAATTTCTTTTGAAAGAACTCCTGTTTGTTTTAGTAACTTTTTGGTTACTTCTCCAATGTTTTTCCACCAAAAATTTGGATCTTGTTCTGCCCATCCTGTTTGTAAAGCCAAAATTGACATTTCTGTTTCTGGATATTGCGTAATACCTACTGACTTTCCTGTGCTTGCTTCAATCAAAGCTGCTTTGACTGATGAACTTCCTAAATCGTATCCTATGTAATACATAAATTTTATAATGAATCTCTAACTATTAATTTTGTTGGTATATATTGCTGCATTGGTTCATCATTTTTAATAAATTCTGCAGCTTTTGTTCCTAGTTCTTTAAAATCGGTTGAAATAACTGAAATTCCTTTGTAAATAAACTTTTTCATAGGCGTTTCATTATAAGATAAAAAACCTACGTCAGTTCCTGGCTCTAAGTTTTGCGCTCTACATTGCTCCAAGAAAACACCTAAAATTCTATCGCTAACACTTATATAAGCTGTATTTTCTTCAACTTCAAAAGCTTTTGAATTGGTAATAACTTTATAACTTAAATGATGTTCTTTACAAAATTTTTTAAAATAAGTAATTGTTTCAATTGGATGGTTTGTATATTCAGGATATATAAAACTTACTTTTTTATACTTCATAAACAAATCAATAGCACTTGTTAAAGGTTCAGAAAAAGCTTTTCCAAAATCTTGAAACAAATAATTATTTTCAGAAGTTGAATGCACATCCCAGTCAATTAACAACAACTTTTCATTGCTAATTTTTGCCACTGTTGATGCCACATCTTTATCATCAAAATTCATAACAATGTATTTATAATACTTACCAATACTATTGTTAATTATTGTTTTAAAGTTATCAATATTATAATGATGAAATTGCACATCTGTTATAATATTAGAAGGCAAATTATTAATAAACGAATGATACATTACTTCTTTATACGCTTTAAAAGTATCTAAAACCAATAAAATTTTACGCGTATCACTTGCTACATAATACCCCTTATTAGGAACCGATTCTATAACACCGTTTTCTTTTAAAATAGAGTAAGCTTTAAAAACAGTATCACGAGATAAATTATGCTGTTTACAAATAGCATTTACTGAAGGTAATAAATCACCAATAGTAATAATATCTTTTGCAATTGCATTATTTACTGAATTTACAAATTGTTGATACTTTGGAATATCGCTTTCATGATTGATTTTAAAAATAACATTGTCGTTGCTCATTTAATCATACTGTTCTGTTGCGTTCTGCAAAGTTAAACATTTATTCAATTCTACAAAACAATATTAAAATAAAAACCCATTTTACCTATCCTGTACTGTTACGGTAACAACAGAATCTTTATAAACGCCACTAAAAAAGAGGTAAAACACCTCATTTTTAGCCACTTACAGTATTCTTAAAACTATTTTATGCTTTTATGTAAAAAAAATCAACCATTTAATTTATAAATCACCTCTTTATTTTACCCAATCAATCAATTTTGAAGGATAATACTTTATATCCATTTCATTAAAATAGGGTGTTTGATTGGCTAACCTCTTTTTATAATCATTCCAATTTCTGTTTTGTTGCACACTCCAACCTACCTCTGAAACACCAAGCAGCCTTGGAAATGCTAAATATTCACTACCTTCAATTGTACTAATAGTTTCAGACCATAAAGGAGCTTCAACACCTAAAATATTTTCTTTTGAGAGACCTTTTACATACGTTTCTGGAGTCCAGCTATAAGCGCTATCTACAGGGATAAACGCCGCCCAATGCAATCCATATTTTGAAATACGATCATATTTCATATCCAAATAAATTTTCTTTGCTGGCGACAAAATAACTTTCATTCCCTTTTTACCTGCTTTTTGAGCATTCTCTTCACTCGCCCAAAATTGTGCTACTGAACTTGATGTAATATTTGCGGTAGCAACTTCATCCCAACCAATCAAAATTTTATTGTGCTTCTGAATATTTTTTTCTACGCGTTCCACAAAATATTCATAATCTTTATGTGCTGTTGATAAACTTTCATCACCACCAATATGAATATAAGGACCTGGTGTAAGTTGTGCAATTTCACCAATCACATTATCAATAAAGTTATAAACTTCTTCACTTCTAGTATCAAAAGTACTAAAGCCGACTTCTGTTCCTGTATATAAATTTGCAATGCGCTCTTCAGTTGTACTTTCTAAAGAAAGTTTTTTATTTTTTGTACCGTCTAATTGTGGATATGCTGTGTAAGCCGCGTGTGTATGCCCGGGCATATCAATTTCAGGAACTATTGTTATGTAATTTTTAGCTGCATAATTAACAATTTCAGTATATTCTTTTTGTGTATAAAAACCACCTTTACCTCCACCTACTTGAGTACTTGCTCCAATTTCAGTTAATTTTGGCCACGACTTGATTTCTATTCTCCACCCCTGATCATCTGATAAATGAAGATGCAAGTAATTCATTTTATAATATGCTAAAACATCTACATATTTTTTAATAACTTCAATATCAAAAAAATGTCTTGAAACATCTAACATAGCACCTCTGTACTCAAAATTTGGTTCGTCTAGTATACTTCCCGTTGCAATAATCCATTCTTTTTGTTCTGAATTAAATGTTGTATAAGGAATTAACTGACGTATGGTTTGAACAGCTCTAAAAGCTCCTTCAGCAGTTAAGGCGTTTACAACAATTAAATCTTCTGAAATAATTAATTCATATCCTTCCTTATTTTTAAATGAAGTATCCGTAACTTTTTTTATAGAAATCGTTCCTTTTTTAATATTTCCTGAAGTATTTACAGCTAAATTCAACCCAGTTTTATCCTTAATTTTTTCAGCTAAAAAAAGACCCACATTTTTAAATTCTTCAATATTAGAAGTTTGAATATTTGATTTTTTAGCTAACACAAAACTTGAATTGGTTGCTTTAATTGTTAATGGCTTTGGAATTAAATGCGCTATAGATAAATCTGTTTTCGGATAATTTTTAACAGTATCTTGACAAGAATACAATACAATTCCTACCAAAAACACACTTAAACTTTTTATAATTCTATTTTTCATGATACTGAATTTTAATAGTAATACCTTTTAAAAGCCTCTAAAGCAGCATAATCTGCCAAGCCTAATTTATGGTATTTAACTGCAGTTTCATTATTTCTTTCTTCAGCTCGTACCCAAAATTCTCGTGTATCGTTTCCTTGAAACATCACGTCATCTTTTTGTGATTGATGAAAAAAAATAGCCTTTCTTTTTTTCAACACTTGATCTGGACTCATAGGCACCGCCATATCAATTTGATGCATGTCCCACTCGTGCCAAGCACCACGATACAACCACACCCAACAATCATTCATATAATTGTTGTGTTTTAGTTGTTTTAGCGCTGCAAAAATAGCATCTAAACAAACTTTATGTGTTCCATGAGGATCGGCTAAATCACCCGCCGCATATACCTGATGTGGTTGTACCGATGCAATTAAATCAGACACGATTTTAATATCTTTAGGGCTTAATGGATTTTTTTTAACGCGACCGGTTTCATAAAAAGGAAGGTTTAAAAAATGTACATTTTTATCTGGTACACCTACAAAACGAGTTGCCGCTAAGGATTCTCTTTTTCTTATAATTCCTTTTAATTTTCGTACCCCAACCTCATCTTCAATATCGCCAACTTTCTTGTTGAGTTTTCTAATAATATCATCTACTTTTGGAAATGTTGGATTGATATCTTTAATTACTTCAGCATATTTTAAAGCTTCCGAATCTGACACTGCAATATTTCCTGAAGTTTGATAGGCAACGTGTACTTCGTGTCCTTGTTCAACCAAACGATCAAAAGTTCCTCCCATTGAAATTACGTCATCATCGGGGTGCGGACTAAAAATAATGATCCGTTTTTTAGCCGGGCTTGCCCTTTCTGGCCTTGAAGAATCATCAGCATTTGGCTTGCCTCCTGGCCAACCTGTAATTGTATGCTGAATTTTATTGAAAATTTTAATATTAATATCGTAGGCAGCCCCTTCTTGTACTAATAAACTAGACATTCCGTAATCGTTATAATCTTTATCAGTCAACTTCAAAATTGACTTCCCTGTTACTTTACATAACCAAACAATGGCTTTACAAGCCAATTCTTTACTCCAAACACATGGCCCAACTAACCAAGGTGTATTTAAACGTGTTAACTCTTGTGAAGCTTCTTCATTTAAAATAAAAGTAGTATTTGCGTGCTCTTGCAAATAGGTTGCTGGCACTTCTGAAGTAATTTCACCTTCAATAGTTTCTTTTACAATAGATGCTTTATTGTGCCCCCAAGCCAATAATACAATCCTTTTAGCTTTTTTAACAGTCCCAATTCCCATAGTAATGGCTTTTTTAGGTACATTATTTATTCCTAAAAAGGAAGGTGCAGCATCTTCTCTAGTAATATGATTTAAAGTAATGCTTCTGGTTCCTGAGTTGTAATGTGAACCTGGCTCATTAAAACCAATATGACCTGTTCTCCCAATTCCTAATAATTGAAAATCTAAACCACCATATTCTTTAATTTTTAAATCGTAATCTATACAATATTGGTGTAATTCTTCTGCGGAAACAGTTCCCGAAGGAATATAAATATTTTCTGGTTTTATATCAATATGATCAAATAAATGCTGATGCATAAAGTAATGGTAACTGTGCACACTCCTTTTATCCATAGGATAATATTCATCTAAGTTAAAGGTAATTACATTTGAAAAAGTTAACCCTTCTTGTTGGTGCATTCGCACTAATTCTTCATATACTTTTATTGGAGAAGAACCTGTTGCTAACCCTAAAACACAATGCTTATTTTCAGCTTGTTTTGTTCTAATTAATAATGCTATTTCTTGCGCTACGCAAATGGAACCTTCTTCTGAATTAGGAAATACCACATTGTGTATTTTTTCAAAACGCGTATCTTCAAATTGTCCGGCTGGTTTGTGCGCTATATTTGTTGTCATAGTTGAATTATTCATATTGAACATCATAAGTACTATTGTAAATTTATTAATGTTTATCAATTAATTATATTCTTTTAGCTATTATTTTATGTTGAATTGAGAAAAAAAATTAGAAATTATTTTTTAATGTACTACTTTAGAGGTCAATTCATAAAACAGGTAAAACAGTTCAACAAATTTTCAATACAAACCAACTATATGTCAACTTCAACCAAAAAAAACACCCTTATTCCAATTATAATTATTGCTGGTCTATTTTTTATCTTTGGTTTTGTAACCTGGATAAATGGTGCGTTAATTCCTTTTATGAAAACCATAAACGAACTAACAGATGCGCAATCGTATTTAGTAGCATCAGCTTCTTATATCTCATTTGTAGTTATGGCCATACCTGCATCTTCTATCATTAATAAAATTGGATACCGTAAAGGAATGTCGCTTGGTTTAATAGTAATGGCTATTGGTGCCTTAGTATTTATACCTGCTGCGGAAGCACGTACTTATTGGATTTTTTTAATCGGAATTTTTATTCAAGGCATGGGAATGACGCTGTTGCAAACTGCTTCAAACCCTTATATTACTATTTTAGGACCTATTGATAGTGCTGCTAAGAGAATTGCCATTATGGGAATTGCAAATAAGGTGGCAGGTGCTTTGGGCTCGTTAATTTTTGGAGCAATTTTACTTTCAGGAATTGATGAGATAAAAGAAAAATTAAGTAGTGTTTCTTTGGAAGAAAAAGAGACATTATTAAATACTATGGCCGATAGTGTTGTTACTCCCTATATTGTAATGGCAGCTGTACTTTTTGTTTTAGGCCTTTTAATTAGAAAAGCACCATTACCACACGTAGAAGCTGATCCAATTAAAGAAAGTAAAGATGGAGAAACTTCAAAAACAAGTATTTTTCAATTCCCACATTTATGGTTAGGTGTATTAACCTTGTTTGTTTATGTTGGAGCAGAAGTAATTGCTGGAGATACCATTATTGCTTATGGAATTTCAATTGGAATCCCAGGAGAAGAAGCTAAATCTTTTACCGCCTACACCCTAATGGCAATGGTCTTTACCTATGCTCTTGGTGTATTTTTAATCCCTAAATATATATCACAGGCATTCGCTTTAAAAGCTAGTGCTGTTATTGGAATTATTTTTACATTTTGCATTGTATTTACTTCAGGATTTACATCGGTATTATTTGTTGCTGGGTTAGGTATTGCAAACGCCTTGGTTTGGCCTGCAGTTTGGCCTTTAACTTTAAAAGGTTTGGGTAAATTTACAAAAACAGCTTCAGCCTTATTAATTATGGCAATTTCTGGAGGCGCTATTATACCGCCTTTATACGGAAAATTAGTTGAT
>CBDUAL010000112.1:0-8675 GCA_965365125.1 uncultured Lutibacter sp.
TAGCATTTACACCAATTGCTAAAATTACAGCAACTGTTAAAACAGCTATATTTTTAAAGAACAATGGTAATTCTTTATGTTTTACAGCTTCAATTAATTCTACAATACCAAAAATAAGTACTAAAAATAGCAGGTAATACGTCATTTGAATATGACTTGCTGCTATTTCCAAGGCCATTGCCAAAGCTGTTACAATAAAACCGCTTAAATATTTTTTTTGAAACACCAATAATATTCCAGCCAACACCAACGGCATATATGCAATTGCGTGTGCTTTTGCATTGTGACCAACGCCTAAAATTATAATTAAATAGGTAGACAATCCAAAACCTAGCGCTCCAAAAACAGCTAATTTCCAATCGACTTTTAACACTAATAATAAGGCGAAAAAACCTATAAAATAAAGGAATAAATAATTAGCTGGATGCGGTAAAAAGCGCAATGCTTTATCTATTTTTTTTATATAATCATTAGGATAATAAGCACTTACAGCGTAAGAAGGCATTCCTCCAAAGGTAGCATTTGTCCAATAAGGCTCTTCATTGTTTTCCTTTCTAAAGTCCTTTATTTCTTTAGAAGAACCTATAAATTGTGTAATATCACCTTGTTGAATTTTTTTCCCTTCTAAAACTGGAGAAAAATAAGCCAACGCAACAAAAATAAAGGCAGCAATTGTAATTACGTAGGGTACTAATTTTTTTAATGAAAAATTCATAAACTAATCTTCTTTAACTTCTTCAAAATCAACATATTCACCTACGTTTTTATTTCCTTCTTTTTGGTTTGAAGGTTTTTTTGCAATAACGGTCTCTCCTACTTTTCCATCGGTAGTTGCATTTTGTTGTTGCTCTTGTTGTGCTTTATATTTTTTTTCAACATTACTAATTACTTTTTTCAAGAAAATTGGAGCAATATACCTGCTAAAAAACTTGAACGCATAATAAATAATGATAAAAATCGCGATTGTTCTTAAAAATCCTATCAAAATAAATATGTTTTATATAATTTTCAAAAATAACAATTTGACAGTAACTAAAACGTTTAATTATATAAAATCTTATATTTACACCATAATCTACGCTATTTATGAAAAGAGTCTTTTTTGCATTCCTTATTTTTCTTAGTTTTCAAAATATACATGCACAATACACCGAAATTATAAATTCTAAAAGACCTGGGTTTTCTGAAAGTCCGTATAGTGTTGGAAGCGATGTTTTCCAGTTTGAAACTGGACTTTTTTACCGTGACAGCAACACCCAAAACCTATTTGAAAGCACCAATACACTTGGGGGTGAACTTTTTTTTAGATTTAGTAAATTTATTGAGCGACTTGAGGTAAATTTAAATTTAGCTTACCAAGGCGATGAACTAAATTATCCGTTGGATATTTCAAAAAAAATAAGCGGCATTAGCGATTTAAGATTTGGAGTTAAGTATTTAATTTACGAACAAAAATACACTGATAGATCAAAAGAAATTAGAAGTTGGAAAGCTAGAAATGCTTTTGATACAAAACGGTTAATTCCGTCAGTTGCTATTTATGGTGGTGTAAACACTAATTTTTTAAGCGACGATTATAAAAAAGATGGCATGACTTTTAAAGGAGCTGTATTGTTACAAAATGATTTTTCAGACAGATTGGTACTTTTAACCAATTTAATAGTTGACGAAATTACTGCTGAAAACATGCTGTACTCGTACATTGTTACCATGACCTATGCTATCAACCATAGGTGGTCTTTCTTTATTGAAAATGTAGGGAAATACCAAAAAACTTACACCAATAATTACCAACTTGGTACTGGTGCTGCCTACCTTTTTTCTCCAAATTTACAATTAGATGCTTCTGTAAGAACTAATATGTTTGCTGAATATTCTTATGTGTACGCTTCAGCAGGTGTTTCATGGAGGTTAGATAGGCATCAAGATGGGGTAATAGAAAGGAATGCGCCAACCCGAAAAGCAAAAAATAAAAGAGGTTTCTTCTCAAGATTATTTGGGAAAAATTCATAAAAAATAGTAAAATTACAATGATTACAGTAAAAGAAATAGTTGAAAAAAAGGACATGAAAGCATTCGTGAAATTTCCTTTTAAATTGTACAAAGACAATCCGTACTGGGTACCACCATTGATAAATGGTCAACTAGAAGCCTTCGATAAAAAAATAAATCCTGTATTTGAAAACGCTACTGCTCGTTTTTTTGTAGCGCTTAAAAACAATAAAATTGTTGGTAGAATTGTAATAATTATCAACAACTTCGACCTTAAAGAACATGTAAATAAAGTACGTTTTGGTTGGTTCGATTTTATTGATGACAAAGAAGTAAGTAAGCTTCTACTTCAAAAAGCCGAAGAAATAGGAAAAGAACATAAGTTGGAATATATGGAAGGTCCAATGGGTTTTTCAAACTTAGATGAAGTTGGTTTTTTAACTGAAGGTTACAATCATATTGGTACTATGGCTTCTTGGTATAACTACCCTTATTATATTGACCATTTGAAAGAGTTGGGCTTTGTTATTGAAAAAGAGTATGTTGAAAACAGGTTTTCTTTTAAAAATGTAGAAAATAAGAAACTTGAAAGAATAAGTGCTATGGTAGAAAAAAGGTATGGTTTTAAGCCCCTTAACTTTTCACGCACCAAAGATGTAATGCCTTATGTTGATGAAATGTTTGATGTTTTTAACGAAAGTTATGTCTCGCTAGAATCATTTGTTCCAATTTCACCAGCACAAAAAGCATATTTTAGAAAAAAATACATTCAATTTATAAATCCTGAATACATAAAGTTTGTAACTGATAAAGATGATAAATTAATTGCATTTGCCATTACGATGCCTTCTTTTTCAAAAGCTTTACAAAAAGCCAAAGGAACACTGTTTCCTTTTGGGTGGTATCATTTGTTAAAAGCCAAAAATGCAAGTAAAGACATGTTATTCTTTTTAATTGGTACGGTTCCAAAACATCATAATAAAGGGGTTCCATCCATTATTTTTAATGAATTTTATAAAACCTATAAAAAATTAAACGTTGAGAATTGTATAAGAACTCCTGAATTAGCAAATAACACAGCTGTAACTGCGCTTTGGAGTGGATTTGGACAAGAAACCTATAAAAGAAGATGTACCTTTAGAAAAGACTTTTAATGCAATTATTTTTCAATTCAGACATAGAAACAAGTACGCAGCAATTTACTTTTGACAAAACCGAAAGTAGGCATATTGTGCGTGTATTACGCAAGCAACAAGGCGATACTGTTTATATTACCAATGGTAAGGGCACACTTTTTACTTCGGAAGTACAAATAGCCAACGATAAAAAATGTTTGGTGAAAATTGTAACTTTTGAAACTCAAGAAAAATCTTGGAATTATTATGTACATATTGCCATAGCACCCACAAAATTAAACGATCGATTTGAGTGGTTTTTAGAAAAAGCTACAGAAATTGGAATTGATGAAATAACACCTATTATTTGTGAACATTCTGAACGAAAAGTACTAAAGATTGATAGAATGGAGAAAATAATTCATTCAGCAGCTAAACAATCGTTGAAGTACCATTTTCCAAAACTGAATAAGCCTGTCTTGTTTAAAGAGTTTTTAAATTCAACTTTTGAAGGTCAGTTATTTATAGCGCACTGCGAAGAAACAGACAAAAAATCGCTGAAAAACGAATTAAAATCAGCACAGAAAACAACGATACTTATAGGGCCTGAAGGCGACTTTTCACCCAAAGAAATTGAGCAAAGTTTGGTTCATAACTTTATTCCTGTATCTTTGGGATTAAGCAGGTTACGAACAGAAACAGCTGGTGTAGTTGCGGTGCATAGTGTTGCTTTTGTAAATGAGTAATTACATGAAAATACTTCATATTATAAAATTTTTCTTAAAAAAATTACACATAAAAGTTTTATTTATAGCTTTTATGTTGGGCTGTTCGTATTTAGTTTCAGCGCAACAAGTTGCCATTTTAAAGTATGATGGTGGTGGAGATTGGTATGCAAATCCTACCGCATTACCTAACTTAATTAAGTTTTGCAATGATGCTATTCACACAAATATTAATAGCAATCCTGAAACTGTTGAAGCAACCAGCATTGACGTATTTAACTATCCAATTCTGTTTATGACCGGGCACGGAAATATCCTCTTTTCTGAAGAAGCAAAAGAAAATTTAAAAAGCTATTTAATCTCTGGCGGTTTTTTACATGTTTCAGATAATTATGGCTTAGATACCTATATTAGGAGAGAAATGAAACAACTATTTCCAACGTTAGAATTTAAAGAAATACCCTACAACCATCCTATTTTTAATCAAACATTTTCTTTTGAAAATGGCTTACCAAAAATACACGAACACGATAATAAACCACCGCAAGCTTTCGGACTTTTTTATGAAGGAAGATTGATTTGTTTTTATGATTATGAAGCTGATTTAAGTGATGGTTGGGAAGATGAAGAAGTACATAATGATGATGCCGAAACCCGAGAAAAAGCACTAAAAATGGGTGCTAATATTATTGAATACGCCTTTAAAAACTAGTATGAACGAAAATTTAGATGCGCTCAAAATTAATTTTGATACGGAAGGATTGTGGGTGTTAAATAGTACGCTTGCAATTATTATGTTTGGAGTTGCATTAGGCATTACCACAAACGATTTTAAGCGCTTATTTAAAAACCCTAAAATTCTGTTCACCGGTATCATATCTCAATTTCTGCTACTTCCACTGGTTACTTTTATTTTTATAAAATTAATAAATCCAATGCCTAGTATTGCTTTGGGAATGATGATGGTTGCAGCATGTCCAGGTGGAAATATTTCAAATTTCATGACACAAATGGCTAAAGGAAACGCTGCACTATCTGTTAGTTTAACTGCTTTTGCTACACTTATTTCTTTAGTAATGACACCTTTTAACCTCCATTTTTGGGGGAATTTATATGCGCCAACAGCTCAAATTTTAAAAACAGTAGCATTAGACCCGTTTGAATTGGTAAAACTTGTACTGTTAATCTTAGGGCTACCATTAATAATTGGAATGTTAGTTCGAAAAAACAAACCTGTTTTAGCTAACAAATTAATGAAAATATTAAAACCTGTTTCATTAATTATATTTCTTATTTTTATTATTGTTGCTTTTTACGACAACTTAAGCATTTTCATGAATTACATACATTATGTATTAATTATTGTAATAGCTCACAATCTATTAGCCTATTTAACAGGGTTTTACTTCGCAAAATCTATGAGACTCTCATTCCGAGATCAAAAAACATTGGCTATAGAAACAGGTATTCAAAATTCAGGATTGGGTTTGCTACTTATTTTTAGTTTTTTTAACGGTTTAGGTGGTATGGCCTTATTAGTTGCTTTTTGGGCAATTTGGGATATATTTTCAGGAATAGCATTGGCAACCTATTGGTCTAAACAAAAAGTAAAAAAATAGTTATGTTAAAAGCTGTTTGGTATCAACTTGTAAAAAGTTATGTAAAAATTGGTTTGTTTTTTTTAATGAAAAAAATAACAGTTCACGGGAAAGAAAATATTCCTAAAAAAGGAGCTGTACTATTTATCCCTAACCATCAAAATGCTTTGGTTGATGCTATTTTAATACCTACAACAAACGGTAGAAATACTCATTTTTTAACAAGAGCTGCCGTATTTAAAAATGAAAAAATAGCAACAATATTTGATTCATTAAACATGCTACCTGTTTACCGTGTTAGAGATGGATTGAACACCATTCAAAAAAACTTAGCCATTTTTGAAAAATGCTTTGAAATATTAAAACAGAAAAAAGGGTTAGAAATTTTTGCTGAAGGTGAACATCATATTGAAAGAAGAATTATACCCTTAAAAAAGGGATTTGCAAGAATTATTTTAGGAACGCTTCAAAAATATCCAGATTTAGAAATTCAAATTATCCCTGTGGGAATTAACTTTGATGCTCATTTGGCTTATCCATGTAGTACAACTATATACTATGGAAAACCTATTAAAGCTAATGACTATATAAATGTTAAAAATCCCGATTTAAAATTTTCAGAACTTATTTCAGAGGTTTCAAACGCTCTGAAAAAGTTAACATTGCACGTTGACACTATTGAAAATTATGATGCTATTATTTCAAAATTAGAAGCAAACGGAATTGATTATTTAAATCCTTCAGCAGCTAACAATCTATTGAAAAACATAGACAATCTCCCTAAAAGATCAACAAAAAAACCAACACCAATAAACTGGTTTTATCCGTTACAATTAGTAGCAAAAATAAATAGTATTGTTCCTTTATTAATTTGGAAAAAGTTACAAGCAGGTATTACAGATATTTTATTTACAAACACGTTTCGGTTTGCATTAATAACCACCTTATTTCCGTTTATATATCTTTTACAGTCTGCCGTAATTTATTATTTCTTCAACTTAAATTATGCGTTAATTTACATTGTTTTTTCAGTTGCCCTAGGAATTATTTCAACAAAAACAACACCTATTCCTCAATAATTGCATCTTGTATAAACTGCTGAATATCAGTTCTAATATTATAGCGTATCAAGTCTTTATTACTTGCTGTTGGGAAAATTCTATTCGATAAAAATACATATACAATTTCCGATTCTGGATCTGCCCAAGTATAGGTTCCTGTAAATCCGCTATGCCCAAAACTTGAGTCAGACACACATCCACACGTTGCTTTTTCTATCTCTTTAATTTGTGGCTTATCAAAACCAACACCTTTTCTCACCTCATCTTCAGCATAATACCTATGATTAAATTTATCAATAGTCATTGGCTTAAAATAACGTTTACCACCATAATAACCTTTTTGAAGGTACATTTGCATTATTTTGGCAATATCATTGGCATTTGAAAACAAACCAGCATGGCCTCCAATTCCTCCCTGCATTGCAGCACCCATATCGTGAACATACCCATGAACTAATTGAAACCGATAATAATCATCATTTTCCGTAGGAATAATTTCACTCTTATTAAATTTTTTCAACGGTAAATAACTGGTTCTATTTGCTCCTAAAGATTTATAAAAATGGGATTCTGTGAGTGTGGCTAAATCTTTCCTATAGTATTTTTCCATATAATCTTTAAAGATATAATAGGACAAATCACTGTACTTATAACCTGCATGTTCTCTTTGTTCCTCTTTTGCTATAATGTTGATAATAGAATCTTTATAGTCGGTTCTTAAATATAAATTCTCAGCTACTTTTAATGCATAATTTTTAGATCGAACTTGACTATAATATGCTTCAGAAGGTTTTTTTGTTACACTGTCAAGCGTTCTAAGATAAAAAGGAATCCACGCGTGCAAACGTCCATAATGAGAAAGGACCTCCTTCACTGTTAAGGTATCTTTATTAGAATTCTTGAATTTTGGTAGAAGTTCTCCCAAAGTACTCTCAAGTGATAGCGTTTTATTTTCTTCCAATTCCATAATTAAAGGCAAAGAAGCCAATATTTTTGTCAAAGAAGCAACGTCGTAAATATCCGAACTTTGAACCGATAGTTTTTTTTCAGAAGTATGATACCCAAAACTTTTATTGTAAATAACCTTTCCTTTTCTGGCGACTAAAACTTGTAAACCAGGTGCCATTTCATCTTTTAAAACTACACTAGCAATAGAATCTATTTTTTTTAATTTTGAACTACTCATTCCTACATCTTCAGGAATTGAATAGCCCAACCGATTTAATGAAGTTGACATTAACCCGTGACCTTCAGAAAAAACATTTTTTATTGATAATGGAAGTTTTCCTTGAATAGCTATAGCGCCAAAAATCATTTGAGCAGAAATTTCTTGGGCTATTTTACTGTTTTGATAAGAAACCACCAAACCTTCAATATTTTCAAAAGTTTTTACTTGTAATAAACTATACGGACTCGCAAAAACATCTAAAATTACTTTATTTTCTCGGGCTATTTCTTGCAGCCAAACCAAATCTACATACCTAAATTTATAATCTTTCCAAGGATTTACATTTGATTTATGAAAACCAACAATAACTAAATTGTATGGTTTTAACTTTACAACTAGTTCGTCTAAATTATCTGCTGAAACAACATCTACTTGCGCATAATTATTCAGCATGCTTACAAATGCATCATTTTTTGAATCTCCCAACTTCACATAGGCTATTTTCTTTTTATCTAAATTTTGAATAGGAAAAACAACCTCTTCATTCTTTAATAAGGTTACAGAACTTTCAACTAATTTTCTATGCAGTAACTCATCTTCAGCAGTATTTAAATCTTCAATAAGATTTTCAGTATCAATAGGTTTGTATTCATTTAAACCAGCCCAATATTTAGTCTTTAATATTTTTCGAACCGAATGATTTAAACGCTCTTCAGTCAACTCTCCCGATGCTAATGCTTGCTTAAAACGCTCAACAGTTTCAGGAATATTTAAAGGAACATCTAACAAATCATTCCCCGCTAAAATGGCTGCCAAATTAATTTCTTCCGAAGAAGAAAAATTAGCTGAAGCCTTCATATTCATCGCATCCGTAATTACCAGCCCTTTAAATTGCATTTCATTTTGAAGCAAACCCGTAACAATTGGCTTTGATAAAGAAGAAGGTAAAGCCTTGTTTGGCTCTAAATTTGGCACACTTAAATGCGCCACCATAATACCTGCAACACCTTCATTAA
>CBDUAL010000113.1:0-8657 GCA_965365125.1 uncultured Lutibacter sp.
TTGCTTTTGGAGTTGTAGGGTTAAAGCCAAAATCTTCGTCAGGTAAATCAATCCCCAATTGTGATATAACATAACCTATACTTGCAAAATGATGAATTGCGTGACTATGTGCTTGAATTAAAATTGCTGAAAGTGTATAATTAGCGGTTACAACTCCCATACCTAAATCATCTGTTACAGTAACCATTGTATTGAATTTTTCAATATCTAAATGATCTAATTTAGTAATAACCTCGTTAAAATAAGCAAGACCTTCAGCCGTAAAGTTTTCAGCTTTTACATTTCTTTTTCTATTAATTAAATTAATAGAATTACTTTCTAAGCCTTCAAAAACACAATCAAAAACATCTAATACATGACGTATATGGCTTCCTATACTTGAATAATACGGAGCTATTGTTATATTGGAATAATCTTCATTAGACATGTGATTTAGTAAATTAATCCCTCTTTCTAAATTCTTTTTAATAGCTTCAATCATACTATAACTTCAATCATATTAAATTCTTAAATATCCGTAAATATAAAAATATTTATGGGAACAATCTTACGATTGTTATAATTCCTAAAACAATGAAAATTCCACTTAAAATAAGGTTTATATTTTTTGCAATAAAAGACACTTTGGTTGAAATAATATTCGCAAAATAAATATAAGTTCCAAACAATAATAAGGAACCCACAAATACACCAAATATAAACAACATTATATATGGCTGTTCTATAATTATATAGCCTTTAGAAGCTAAAAATATAGATATAGCCAAGTAAAAAGGAATTGAGAGCAGGTTTAATGCAGACATCATAAAACCTTTTACAAAAAAATTACCTTTGCCTGATTTTGACTTTGGATTAATTTTGTTTCTAGATAGTATAAAGAAAAATACAGCAAGTGCAAAAAAGACAACTACACCTGCTTTCTCTAAAATTTCAATTATTTTAGGGTTACTTGCAAAATAATCTGCAAAAAACAAGGCGATTCCTGCCTGAATTAAAATAGTAACGGCTGCTCCTAAAGAAAATTTTTCACTTTCTTTTTTCCCAAAATCAATACGAACTTTTAATGCTGACATATTCAACATCCCTGGTGATATCATCGCCAAATAAGCTATTAAAATACCATAAAATAAATGCAAAAAATAATCCATTAATTAAAAAATCTATTCATCTGTTAAACTTTAAATCTTAGTTGTTGTTTTATTTTTTCCTTACAAATTTCATGATTAATTCTTTTAAATCTTTTGAAATGTTTAGTTTGTTCACAACTACTACATACAACAAAACAATGAAGCTACTATTTAATAGTATATTAATTACAGGATGAAAATTAAAATTCCAGAAATAAAAAACAGCATAAATTAAAGAAATACTCCCTAAAACTTTAAGCGTTTCTGTACTAAAAGGCTGTACGTTAACCTTGGCTTTTATATATATAATTTTAATAAAACTATACATCAAAACAACTATAAAGGTTGCTAAAGCAGCTCCGTTAATACCTATTAACTGAATCAACCATTTGTTTAAAAAAATAACGCTAAGCGCCATTGCAATTGATAAATAAAAATAAATTTTATAGTGTTTTGAATTCACTAAAATTGCATTTCCTGTACCTAAAGATAGTTCAACCAATTTCGCCGTTGAAATTATAAAAACAATCCAAATACCCTTTGTAAATTCTGGTTTGTTAATTAAAGCATACAAGTCATTGATATTTAAATTAATTAACAAAAATAATAATCCGCCAATAATTAATAAATTTAACGATGTTTTTTTGTACAAATCTTCAACCTCAACCATATTGTTTTGGTTCATTTCTTTGGCTGTAATTGGAGTTGTAATTTGCTGCATGGCTCTTGTTGGTATGGCTATTACACTTGCAATATAAACACCTACCGAATAATATGCCACTTGTGCTATTTGTTCCATTTGTGGTATCATAAACTTATCAATTTCTAACAATATACCTGATGCTGAGCCAGCGACAATTATATATCCTGAAAAAGAAAGAATCTCTTTTAAATTTTGTGGTAACTTAAAAATAAATTTAGGACGGTACACGTAAAAAGCATACAGCTTCATAATTAAAGTTCTAAAACCGTAAACTATTACAACTCCATAAATAAATTCTTCGTTTGAAAGCCAACCTAAATACACCGCCAACAGTAAAAATGAAGTACAAACACGCGCAAATATTTCTTTTATAAAATTCCCAAAAATAGATTTAAATTGCACTTTGGTCCAAGAATAAAAAACTTCAAAATAACCCATACAAACAGCTACTATAAAAATTAAATACGTGTAATTTTTAATCAATGGGTTTTCAACCGAAAGCCAATTTGCAATACTATTATAAAAATAAGTTCCTATAAAAGCTAAAGGAATAATTACAAATAATGGTAATAAAAGTGTACTTACTAAAAAACTATCTTGCTCTTGAATTGTTCTATATGAAGAATAAAACTTTATAATTGTATGCTGCATTCCAAATACCACTAAAGGCATTAAAATATTTGCCGTAGATAACAAAAATGTGATTAAGCCAAAATAATCTTCTTCTAAAAAATGAGTATATAAAAACAACACATTTAAACCACCAATGGCAAAACCTAAAAATAAAATTAAGGTATTAATAAATGATTGTTTTATAACAATTCCCATTATACGATTTCTATAATTTCTTTATAAATTTTTTCTCCTACATGTTCGCCAAATAAATTCATTTCAAAATTTGTTACTGTCTGTTGAAATTCATTATAAGCCGAAATAATCGTATTTTTATGAGCTCCTGCAATTTTTGCGAATCCATTTGAAACGAGCTCTACCCACTCTGTTTCTTCACGAGCAACTATACAATGCTTTTTATTAAAAAACGCTTCTTTTTGTAATCCGCCACTATCAGTAACCACCAAATTACAATGTTGCAATAACTCTAACATATCAAAATAACCAATCGGGTCAATTATTTCAACAGCATAGTTTAAATGCTGTTTTTCTAAAATTGATTTTGTACGTGGATGCAGTGGTACAATTACTCTTTTATCTTTGTTTATATGGGCTAATGCCTCAAAAATTGCTTTTAAATTCTCAATGTCATCAGTATTTTCTTGTCTATGAATCGTTGCCAATACAAATTCGTTATTTTGAAGATTTAAGGTTGAAATAATATCTGATTTTTCAGAAGAAGTTTCACTATAAAAAGCAACCGCATCTTTCATAATATCGCCACTTTTCACCACTTTTGAAGGCATTGTTAAAAAACCTTCTTTAGTTAAGTTTTCAACAGCTGTATCTGTAGGGCAAATTAAAAGATCAGAAATCCTATCGGTTAAAATTCGATTGATTTCTTCAGGCATTTTCATATTAAATGAACGTAAACCAGCTTCAATATGAACCACCTTAATATGTAGCTTTTTTGCTGCTAACGCGCCAGCCAACGTAGAATTTGTATCTCCATAAACCACCACAACATCTGGTTTTTCAATCAATAAAACCTCCTCTATTTTCTGTAACATTTGTCCAGTCATTGCACCATGATTCAACCCGTTAATTGCTAAATTATAAGTAGGCTTTGGAATGTTCATTTCCTCAAAAAATATGTCGCTCATATTGGCGTCGTAATGCTGACCTGTGTGTACAATTACTTCTTTAATAGCTTTGTATTTTAAAATAACTCTACTTAAAACGGCAGCTTTTACAAACTGTGGTCTTGCACCTAATATGGTAACTATTTTTTTCATTTGGTGAGGTCAATTATTAGTTCAGCAACTTTCTTCGTTAATTCTTTTCTGTGGAATTGTTCTATATTTTTTGAATGAATACTCAAATCGCCTTTTTTATAGCTTGCATACAAATCGAGTATACTTTTTTTCAATTGTGTTTTATCTTCAAAATTCACAGTTGTACCAGCTTGTGTATTTTTTAATATTTCAGCTAAATCTCCATCACTTGGCGCAATAGCTAATATAGGGCGTTTTGCCATTAAATATTCAAATATTTTGCCTGTAATTATTCCTTTTGCACTGGGTACATTATTTACCACCAATACTAAAACTTGCGATTTTTGTTGAAATTCAAGTACTTCTTTATGCGAAACGTAATCAATAATTTCAACATTATTTGAGAGTCGATTTATTTCAATATCCTTTAAAATAGAAGGATCAATTTTACCAATTAGTTTTAATTGAAAATCGTTTTTAAAACTTTCATTTTCCGAACAAAGTTCTGAAAATACTTCCCATAACATTTTTGGGTTTCTATCAGCATTCATTAAGCCTATATGCGTACACGTAAACTTATCATCAAGCTTTGTATTTACTTCCTTTATTTCGCCATCAAAACCATTAGTTATCGAACGAATATTCGAATTAAAATGGTCATAATTCTTTTTCATAGTGTTACCAACCACTAGAACAGCATCTGCATTTTTCAATACTTTTTCTTCTAAAAAATGATGTTTTTTAATCGCTTTTTTTGAAAGTGGTAACTGATGAAAATAATCAATTTCTGTCCAAGGATCTCTAAAATCTGCAATCCATTTTATAGGTAACTGCTGTTTTAACTCTAAGCCAATTAAATGTAAACTATGCGGCGGACCAGTGGTTATCACACAATCTATATTGGATTCTTCAAGATACTTTTTCAAATATTTCACCGATGGTTTCACCCAAAATTTACGCGCATCAGGAATAAAATAATTTGCACGAATATATTGTAATACTTCGCCCACAAAAGTAGGATTTGGATTTAAAAAACCAGCACTTTCGGTTTTCTTCTTTCCAAATAATGACAACAAATTGTTAGGCTCCCAAATTGGCTGTTTTATAACTTTTACTCCCTTCGGAATTTCATTTTCTAATGAAGCATCTAGTATTGGGTAACTTGGATTTTCAACCGTATAAACTACAGGTTCTATACCAAAAGTTCTAAAGTACTTTACAAACTTTAGCCAACGCTGCACTCCAGAACCTCCTGCAGGTGGCCAATAATAAGTTATAATGAGTACTTTTTTCATGCGGTTTAATTATGATATAAAGCTATTAATTTTTCTGAAGCTAATTCCCAACAAAATTCATTTTCAATAAATGACTTTCCATTTTCTCCTAATTCTTTTTGTAAGGTAGAATTGTTGTATAACTCTAAAACTTTCGAACTAAAATCAGTCTTATTTTCAGCTTCGTGAACCAAACCTGCCGCTGCTTTTTCAACAATATTTTGCTGTGAAACGGCATTACTCACTAGCAATGGTTTTGCAAAACTCATATATTGAAATATTTTATTTGCGTACGTAGTGTCGTGGTGTAAATTCCTTTTTAAAGGCGAAATACAAATAGCGCTTGCTTTTATATAAGACGGAAATAATGTTTCATTTTTCCAACCTTCAAAATCTACATACGCTTCAATTCCCAAATTTTTAACTTGATTTTTTAAAATAGCATCAGAAGTATTACTACCAACAATCACCAATTTAATAGAAGGAATGTTATTTTTTAAGGTTGAAATACTTTCTATCGCTGTTTGTAAGCCTCTTCTTAAACCAGTATCACCAACATACAACAGCACAAAATTAGACTGGTATTTCTCAATAATTTCAGGTTGAAAAACCGCTTTTTCAAAATAAGCTTTATGTACCGTATTTGGAACAACAACAATATTTTTTGAAGGCTTCCCTACTCTATGTACAAGTTCCTGTTTTGCTTCTTCAGTAACAACCACAACGTTAGTTGCCTTTTTCACAAACTCCTCTTCTTTTTGTTTCCACTTTTTTGAAGAAATTAAAAACTTCCCAGGAAATTGTTGTAAATGAGGATAAAACTTCATTATTTCTGGTCGGTTTTCGTGTAAATCAAGCGTTGTTTTTAATTTCAACTTTTTGTTTGCCTTAAAAACAGCTTCAGCAATTTGAATGTCGTGTATATGAATGATATCAATTTGATTGAACTCTAAAAAGTGTTCAATTTTTTTTGACATTACTGCGGAATAAAAAGGAAATGTATAAACTAAAGCAGATAATTTGTATAGTAATTTAGAAGACAAATACCGTTTAACCTGAATGCCTTTTACAACTTCATTTTCTTTTTCTTCTTCGTATTTTAAGCAAAATAGGAAAACTTCGTGCCCTTTTTCAATTAATGATATAGCCTCATTCTCCACTCTGGGATCAGGTGGAAACGTCTTGTCTAAAATCATTCCTATGCGCATAGCAATTATTTTTCTGCGTAAATAGCGTAATAACGCGGTGTAAATTTTCGTAAAATTGGTCGTATTCCAATTTTATTGATGGGGCTTGTCCACTTTTGATTGTTCTTAATCGTCCAACCTGATTTTTCAACCAACCAATCAAACTGCCAATCTTCAAACTCGTGATAATGTCTGTCGCGCATATCAGTTTTACTTCTATAAGCCGAAGCAAACCATAAATTAAGCGGAATTGTAGCTATTAATTTGGGCGCTTCAATTTCTTTTAACACTTGATAAGGCGCTAATAAATGCTCAAAAATTTCAAAAGCAGTAACAGCATCTACTTTGTGTTTTTTTACAATTTCTGGAACTTCATCTAAATCTTCACCCAAGGTATTGTAAACGGTATACCCATTTTGCTCCATAATTTCTGAAAATGGATTCCGAACACCTAAATCTAAAATTGTAGCTGGCGCAGGCAAAACATTTTGTAAAAATTCTAAGGTATGCTTATATCTTTTTTTTGGTATTATATTATACATGAATGCAATAGGTGAATTAGTTGTTGAATTCTTAATTAAGTTGAATTAATTTCAACTAAAATTGTTATAACTATTTAATTTTAAGAGATTTGCTTATCCTTCTTTTTTCTTTGAACTACAAACCAACCTACAGGAATCAGCAGTAACAAAAAGTATGAAACTAATGTTATGGTATTTCCTTGTTGAATTATAGCAGGTTCAAATTTAAACTCAATAGTGTGTTTTCCTTTAGGAACTTCCATCCCTCTTAATACATAATTTACGTTGTAATGAGGAGTTAAACTCCCATCAACATAAGCATTCCAACCATTTTTGTAATAAATGTCTGAAAATACTACAAACTGATCTTCCTTTGCAGAAAATTCATACTTCAACATATTTGCTTTATACGATACCAATTGAATAGTTGCTAAAGAATCAATTGTATATACTGTTTTGAAATCGCTTGAAACCGTATTCGCATTGATAACTGCCGTTGTTTTTGTATTTAAATTATTTAAAGCTGTAATTTCTTCATTTGCAGAATCTACAACATTAATTTTAGTAACAAACCAAGCGTTTCCGTTGGCTTTATCGTTTACACTTAAACTGTTTTTTCCGGATTTATCGGGTGTAATTAAATATCTCGTATTCAACATATTAAATACTTCCATATTACCTTTCGCTAGTTGAAAATCGTACAACTCTTGATAACGACGTGGTTTTGCCGCGTGATATCCACCAACCGAATTATGAAAATAAGATGTTGAACCATCGGCCATGATATTTTTAGACAAATTAGCTACTCTGTAGTAACTCTTATCTTTTAAAATTTCTTTATCAATAGCAGTTGCACTAAATGGTTTATCAACCTTTCTTGCTGAAGTAAAGTAATCGTTATTTACGTAACGTTTATCTACATTCACTAAATCGAACAATACAATAGCTCCAAAAGAAATAATTAAAACTAAACTCTTTATTTTTTCATTTAAATACAAATAAATAATCACTGCAAAAAGTGAAACAATAATTAATGAGCGTAAACTATCACCAAAAAACAAGCTTTGTCTATCAGCAACAATGGCATCTAAATAACCAGCAATTTGTTCGTCAATTTGCAAATCCATTGCTGTTTCAAATGAAAACAAACCTGTTCCTGCAACAGTAAAAATCAACGCCAAACCACCTACAATTATGGTTGTCCATTTTAATGCATGTATTTTTGTTTCTTTGGTTATTTCAGAATTTAAAATTTCTTTCAAGCCTAAAATTCCTAATAAAGGAATGGTCAATTCGGCAATTACCTGAATAGAAGAAACCGCTCTAAATTTATTGTACATTGGAACATAATCAATAAAGAAATTGGTTAAAAACTCCAAGTTTTTCCCCCAGCTTAATAGAATGGAAAATAGGGTAGCCGCAACCAACCAATTTTTCAATTTTCCCTTCACTAAAAACAACCCCAACACAAACAAGAAAATAAATAACGCACCAATATATGCTGGAGCAGCTACAATAGGCTGCTTTCCCCAATACATAGATGAAATTTGCATTAAATAATTGGCATCATTAGCGCTTAAACCTTTACTAACTGAAGTTTGTAAAAAACTGCGCAACTCACTATCTTCAACAACTTCATGACGCGTACCTCCCTTAAAACGAGGAATAAACAAATTAAACGTTTCACTTTTTCCGTAACTATATTCTGTAATATAGTCTTTAGATAAACCATTGGTAGCTTCTTTAGGAGAACCCTCAGGATTGATAGTTAACTCACTTTTACTACGCGTACTGTGTTTTGCATATTCTTGCGTAGCCAATAAACCTGTAGCATTTACACCAATTGCTAAAACAACAAAAGGCTTCTTCGTTTTTATTATGAAATAATTCAGATTTATTTTTTAGTAAATCTACCATTAAATCAGCAGGAGAAGGTTCATCACTGTTCGAATCGCCATA
>CBDUAL010000114.1:0-8611 GCA_965365125.1 uncultured Lutibacter sp.
GGATTTGCCCACCAAAGAAATGTTTGTGGATGTGGTGTTCTATTGTACAATTGTGCTTTAATTTCTAAATATGCTTTATCTGGATACAGTGTAAACCCTGCCATTCCTTTTGTTCTAAACATACGTTCTAACTCGCTCACCCATATAGTTTTACTTCCATCTTCATTGTCTTCAATATAAAAATCTGTTGGATCATAGGTGCTAGGTCTGTGATGCTGCGGCCAGTTAAACTCTATTCCTCCTGAAATCCATGGTCCTGTTAACCCCACTAAAGCAGGTTTTATAACATGATTGTAATACACAAAATGACGTTCTCTTATTTTATCATACGCCATTTGAATTCTACCTCCCAAAGCTGGCAACACCATAATTTTAATATAGTCGTTTTCTATAAAAATAGCATCCCATTCTTTATCAACTTTGGTATCACTCATAGTTTCAATTACAGGGTGTGGATATACTGAACCACTACTTGCTTGATACACTCGTTTATCTAAAAAAACAGGGTATTTTTCTGGTTTCCCAACTTCATAAGTAGGTATTATCACTTTTTCTTTCCAAGCTTTTACAGTCTTCATAATTGCATGTTTTAGTCTGCTCTTAAATTGCAGATATTATTTTTTTTATTTTAATAATGATATTACTTCGTTAATAGTAAGTAATGTTTTAGGTGTAAATTGACTACTTGCCATATACGATTTTAAACTATATAATAATTGTTGTGCCTCTAATCTATTTTCAATATTGGTATGTAAATCTATCCCCGATATTAGTAAACTACCTTTACCAACTTTAGCTTCAAAAATCAAAGCTGTCCTCCTATTTTTAAACCAATCGTCCACTATTCTAACAATTGGAGTTAATGTATGCGGTAAATCATCTAAAACCATCGCATTTGAATTGCTCATGGCATCCCACCATTGCCAGTTTGAATGGTACTCTGTTGGGAAGTTTGCCAATGCCGGATGCTTTGGATTACAAAGAATTCCTAGTGTATGTGGTTTTTGTTCTTTGGTCCAAGAGGTATTCCAAAATATACTTGAAAAACCAACACCAATATTCCCACCTTTATCTTCCGCAATAGCTCCCTTTGAAATATTTAAAAGCACTTTCCCTCCATTTTCAAGGTAACTTATGGTGCTTTCATCTAGTTTATTTACAACCTTTAAGGTGTTTTCATTTTCAATTTTTTCTTGATTGCTAGGGTACACCCAAACATCCCAAGAGTTTTCAAAATCTGAAACATAAACTGTTAAAGTTAATTTTTGAGCTTTTTGAATTTCATTTAAATTGACAACAATTTGACCGAAACTAAATCCGTTTCCGATTGGTATGTCTATTTTATTAAAATCTCCATTTCTAAAAATGCTTCCATCAGTATTTTTTAACGACCAAGTTGGTGTTACAGCTATGAGTGGTTTTTCACCGTAATGTGCTATTTCTATTGAAGCTTTTAAAGTATCGGTATTCTTAAAAATTCGTTTTTCTAATCGTGCTAATGGTACGGTTTTGTTACAAAATTCACGATACTCTTCTGGTGTTACATACCCTTTTTCGTCCCAAAAAGCATCTAAAACACCTATTAAAGCAGTCCCCTGACCTGGAAAATCATGTAAATCTAATAGTTGGAATCCAGCCATGTTTTTGGTTCTTAAAGCAGCTTCAATATCTGCTTTGTAACACAATGTTTGAAGTTTCCCTGAAGCCAGCAATAAACTATCTGCCAATGCTCCTAATTGGTTCTCTTCTAACGTTTCTTTAAAAATCTCAAAGTTTTTAGGTTTTAAAACACCTGTATATTTTGACATTTCTTTAAAGTTTGGATACACACACCATTGTCCCATTTCATGACTTACATAAGGCATAGGTATTTTATTTATGATATCACTATAGTCAAATACTGTTTGCGGTGGTTTTGCATTGATAATACTATTCAAGTTTTCATTCCACCCCTGAATACGTGGTTTTCTATTATTATAAAAATCTAAATCGTCAAAATAAGGCCAACCCGCACCACCTGTATAAACTCGTCTATTGTCAAATGTTTTAAAATGATTTACAAAATCTTTTAAATACTCCGCATGATTTTTACCTCCAGGCTCATTACCATAAGCCATCATTACAAAAGATGGGTGGTTACCATAAGCATTTATAATATCTTCGGCTTCTTTGTACAGCCACTTATCTATAGGTGCACCGTCTCCAATAGTTGTCCATGCTGACGCTTCAACTTGAAGATAAACACCCATTTCATCAGCTGCTTTAAAAGCCGCTTCTGGTGGACACCAAGAATGAAAACGCATGTGATTTAATCCGTGATTTTGAATGATTTTAAATATTCGTTTCCAAGAATCAATATCGGTTGGAGGATAACCTGTTAAAGGAAAAATAGCACATTCTAATGTTCCTCTTAAAAAAACAGGCTTGTTATTAACGGTGAAAATGGTGCCTTTTGCTTTAAAATCTCGCATTCCAAAATCAACATTTTCATTATCTATTCCTGCATCTGTTTTTAACGTAAGTTGCATTTTATATAAATTAGGATTGAATTCATCCCAAAGCTTTGGACTATCGCCCATATTATATTCTAAAACAACTTCATTGTTTTCATTTATTTCAAAATCTTGTTTTAATAAAGGAAGTTTGTGTTCTTCATTAGATTTATCTTTTGCTTCTAAAATTAATTGTCCTTTTTGATTTTTTTCTGAAGAGTTTTCAACTTGAACAATAACTTTTACCGTTTTATTTGTAACATTTGGATACAACTTTACAAGCCCAATAGAAACTTTTGAAGTTGCCGTAAGTTCTATATTACCAACAATTCCATTCCAGTTGGTTTGTGTATTGTCTGAAACACTATGCGCGTCTAAACCTACATCAATGTCTTTTATGCGGTTATCAACACAAATGGTAATTGTATGTTCTCCTGGTGTTAAAAAATCACTCAAATTATAATTATGAGCAGTTCCTAAACTGTTTTGCATTCCTATTTGTTTATCATCTACCCAAACTGTAGATTCCCAATGCACACGCTCCAATTCTAAATTAACATACTTGTTTTCCCAAGATTGTGGAATGTTAACTTGTTTTTGATACCATGCAGCACCCGTATAAACTTTTTCAGGACTTAACCAAAAAGGCACTTTTACATTGCCTTTTTGACGGTATTTTTTCATTTTCGGATCCTTGTACCACAAACTATCGTTCCACATATTTCCTGTCCAGTTGGTTTCAGCAGTAATATCATTTCCAATTCCATTTTCAGCCAAAGAACCTGGCAACGAAATACTTTCTGATAAAATTGAGCCAAACCATTGTTCATTTATGCCAGCATCTAAAGAATCTATTTTAAACTTCCATTCACCAGAAAGATTGATGCTTAATTTACTTTCACTCTTACAGGAAATTAATACTGCGAGTAAAAAACAAATTACAACTGCTTTTATGGCTTTTGAATAGGTCATTATAACTTTTAGTTTTTAGTATTGAAATTGAAGTATTCTGAAATTGCATCAGCAACAAATTGATGCCCTTTTTGATTGATGTGATTGTTTTGTGACATAAAGCCAATTAAAGGCGCTGTTTTTGCAATCTCTTTAAATAGTGCGTAGCTGTCTACTAAGCCTACACCGTATTTTTTTGCCAAACCTCTAATTTGCTCGCTATGTTTAGCCAACGGAGTATCTTCAGAAAAAATATCTTCCTTCAAATCAGGTGTAGGAGTCATTAAAATAACTTTAGTTCCGTAAGCCAATGCTTCTTGAATCATTTGTTCCCAAGCTATCTTTGCACGTTCCAAACCAATACTGCGATCATTAAGGGCGTAATCTATAAAAAGTACATTGGGTTTGTAAATAAGCACCTCATCCTTAAAACGCTTTGCACCTTGTTCAGCTTGTTCACCTCCAATAGAGGTTGTAATTATATTTACTACAGAATAAGGATAAAAATCATTCACTTTTTTTAATGTACGAAACGGATAAGCCTGTAACCGGTCTAAAACACCTCTTGTGGTATAACCTGTTGGCACGGAATGCCCGTGAAACACCAAGTTAATGATATGGTTATTAGGCCATTTTACTTTCAATTCCTTTTTAAGTGAATCCAAATAAAAGATTACTATTTCACTTTTTTGCGATGAGATTTCTTTTTGCTGCGCACAAGCAAAATTCAACGTCAGCATAAAAGTTAGTCCAAAAATTATCTGTTTATTTATCATCCTTTAATGTTTCAATTATTTATCCTTCGTTAACTCTAATTCAATTTCTTCAAGACTTTTCCCTTTTGTTTCTGGCAGTTTATTTTTTATAAATAGAAATCCTGCAATACAAATAGAGCTATACACCCAGAACGTTCCTGATGCTCCTAAAGCATCATTTAAAATTGGGAATGTGAATGTTAAAATAAAGGATGCTATCCATAATGAAAATGTAGCAATAGACATAGCTACTCCTCTTAATCTATTAGGAAAAATCTCTGATAAAACAACCCAGGTAATTGGAGCCAAAGACATTGAGTATATTGCAATAGCTATAATTACTAATAGCAATACTGGCCATCCTGTAAATTGCATATAATAGGCTCCTCCTAAAATAGCATACACAACACCTAAGCCTATAGAACCTAAAAGCATTAATTTTCTTCGCCCCCAACTATCAACAGTTCGCATAGCAACTAAAGTAAATATTAAGTTTACACTACCTGTTATTACAATGTTAAACAACATATCACCAACACTATAACCTGCTGCTGTAAATATTTCTTCGGCATAATTAAAAATGATATTAATACCACACCATTGTTGGAAAATAGCTAAAACAACACCTATGATTAAAATAGGTTTAACCTTGGCACTTTTAAAATCTGAAAATTTAATTTTGGAAGTACCACTTTCTTTAAGTGTTGCTTTAATACTTACTAATTCCTGCTCCGCATAGGCTTCTCCTCCAATTTTAGCTAAAACATTTTTGGCATTCACATCTTTATTTATTTTCACTAAAAACCTTGGGCTTTTTGGCACTAAAAACATGAGAACAAAAAATAACATTGCTGGAATAAGTTCTACCCAAAACATCCAACGCCATCCTGTTTGACCATTCCATGAGCTCAATATCATTTCTTGAGAATAATTTTCTGGAATAGCTTCAGCAATAAAAAAGTTAGCTATTTGGGCAACTAAAATCCCAATAACTAAAGTAAGCTGATTGATTGCTACAAATTGCCCTCTATATTTTGCAGGTGCTATTTCTGCAATATACATTGGAGACAAAGTTGAAGCCAAACCAATTCCTAAACCACCTATAAGGCGATAAATTATGAAAGGCGTAAATTCATTAGCATATCCTGTTCCAAAAGCTGACAACGTAAATAAAGCTGCAGAAAAAATTAATGGAATTTTTCTTCCAAAACGATCTGCAACAAAGCCAGAAATTACAGCTCCAAAAATACAACCAATCAAAGCACTGCTCATTGCCCAACCTTGTAAAGTTGGCAGGGTGCTAATGTCAAAATAAAGTTCATAAAATGGTTTTGCTCCCCCTATAACAACCCAGTCGTAACCAAATAGAAACCCTCCCATAGCCGATACTAAAGCTAAAAAAAGTAAATACGTGAAGTTGAATTTTGTTTTATCCATAATGTTTGGTTGGTTTATTTTATATTATTTTTGATATGTTAGTCCTTTGTTAAACTACTATTATACCAATCTTCGTTTGGTTTAAAACCCTTCTTCAAAAAGTTCTTGCGTTGTTTTTCTAAATTAGGTAACATTTTATTTTTTCTACTTTCGTAACGTGCTTTTGATTTCACATCATCATACTTTTCATATTTTTCAGGAAGGCGAGCATTTACACTTTTTAAATAGGCATCTAATTCATTTCTTAAATTATGTGCTACTTCTGGTAAATCTTTTGAAACATCTTGTTTTTCACCTGGATCAGTTGATAAATTGTACAATTCATCATGACCATCTTCCCAATAATGAATAAGTTTGTAAGCTTCTTTTCGTATGATACTAACTGGCTCACCTCCTTGATTTCCGTAGTGTGGATAGTGCCAAAATAACGGCCTAGTATCTAGTTGTTTTCCTTTTAAAAGAGGAACTAAGCTAACCCCATCAATAATTTGTTTAGGATCTTTTTCAACACCAATCAAATCTAATAGTGTAGGGTATAAATCAATACCAGAAACAGGGTAATCAATAGATTTAGGTGAATTTTTTAACATTGGTGCTTTAACAAGGTAAGGCTCTCTAATACCACCTTCCCATTGATAACCTTTCCCGCCTCTTAACGGGAAATTTGTGGTAGAAAAGGCGTCTCCACTTGCAACACCACCATTATCAGATGTAAACACAATAATTGTATTTTCATCTAAACCAAGCTCCTTTAATCGTTGTAATACCACACCAACAGCATCATCCATAGATTCTATTAAACCTGCGTAAATAGGATTATCTTGCACAGTTCGAATAGGTAAAATTCGTTCCATTTCAAAACCCGATTCAGGGATACCTTGTGCATCAGCTTTGTTTCTATATTTATTCCATTTTGCTTCTGTTGTTTCTATAGGACCATGTACCGCATAAAATGACAAGAATGCAAAAAATGGTTGATCTTTATTTTCTGAAATAAAGTCTGCTGTTTCTAAGGCTAATCTTTTGGTAAGATTCTCTCCTTCATATTTATAATCTAACTTAGGATTTCTCCAAGGTGCGTAATACCCTCCTTTAGGACCACCAACTTCCCAGCCACCTTTATTTATATCAAATCCATTATTTTCTGGAGTATGTGGCTCGTCACCTAAATGCCATTTACCTGCAAAAAATGTTTTATATCCATTAGCTTTAAAAGCTTCTGCTATGGTTATATTATCATCTGGAATTGCCATTTCATACGCAGGAGGCATCACTTTTGTATTGTAATAATCACCCCATTTCTCACCTGTTGCTGCTCCAATCCAATCGGTAACACCATGTCTAGCTGTATATTGCCCAGTCATAAGACTTGCTCTAGAAGGACTACATACTTGACAAGCAGCATACCCTTGTGTAAACTCAACTCCTTCATTTGCAATAGCATCAATATTAGGTGTTTCATAATAGTTACTACCTGAAAAACTTAGGTCATGAGCACCTAAATCATCTGCCAAAATAAAAACAACATTTGGCTTTTTAATCTCATTTTTTGGAGATACATCCTTGTTTTTACAACTAGTTAAAAAAATTAGTGTAATACAAAAAAACAACTCAAATAAATTTTTTAATTTCATGTTATATCTGTTTTTGTTATAAGTTTAAATTTAACTAAATAAGTAAAATTATGTATAATTCTACTTATTCTAAAGCAATCTTACATTTCCAAAATTAAAGAAAATACGGTGTCATTTAATGGATTTTAAAATCTAAAATATGGATAAAATCACTTTAAATAAATCTGTTTGAAAAATATGATATTCTTTGTTACAGTCATTCTTAAAATGACTGTAAAACAAAGAAATCAAACCAAATCAAACATAAAATATACTTATTGAATGTTCGTTTTGGTTTTAACTATTATTTAGATTGTAATAATTAACATTTTGTTAACTCTTCTTACAATTTCAATAGTAATTTACACCTAACTCCTCTACAAATGACCAATTATAGTACTTACTGACCTTGCCTCAATAACCACATTTTGGTCATTCAATTTAACAGCTTCTAAACTTTTATATTTAGAGGTTACATACATATTCTTTAACACAAACCTCGAAAGGTCGATTGTTTTATTTTCATTACTATAATTTATAGCAACAATAACTAATTCTGAAGATTTTTCATTTTTATATGCAGAAATCATAACATCTTTATACTGCTTATTAAGCGAGTTCGAATCTCCTAATTTCACCTCAATACGCTTCATTTCTGGCCTTACAAATCTGGAATAATTTCCCAACACCCATAAGAGTTTTGAATCGTAAAACACTCCGTTTGTTTTTAATGACTCTTGATTGTAAAGATCCTTTTTATTACCTGTATCAATATAAATAAGTCCATCTTTAAAATCTGCAATTGTTAACGCTGTCCACCATTGCCATGATTTTGCGTTTGCCAATGTTAAATCTGCATGAATTACGCGCGCCACGTATAAAGCTGTATTCATACCCAAATCTCTTTTGCTTCCACCACCTATATCGTCTGATTTCTCCAGGATACAGAATTCACTTTGCCAGTAATCAAGCTTATGTTCTATTAATTTTTTATTTAATTTTTGCCTAACAGCAATTAAACTATCTACTGGCCAAGTAGTAAAATAACTATGCCCTGAAATAGTATGCTCTAAGTTTTTAACTTGCTTGTTTTCACTAAAAAAATAATTGATTTGATTTCCTCGCTCTGGTTTCCCATGATTAGAATACAACCAACGCAAATCGGCTGCTTCAGCTAACACAATCTTAGTAGAAAGATTACTTTTCTCAATACCAGTATTAATTAATTGTGATAGTTTTAAAGTTCAAAGTTTCATCAACAATCATAGCTGGCTTATCGTCAACCAATACTTTTGCTTCTTTTAAGTCTGAATTGATAATTATTTTAATATAAAAACTTCCTTTATGAATATCCAGATTATTA
>CBDUAL010000115.1:0-8530 GCA_965365125.1 uncultured Lutibacter sp.
GTTGCCCATATTCTGCTCGTCAATTCAATTGGGGACATAAAGATAAATTTAAAGACACTTCTCAACCATATTCTCCAGAAACAAGCGTACCTGCAGCAGAAGGAACCGTAATGAAATGTGATTTTTGTCCAGATATGTTACGTCAAGGAAAATTACCACACTGCGCACAATCGTGCCCTATGGGTGTCATTTATTTTGGAGATAAAAATGAAGACATTGTAACCAACGGAGATGAAACAGTTCGTTTTTCTGAATTAATTAAAGATCGTGGAGGCTATCGCCATTTAGAACATTTAGGTACCAAGCCAAATGTGTATTACTTACCTGCTGTGAACAGACAATTTCCACTTGAACGTGGATTTAATGTAGATGAAGATATTATTGAACGTTATAAAGATGTACCTTATGTTCAACAATTAAAAAAAGACGGAAAAATTTAATCTAACAACTCTTAATTATGAATATAGATAAAAGAAAAAGAGAATTGGTTAAAGAATTTTCTCCTGCTTTAGAAAATTATAGCTTAAAAACCAAAATTTGGATTGGCTGCTTAGTTGCCATTATTTTAGTAGGATTTTATGCTTTTTTAGTACAATTTATAAATGGTCATATTGTAACGGGAATGCGAGACAATGTAGTGTGGGGTATCTACATTATTAACTTCATATTTTTTGTTGGAATTAGTTATTCGGGGGCATTTATTTCAGGAATATTACATTTTTTTAAAACTCCATGGAAAAATTCTGTGTCACGAATTATAGAATTAATAACCGTGTTATCTTTAATAATTGGTCCTGTTTTTATTTTATTATGTATTGGTAGATTGGATAGACTTCATTACTTGTTTTTATACCCAAGAATTCAATCACCTATTACTTGGGATATTATTGCAATTATGACTGATTTGGTTGGGTGTTTTATTTACTTATACTTAACTTTTATTCCAGATTTTGCAATCCTTAGAGACAATAAAGAGCTAAAAGTAGCTAATTGGCAAAAGAAAGCATATAGAATTTTAGCATTAAATTACCAAGACACAACCGAACAAAGAGAACGGTTGCATAAAATTACAAGAACAATGTCTGTAATGATTATTGTATTGGCAATTGTAGCCTATACCGTACTTGCTTGGATATTTAGTTTAACCCTTCAACCAGGATGGAATAGCACTATTTTTGCACCTTACTTTATTATTGCTGGTTTGTATTCTGGCGTTGGTGTTATTATTATTTCAATGTATACTATTAGAAAATATTTTCATTTAGAAAGGTATCTTAGAAAAGTACATTTTATTGCTGCAGGTATTGTATTACTGGTAATGGCGTTACTTTTTGGATACTTTACTTTTAGCGAATACTTTGCTCGTTGGTTTAGCCATAAAGAAAACGATGTTCAATTATTAGATACATTATTTAACCGTTATTTTTGGGAATTTATTTTCGCAAATTACATTGGAGTTTTAGTGCCAATAGTGATCTTGTTTTTTAAAAAATTTAGAACTATAAAATCCATCACTTTTGCAGCTATTATTGCCGTATTAGGATTGTGGTTAAATCGTTTTTTAATTGTTGTACCAACATTAGAAACACCTTATTTACCAATTCAAGATACTAGAGCTGAATTTGTTAACTATTCTGCTACTTGGGTTGAATATTCATTGAGCCTTACTGGTATTGCTGCATTTTGTTTGCTTTTTACACTACTTATTAAGTTTGTTCCTATTATACCAATGTCTGGAATAATAGATTATGAAAGAGAACAAAAAAAGTATAATAAAAGGCAGCCTAAAAAAGCAGTTAAGTAATAGACATAAAATTAGAAATTATGAAAAGTAATCTCATGAAACATACATTTTACGCTTCTTTTATTGCAATTATACTGTTTAGCAACTTAGGTTTTGCACAGCAAGAAGAACAAGATGAAGAATTTGATGTTCGTAAATATAAAACGGTTTATAAATTTAATTCGTTCAAACAAAGTGATAATTCACGCTTGCTAGAAGTTAGTTTTATAGTTCAAAACAAAAAAGACAGAAAAGATAAAATACCAGTTTTTGAAGCTGAAATTTATTTTTACAATGTTTTAAACGATGAAGAATTATTAGTAGGAACAGTATTCACTTCAAAAGAAGGAATAGCTAAACTCACGCTTCCTTCAAGCCAAAATTATGAATTAGATGAAAATGGATTCATAAATTTAACAGCACGTTTTAAAGGTTCTAAAGGATTAAAAAGCGCTAAAAAAAGTCTCGCTGTAAAAGATTTACACTTAGAACTAAATTTGAAAGAAATTGACAGTGTTAAAACAGTTATGGTTGAAGCTTACACACTTACCCTTGACAGCCTACAAACAAAAGTACCTTTAGAAGAAGCTGATATTACAATTTTTGTTAAAGGTATGTTGTCTAATATGCCAATTAAAGAAGGAAGTATTGAAGATGGTGTATTTGAATTTGAATTTCCAACCGATATCCCTGGTGATGGTGATGGTGATGTAACAGTTATAGCTAGTATTGAAGATCATGATGAATTTGGAAATGTAACTCAAGAAAAATTTGTAAATTGGGGTAGCCATAAAACTACACCTGTAAAAATAGTAAAAAACACCCTATGGTCAGAATCTGCTCCATTATGGATGTACATAGTTTTAACTATTTTACTTTTAGGCGTTTGGGCCAATTATATTTATACAATCCTTAACCTTTTTAAAATTAAAAAAGACGGTGAAAATATTAATTTAGCAACAGAAGAACAACACAACAAAACCTAAAAAAACTGGTATTGTTTTTGATATTTAATTAATAACGAATAAAATAAAATCCTAAAAAAAATGAAAAAACTCAAAATTTTAATGCTGATTGGGGTAATTACCCTTGGTCTTTTTTCCTTCACTAAATTAGTGCAAGAAGAGTGGGTTGTACCTGCTAAATATGAAAAAATGACGAACCCTACGGAAGCCAGTGATGACAATATTTCTGACGGAAAAATGTTATACGACAAACATTGTAAATCTTGCCACGGTAAAGAAGGTTTAGGTGATGGTCAAAAAGCAGATGATGTTGAAGGTGATTTAGGAGATTTTTCTTCGGAAGAATTCCAAGCGCAATCTGATGGAGCCTTATTTTACAAAAGTTATATTGGTAGAGATGACATGCCTAACTTTGAAAAGAAAATGCCAGACGAAGATGATATGTGGTACATAGTAAGCTATATGAGAACCTTAGGAGAATAACATATTATAAACAAAAAAACCGGGCTAAATGCTCGGTTTTTTGTTTTAAATAGTTCTCTTTTTATATGGTCATTGAAAAAACCCTGGTATCAGGTTTATTTTCAAGTAATCTAAGATCAAAAGCCATACAAATATTACGCACAAACATTCTTCCCTCCTCTTTTACTGTTATTCTAGTATCAGTAACTTCAAGTAAACCATCATCAATCATTTCTTGTAAACGCACAATAATTTCATTTTTAATTTCAACATCTAAACCTATCTTCCATTCGGTTTCTAAGTTGCACATTAAATTTAAAATGTGTTTTCTCACAATTAAATCTTGCTCGGTTAACAAATGACCTCTAAATATTGGAATTACACCACTATTTACTTTTTCAGTATACACATCAACGTCTTTTTCGTTTTGAGCAAATGCATACCAAGAGTCACTTATAGATGACATTCCCAAACCAATCATCAACTCCGTTTTCCCGGCTGTGTACCCCATAAAATTACGATGTAACTTTTTAGATTCCATAGCTTTATGCAATGAATCTGTTGGTAGAGCAAAATGATCCATTCCAACTTCAACATACCCGTTATCAAAAAATAATTGTTTGCCTAACTCGTATAAATAACGCTTTTCGTTGTCTTTAGGCAAATCATTTTCATCAAAACCACGTTGTCCAACACCTTTAATCCAAGGCACATGCGCATAACTGTAATAAGCTATTCTATCTGGTTTTAATGCAATGGTATTTTTTATGGTATTTCTTATACTTTCTTCTGTTTGAAAAGGCAATCCGAAAATTAAATCGTGACTAATAGATTCATAACCAATTTTTCTAGACAATTCATGAACTTCTTTCACCTGCTCAAAACTTTGAACTCTGTGAATTGCTTTTTGTACGACCGGATCATAATCCTGAATTCCAAAACTATTTCTACGTGAACCTAAATCATATAAAGTTTGTAATTGTTCTTCGGAAGTATGATTAGGGTGTCCTTCGTAACTAAAGTCGAAGGTTTCAAACTTATCAGCTCTTTTAAAGATACCATTGATTAGTTTTTTTAAATTTTCAGAAGAAAAAAAAGTTGGAGTTCCACCACCTAAATGAATTTCTCTAATTTTTGGTCGTTCAACCAATAAATCACAATATAAATCCCATTCTTTTAAAACGGTTTCCATATACGGTTGTTCAACTTCGTGACGTTTGGTTATTTTTTTATGACAGGCACAAAACGTACACAAACTTTCACAAAACGGTAAATGAATATAAAGACTAATTCCTTCTACTTCATTACTTTCATCGAACGATTTTTTAACCGTACGTTCCCAATCTTGCTGAGCTATACCTTCTTTATCCCAAAAAGGCACCGTTGGATAACTGGTATATCTTGGTCCGGGAATGTTATATTTTTGAATTAAATTCGTCATTGGCTTTTAGTTGTTGGTTGTTGGTTACTTATTGTTAGTTAGTTACTGACTCAACAAAAACTAACAACTAAAAACTAACAACTATTTGTATTCCTTTAAAAAGATTCCTACCTCCGTAGGAATAACAGTCTCATTTTTATCTTAACTTCAAACTTATCTAGGCTCACTACTTAGCCTGCGAAGCCTCTTTTCACTTCTCACTTTAGACTTCATACTCCTTTACAGCATCAATAAATGCTTTGGCATGGTCTAAAGGTACGTGTGGTAAAATACCATGACCTAAATTCACAATGTATTTATCTTTTCCAAAAGCATCAATCATTTCTTTCACCATTGATTTAATTACTTTTGGAGGTGACAATAAACGAACCGGATCAAAGTTACCTTGTAGGGTTATTTTATTACCTGTTAGTTTTCTAGCCACTTGCGGCGCCACTGTCCAATCAACACCTAAAGCTGATGCATTTGAATTTGCCATATCTTCTAACGCAAACCAACACCCTTTTCCAAATGCAATTACAGGAGCATCATCTTTTAATGCTTCAATAATTTGGTTGATATATTGCCAAGAAAATTCTTGATAATCTGTAGGAGAAAGCATTCCTCCCCAAGAATCAAATATTTGAACAGCATTTACGCCCGATTTTACTTTTTCTTTTAAATAAGCAATGGTAGTATCTGTAATTTTCTGCAATAAAGTATGTGCCGCAACAGGTTGTGTAAAACAAAACTCTTTAGCTTTATCAAAGTTTTTAGAACCTTGACCTTGCACACAATAACATAAAATTGTCCAAGGAGAACCCGCAAAACCGATCAAAGGAATTTCATCATTCAACAATTCTTTTGTAGCTTTTATGGCTTCCATAACGTACCCTAATTCAATAGTAACATCTGGCACAATTACATTGTCTACATCTTTTTGAGAACGAATAGGATTTGGCAACCAAGGTCCTATTCCATGTTTCATTTCAACCTCAATATTCATTGCCTGCGGAATTACTAAAATATCAGAAAATAAAATAGCGGCATCCATTCCGTATCTTCGAATTGGTTGTACTGTAATTTCCGAAGCTAATTCTGGAGTTCTACAACGTGTAAAAAAGTCGTATTTTTCACGAATTGCAATAAACTCAGGTAAATATCTTCCTGCCTGACGCATCATCCAAACTGGTGGACGTTCAACTGTTTCTCCTTTTAAAGCTCTTAAAAATAAATCGTTCTTAATCATCTATCCTATGTCGTATTTTAGTTAGTTGTATTCTCTTATTTATTAAACTTATTTGCAACAGCTTTCATTGCAATTTGAATTGCAGATCTTACTTTGTAAATATCTCTTTTAGTCATTGCTGTTCCTAAAAACCAAGATTCAAACTGAGATGGAGGTAAAAACACGCCGTTTTCCATCATTTTCCAAAAGAAGGTTTTAAACTTATCGGTATCACTCGTTTGCGCTGTTTTAAAATCTACCACTCTTGTTTTTGTAAAAAATGGATTGATCATAGAACCAAATCTATTTACTTGCAAATCAATACCATTTTCTTTTGCTGCCATTTTCATTTCTCGCTCTAAAAAAGCTGCTGTTTTTTCAAAATCTTTATAAGGGTTCTGTCTTTTCAGCTCTTTTAAAGTTGCAATTCCACAACTCATTGCTATTGGGTTTCCTGACAAAGTTCCTGCTTGGTACATATCACCTAACGGCGCTACCATTTCCATAATTTCGTTTCTTGCCCCATAAGCTCCAACTGGAAAACCTCCACCTACAACTTTCCCTAAACATGTAATATCGGCTTGAAAACCTAACAATTCCTGAGCTCCTCCAAATTTTGAACGAAAACCTGTCATAACCTCATCAGCAATTAATAAAATACCACTTGCTTTTGTAAGCTCTTTTAACTCATTAATAAATTTACTTGAAGGTTGAATTACCCCCATATTACCAGCAATTGGCTCAATAATTATAGCCGCAACATCATCTTTTCTTAAATGACGCTCTACACTTTTAATATTATTAAACTCTGCAATTAAGGTGTTTTTTACAGCTTCATCAGGCACTCCTTTACTTCCTGGAATACTTAATGTTGCCAAACCTGAACCTGCAGCAACCAATAACGCATCAGAATGCCCATGGTAACAACCTGCAAATTTTATTATTTTATTTTTCCCTGTAAAAGCTCTCGCCAAACGAATGGCACTTAAAACCGCTTCGGTTCCAGAATTTACAAAACGTACTTTATCCATCCCTGGAAAAGCATCACAAACCATTTTAGCTAAAATAATTTCACCTTCTGTAGAAGCTCCAAACGTATATCCGTTTTTTAAATATTTTTTAATAATTTTTTCAACATAACTATTTCTATGCCCTAAAATCATTGGTCCATAAGAAAGCACCATATCTACATACTCATTGCCATCAACATCGTATATTTTACTTCCTTTTGCTCTTTCAATAAAAATTGGAACACCACCAACCGACTTAAATGCTCTTACTGGTGAATTTACAGCTCCAACTAGATTTTTTTTACCTCTTGTATATAATTCAATTGATTTGTCTATTTTCATATTCTATTCTTTTTTTGATGATTGGGTGATATCGAAATTACTTCGACTCAGCTCCGTGACTAACTTCATTTTAGCTCAACAATTTTTATTTTTTCAACAATAATTTAGCAACATCTTTCGCAAAATACGTAATAATAATATCGGCTCCTGCCCTTTTCATAGACAACAAACTTTCCATCATTACACGATCGCCATCAATCCAACCTTTTTCGGCTGCTGCCTTTATCATGGCATATTCACCACTTACATTATAACATGCGATTGGTCGGTCGAAATTATTTTTTAAATCACGAATAATATCTAAATAAGCCAATGCTGGTTTTACCATTAAAATATCTGCACCTTCTTGATCGTCAAAAGTAGCTTCACGCAAACCTTCATCTCTGTTTGAAGGATCCATTTGATAGGTTCTTCTATCTCCAAAAGTTGGAGCAGAATCTGCCGCATCTCTAAAAGGACCGTAAAAAGCAGACGAGTATTTTACCGCATACGACATGATTGGCAAGTTTGGAAATCCTGTATTATCCAATGCTTCACGAATACTTAAAATCATACCATCCATCATTCCTGAAGGCGCTACCATATCCACACCTGCTTTTGCATGAGAAATTACTTGTTTTGCTAAATTTACAAGTGTAGCATCATTATCAACATCATTTTCGTGAATAATTCCACAATGTCCGTGGCTTGTGTATTCACAAAAACACACATCCGTAATTACATATAAACTTGGGTAATTCTTTTTGATGAAACGAACTGCTTGCTGCATAATTCCGTCATCATTCCAAGTTTCAGAACCTGTATCATCTTTTTCAGAAGGAATCCCAAACAATAAAACTGCCGGTATATCTAACGCAACAACTTCATCTAACTCTTTTGAAATAGTATCTAATGAAAAACGTTTAATTCCGGGCATCGAAACAATTTCCGTTTCAATATTTTCTCCTTCTTCAATAAATAAAGGATAAATTAAATCGTCAATTGTTAATTTATGCTCTCTAACTAAACGACGAATGTTTTCCGTTTTCCTTAAACGTCTGGTTCTATTTATCATTGTTGATTTTTTTGTGATTCTTCTATTTCTTCAAAATGTGTATTTACAGATTTCAATAAGCTTTCAACCGTTGAAACTTTTGAAACAATTACGTTTTCAAAATATTTTTTAGCTTCGGCTGCAGTAGTATCTCCAATACAAAAAGCAACACTTGTACTTGTTGAATTATCTTTTAAATAACTCTCAATACCCGATGGGCTGTAAAAAAGAATTCCTTTGTATTTTTCTTCTATTTTTCGAGGTGTTAATTGTGTTTTATAACACTC
>CBDUAL010000116.1:0-8506 GCA_965365125.1 uncultured Lutibacter sp.
TAGTTTACAATGCCGTTCAAGAAATTGCAGTTAAAAGAAAATATGATTTTATATTAGATAAATCAACAGCATTGGTAATGCTCTATACAAATAAACAATACGATATTAGTGATTTAGTGCTAACAAGTATTAGTAGAGTTAAAAAGATTGAAGAAGCAACTGACAAAAAAAATAAAAAAAACGCTGCAACAGTAACAAAAGAAGCTCCAGTTTTAAGCGAAGAAGCTCAAAATAAGATTGATGAAAAGGAGCAAAAAAGAGCTGAAATGAAGCAAAAGATGGAAGCTAAAAGAGCTGAACAACTTAAAAAAAGAGAAGCTTTACTTAAAGCTAATGAAGAAAAAAAACAACAACGAATAAAAGAAATAGAAGAGGCTAAAAAACAAACCGAATAAAAATAAGAATAATTAATTTAAAAATAAGGACAAACAATGAAACAATTTAAAACGTTATTAATAGTTGCAGTTATTGCTTTAGGTTTTAATACAATGAATGCACAATCTAAAGTTGCTCACATTAACTTCATGGAATTAGTAAGTTTAATGCCAGAAGCTAAAGCGATGCAAGCTGATTTAGAAAAATTATCTAAAACTTATCAGGATGAATTAAAAGCTGAAAATGATAAATTAGAAGCTAAATTAAAAAGATACGATGCTGAGGCTGCTTCACAAACTAACGAAGTAAATCAACAAAGAGTTGCTGAAGTTCAACAAGATCAACAAAAATTACAATTAGCAGGTCAACAAGCTCAAAAAGATATTACGAATCAAGAAACTGAGCTAATGAAACCTATTGTTGAAAAAGCAAGAGAAGCTATTGAAGCTGTTGCAGCTGAACAAGGTTATGACTATGTATTAGGTGCTCAAACTTTAGTAGTAGCAAAAGGAAAAGATTTATTACCTTTGGTAAAAGCTAAGTTAGGTATTCAATAAAACAAAAATACTTTTAAAAAAAATCTCGCTTAGGCGGGATTTTTTTTACTTTTATTCTAATGAAAAATCAACAAGCTATTGGTCTCTTTGATTCAGGTATTGGCGGCACTTCAATATGGAAAGAAGTTGTTAAATTACTACCTTATGAACATACCATTTACTTAGCCGATAGCAAAAATGCTCCTTACGGTCAAAAAACTTCAGATCAAATTATTGAACTGTGTGTAAAAAACACAGAACTTTTAATTTCAAAAGGTTGCAAATTAATAATTGTTGCTTGCAATACGGCCACAACAAACGCTATAGATTATTTAAGATCACATTACAGCATTCCTTTTATTGGTATTGAGCCTGCTATAAAGCCTGCTGCTCTTTTTAGCAAAACAGGAGCCATTGGCATATTAGCTACAAAAGGGACGCTTACGAGCAAGCTTTTTGAAAAAACGGCGAATGAATATACCAAAAATAGTACAACTATTGAACAAGATGGTGAAGGCTTGGTTGAATTGATTGAGGGCGGAAAATTAAACAGCCCTGAAACGCTACAATTGTTAACCAATTATTTATCGCCTATGTTACAATTTAACATTGACCATTTGGTTTTAGGTTGTACACATTACCCGTACTTAATTCCTCAAATTAAAGAAATTGTAGGTCCGTTTGTTCACATTATTGATTCAGGCGAAGCTGCAGCTAAACAAACAAAAGCTGTTTTAAGCGATCATAATTTATTAAATGACGTTTTGCAGCAACCAACGCATATATTTTATACAAATACTAAAAAAATGGTATTAGAAACTATACTGCAAAGCTTAACAACTAATACCCTAATAAATGAGTTAGACTTTTAATGGGCATTCTAGACTAAAAGAAACAAAAATTAACTACAATTTATACGGTATTCTAAGGCTAAAAAACATACCTAACGTGTTTTAAAGCCCGTTAATAGGTGTAATATTTTTTTTTGCGTTAAGGATGGAATGGCCTGTTTGAGCTCTTTTTTAGTTTTTTTTAAAACTAAAAAAAGCGAGTAATGACAGCCTGACCCAACGGGAAACGCCCAAATAATTTGAATTTAAAAGAAAAACCATCCGTGGCAACCTGCAACCGCTCCTACAATGGTAATTAGGCTTAAAAGCAATAAAAACCAATGTGCTTTGTGTATAATGCTGAAGGTTTTTTCGGGATGTTGGTTTGCGTATTTTTTAAATAGTTTGTGCAATACAAATGGTTCTAAAATATATAAAACTACCGTAAAAAGCACCCAAACAATAACCATGGCGTGAAACCACCAAAAACGAGGCTCTAAAAAGCGATACCAAGCGTCTAATACATACACCATATAAAAACCAGTAATTGCGGTAATAAGTGTGGTTATTTTTGCTTGGATAGCAAATCGGCCTTCAATTTTTTCAAAGGTTTCTATTTGCTCTTCTTTTGATTTCATTTTTTTTACTGCCGGAATAATTACCGTTGTTACCATTGAAACGCCTCCAATCCATAAAACTACTGCTAATACGTGCAAAACTCTTGCTAAAGTAAAATATTCCATAAAAAAATGATTTTAATACTGCGTATAGGTATGTACACTTGTATTGGCTACTGGTAAATAGTTTACGCCAAACCAACAAACTAGTAACACCACAAATGCCAATGCCAAAATAGTGAGTGCTTGTTTGGTTTTGTGACTGTGGAAATAGCGGTAATGAATGTAAATTAAATAGCCCATCCAAGTTAAAAATGCCCAAATTTCTTTTGGATCCCAGGTCCAATAATGACCCCAGGCTTCTTTTGCCCATAAAGCACCAAAAAGCAACCCTAGGGTTAAAAAAGCAAAGCCTATGTACACTAAATTATCGGCAAGTTTTAAGCTTTCCATATTAAAATTTCCTTGGTAACTATCATACCAACCTTTTATAGCAACAATGCTAGATGCAGTTAATACGGCATACGAAAATAAATACACCAATACGTGTGGTATAAACCACGGACTTTGCAATGCTGGCATTAAGGTTTTTGAGTAGGTTTCGGGATTTAAATAATTTATGGTTAAAAACATTGTAGCCATAAGTATGCTATAGGCTAAAAACCACTTGTATTTCCAACGAATGTAGGTTAAAAAACCTATGGCGGGTAAAAATGTAGCGTACCATAAACGGGTTTCGCCTAAAGTTCGCATTGGCGGCCTATCTAATTCAATCCATAATTTTATTACAAATACAATTAATACTCCCCAACCTGCAATAAATAAGAGGTGCGCTATTTTTGTTACTGCCTGTTTTTTATAAGAAATAAATAAAAAAAGAAGACCTGTAATCCATAAAAATGCGGTTATTGAGCTATAAAAAGGAAAGTCTATCCAAGTCATTCGTTTTCGTTTTTAGTTATTTTATTACCTACCCAAAACATATAAATAGCACCTGCAATCATCATAAAAATACCCAAATATATTAAAGGGAGCCACGGGTCTTTAACAAGTTCTAAAACACTTAAGTTACTCCATTTCCCCATTTTATCGTCGTAGCTTAGCTGGTATATTTTCCAACCTTTGTATTTAAATGCTTTATTTACTTCTAAAATGGTACTTATACGCTCGCCATCTTTTGTTAAAATATCAATATCTGAACTAAATTTCTTAGCTTCAGGTATGGTCATTACCATAGAATACGCTTCGCTAATTTTTAAGGATTCGTATGGATATCTAAAACTTCCACTGCTTATCCAAGCTTTTTGAATTGAATCGTTTTCTATATTTTTTACTGAAATATAAGCTGCTGGTGGAGAACCTAGTTCGTTTACTGCTTCATAACGCTTTCCAAAACGAATGGCATTTGGTAAATAATTTTCAATGGTTACTTCAAAGTTGTTGAAGTAATAGGTTTCTCCTTTTTCAACTAGGTACAAATTTTTACCATCGTTGTGCGAAATACTTCCTGTACTATTGTCAACCAAGGCTAATTTAGGGTTGTACTCTTCAATTAAAAAATCTTTTAAATAAAAGGCAAAAGGCAGTTCAACTTCATTTCGTGCAGCATCTGTTGCAATCCAGTTTGGTTTTCCTTCATACACATTTATTGATAGGCGTTGTAAATCGCCCGAACCTAGAACACCTGCTGTAAGTGCTAAAAATAAACCTACGTGATTTAAAACAAAACCAAAATTATCCCATTTAAATTGTAAAATTCTTTTGATTGAAACGAGTCCTAAACAGGTTAAAAATTGAAATAAAATTAATAAGAATGCCCAATTGGTTGTGATATGGTTTAACCCAAATTTATTAATAAAATTATGTGTTGAAGGAACTTGAGGTACGGTTCCCATAATCATAACCAAAATTGTAATTAATACAATACTTGATATAGATGCTGGAACTTTTGTTAACCATCTAATTACTTGACTTGTGGCAAACCATTTATAACAAATAAACAATACAACAACATAACCAATTAATGCTATTACATTATATGGATATTTTATTGTAAATATATTGCCGTTTGTTGTTACAAAAGCTTCAATTAAAAAACCCGTAAGCATTAAACCAAAGCCTATAAAAAAAGATTCAATGTATCCCCAAGGATTTTCCCAAAGATTACGTTGAATGTTACTATTATATTCACTCATATTAGTTTGTAGTTAGTAATAGTTTTTGGTGATGAGCTATGAAAAATTGTAAATTCCTTATTATTAGATCACCTAAAAAGCGAATATACAATTTGATTTTTAATAGATAAAAAAATGAGTATTGAGATTTACATTTCTCAATACTCACTTTTTAATATTCATATCTAATATTACAATTCGTTATTAGTAAGTTGCTTCTCTTTTAGCAGCAGCTTCTTGCCATTGAGGACGTAATTCTTTTAAGAATTTTTCCTTTTCAGCTTCTAATTTTTCCATAGGTAAACCTATAAATTCTTGTGCTTTTTCTTTAGTTTCAATATCTGGATAAGGTACTTCACCTTTGAAACCTAATTCCATTAACAATTTAGCTAATTTAATTCTAGTTTCTTGTGTAATATCAATTCCTCTACCAATAACTCTACCTAACTCAACTGGTGCGTGAAAAGATCCACCGTGTGATGCAGCAGCAAAATCCCAACGCCATTGTCCAATACGAATTCCGTGTAAAATATCTTTCATTTGTGCTTCAGTTGCACCTAATTCCCAACATTTACCAGCCTCAACGTGAGCACGAACTAATAATTTTTCTAATTGATCTCTATTTCCAATTATACGATCTTGGTTATCAAAAACATTTGCAATTAATTCATCTTTTTCTTCTCTATGACAAACCTGACAAGAATTTGCAACGTTGTTTAAAGGAGATTGAATGTGGTGATCTGTAAATTTTTGTCCACCTTCAGTTTTATAAGGCATATGACAATCTGCACAAGAAACACCTCTTTTTCCGTGAATACCTAATTTATAAATTTCGTATCCAGGGTGTTGTGTTTTTAACATTGGTGCTTTACTAATTTTATGCGTCCAATCTACATGACCAACTTTGTCATAATAAGCTTCCATTCCTTCTAAAGTCATACCATCATCCCAAGGGAATACTAAATAAGGAATTCCTTCTTTTCCTGGTAAATTTTTATTGAAATAGTACTCAACGTGACATTGCGCGCACACTAAAGAACGCATTTCATTGTGAGATGATTTTGTTATATCTTTTCCTTGACGCTCAAAAGCTTCAATTAATGCAGGTTGTGTAATGGTAAGACGCATTGATTTTTCATCGTGACAGTTTGCACATCCTATTGGATTTACAATTTCTTCACCTTTACCTGCCCATTTTCCTTTGTAATAAGCATCAACACCTATTTCGTTTATTAAACGTGGAACATCTGGAGATTTACATGTCCAACAAGTTGCTGGCATTGGTCCATCATCTGGTCCTGTTGGCCCACCTGTACGTAATGAATTTGATACATCATCAATAGCATAAACGTGACCACGACCTTGGTTATAATCTTTTGCAAAACCATATCCTGCCCAAAGTACTGCTAAACGAGGGTCTTCTTCTAACATATCAATAGTTGCACTACCGTTGTATTTAGATCTAAACGTTGTGTCAGCTGTTTTATAATATGATTGAAATTCACGTGGAAAGTTCTCACCCCAAACTTCGTTTCTAGGTTCTAACTTGTTAATTTTCGTCATTGGAGTATACGCAAATTTAGCTTCCATTTTACGTTCTGTTATTGAAGAAACTAACAGTCCTAACAAAAACACAATTACTAAAGACGCTAAAAATAGCACCCAATTTTTCCAAGGTTTTCTTTTATTACTCATCTTTTTTATCTTTTTTATTATCTGATTCTTTTAAATATGATTTTAACCAATCTGGCACTGTTTCTTGATGTTCTTCATCAATTTTTCCGTAGTATTTTACTGAAGACAAACTATGAATGCTTCCGTGTGGAACTTCTTGATGACAGGTCCAACATTTTTTTTCGGTTCTGTTTTTATAATGATCCTCAACCATGCTCTCTGTTTTGGCATCTGTAACTTGATCTTGATGACAACGAATACAGTTACTTTGTACTACTTTATCACCAGCCTCGTGCATTCTAATTACTTCAGGTTCACCTCTTGTAGTAAAAACTGAAGCATGGTACAAACCATCTTTTGCCTTAAAAAAATACTTTTTAAATACATTGTCTTGCGGCACATGACAGTCGTTACAACTTGCCCATTCGCGGTGCGAACTATTTTGCCAAGTAGTGTATTGCGGTGTCATAACGTGGCAATTTGCACATGTTTTTGGGTCATCAGACAGGTATGAAAGAGCTTTAGACTCTACCATTGCATACATCCCTAATCCGCAAATAGCTCCCAACAAAATAATAACGGGTAAACGCCATTCTTTGGGGGGAATTAATATTCGAACTAATTTATTCATAGGATTAAATTATTTACTTGTGAACAAGGTTGGCTTAATAGTAAGCATTAACCAAGCCCAATTATTTGAATTTCCGTCAAAATTATTTTTCAAGTATTCCATTCCTTCAGAAGCAAACATTTGAGAATACCCTGCTGCTATTGAAATATCTTTTGAAAATTTATAACCATACACTAAATCTAACTCTGTACCTAATTTTTTATCTACACCATTAGCAATTTCAGCGTAAGAAGTAAAGTTATGCACAAATAATGATAAATTTGACTTTTCAGACAATTTTGTTGAAATTTTTCCAAAAACATCAATTAAACCAGTACTGTTAAAATGGTTACCAACATAAAAATAATCCATAAAACCATTGAATTTATGGTTGGTACCATAGAATGGAGAAAAGGCTTTATTTTCTGATGCATCTCCATCAAAATCGTTACCTGATTGCATTTCAAAACCAAGACCAAAGCTCCAAGTATTTGAGGCTTTATATCCTAAATCCAATCCTACTAAATATGCACTAATATCTCTATCTACAATATCACTACCTGTTTGATAGTACAAGTTAGCTACGGCGTTTAAATCATTTGTTATTTTGAATTTTAAATGCGTTCCTAATGTTTGGCTGTAACGTGTTTCATCATTATCGCTAACAGATCCATCAATATATTGTAAACCGTTATTTAGTAATAAAATACTTAAACCTAAATTATCCCATTTTTTATTAAACCACGCATATTGCATTGCTTTGTAATTACCAGCTGGAGTTGAAAGAGCTTGATCATATTGATTTAAAGCAAAACCAAGGTCTAATTTATAACTTTTTCCAAATTTAAAAATTAAAGCATCGTGGCTTCTTGCTTGTTGTGCCCAACCTACGCTACCAAACATACGATGATCATCGTACACAATTTCTTGTCGCCCTGCTTTTAAAGCAAAACCGTTAAAATTAACTTGTCCCCAAGCTTCATGAATTGCTAAACCGTTTTTATCGGCTGAATTTAATTGTTTTACATCACCCCACACTCTAACATCTTGTAAGCTTACAAAAAAAGTATAATTTTCTGAAACAAATTTTGTGTTTAATCGTGTGCGTTGCGAAGTTGAAAGAATCGCATCGGAACCATCCGAATTTAATGTTTTGTATCCATTACTTAATAACTCCGTTCTTGGTCTAAACTCACCGCTAAACGTGAATTGTGCTAACATTTTTGAAGAGACAAGTATTACAACTAGTAATAATAAATGTTTAGTTTTCATTGTTGATATATGATTTAGTTAAATTTTAACTACAAAAAAAGAACATTAAAATAAGATATTTTATGATTAATATCAGTTATTAAGATATTTTTATCTTTTATTGATATATTTAATAAACTTAAACAACAATTACACCCAATTTTTACATATTCTACAACAAAAAGTAACTAAATGTGAAAGGTGTTTTCTAAAAATTAAACCTAACAGGTTTTAAAACTGTTAGGTTTATAGATTGTCACTTTTTGCGTTAAGGATTGAAGTGGTATCCTTTTGCATGGCAAAAGATTTAACGGAAAGCCTGGCCGAAGGCAACGCCCTAAACCTCCTTATACCAACTGGAATATTTTACGTAGTTATTGGCAATTCTATCAATTTCTCCTGAAATTAATTCTTGGCTTATATCTTTCACTTTTTTAGC
>CBDUAL010000117.1:0-8435 GCA_965365125.1 uncultured Lutibacter sp.
GTTCCTCCAAAAACGAGTATCATTTTTTATTATTTCTGTTAAAAATTATTCACTTAAAACCTTCGTTCTACACAATTTTAATCATGTATAATTGATAGTTAATAGTTTAGTCATTGCGAATTTTACTTTTTTCAAGTAAAATGTGGCAATCTGCTATTCTAGAAACAGATCGCCACAGTCGTACCTCCTTCGCGATGACGTATTTTATTTATATTCAGGTATAATTGTATTTTCATAGGTTTACCTACTCACTTAAAACAAACTTCTTATTCGTTCTAAAAATGTGTTTCCACTCCGGACTGTATAATTGCGATCTGTTTTTTCTTGCACCAATAGCTTCACCTACAATAATTAAAACAGTTCTCGATTTTTTACTATCCTTTACTATTTGTGCTAAATCTTCTAATTTTCCTTGGTAAATTTCTTCGTCTTTCCAAGTCAATCTGTACATTACAGCAACCGGAGTTGTAGCATCATAATGTTCTAATAATTGATTTTGAACTTTTTCAGCAATTCCAACACTTAAAAACAAACACATGGTTGCTTTGTGTTTTGCCATTTCAACTAATTTTTCAGTTGCAGGTAAGGGTGTTTTTCCTTCTCCGCGCGTTAAAATAATTGATTGTACCACTTCTGGAATGGTAAACTCCGATTTTAATGCGGCAGCTGCTGCGCTAAATGAAGAGATGCCCGGAACAATAAAATAATCCATTCCCAACTCATCAAAAATGGTCATTTGCTCTTGAATAGCTCCATAAATAGATGGATCACCACATTGTAAACGCACAATGGAGTTTCCTTTTAAATAATGTTCTTGCATTAACGCAACTTGCTCTTCTAAAGTCATTGTTGCTGAATTACGCACCACAGCACCTTTTTTACACCAATTGGTCATTTCTTCAGGAATTAAACTCCCTGCATACAACACACAATCGGCTTTTTCTAAGTATTGTTTTCCTTTAACCGTAATCAATTCTTCATCACCAGGGCCAGCTCCAATAATGGCTATTTGTGCTTTGCGTTCTACTTTTGAATTCAACGCAACTGCAAAAGTGAATTTCTCGTTGTTTTCAAGAATAATTTTTTGTTTTTCAACCAATAATGTTTTGGTATTTGAAAGTAACATAGCAGTAGATTCTGAAACACCATCAACACCAATTTTTTGCTGTACCATAGCGCTTGGGTTTGGCACATTTACGGTATCAATTTCTTTTGAAGTAAAAGTTTTAAAAGGAATGTTGTTGTTTTTACTCCAATCTAAATAAGCACTTTGTTGTCCTTTTATATCAATAGATCCTAATTTTTCAATGGCTGAAAATAACAATCCTGTTGCTTCAAATTTTGCTTTAAAAGTTGCATCAAATAAACGTTCATCCAAGCTTTTTGAACAACCTGAACCAACAGATAATACTTTTGGTACATAATACAACACAGGAATTGCAGTTGAAATTGTTTTGTAAGTAACTGCAATCAACAATTCAAATTGCGAAAAATCAATCTCACTTTCGTTGTAAAATACGGTTACAAAATCAGGAACACTTTTTTCTAAAAACTCGGTTCCAGCATCTTTTACGGCTAATAATAAAGCAGTTGGCTTGTTGTTTACAAACAATGCCATTAGTTCATTTAAAGTTGAAGAGCTTTCCGTTTTCCAATTAAATTGTTTTCCAAGCGTATCCAACCCCCAAATTTCTTGCACATCACTTGATGTTGAAATAATTGCTTTTCCACCCAGTAACTGTGCTACTTTAATGGCAAAATCGTTCGCTCCACCCGTATGTCCGCTAATTACAGACTGCACATTTAAGCCCAATTCGTCTACACAAATTACGGCAGCATCCTTATATTTATCATTTAAAAATGGTGCAATTGTACGCACACAAATTCCTAAGGCGCTGATAAAACAAATGCCATCAATTTTTGAAAAATTGTCTGCCAAATAATCTGAAATTGAACCAACGACCGATACATTTTCGTTATCCGATTTTCGGGTTGTAATTATCAATGATTTTGGAAATTGTTTTTGTAAAACTAAGGCTTGTTCTATCCCTTTATCCGTTATTGCTATAATGCTTATTTTTTTCATGTTATCTAATTTTTCACAGCAGCGTGAATTGTAATTTTATTGTGTTCGTTTACCTGAATATTGGTACTATTTAAAGTGTAATTAAGTTTTGTTAACTCGTTTATAAAAGTTGAACTTGTGGTTTCTTTTACGGCGTTTGTTACAAATCTTGTTGAAGGAGTTAACTGGTAAATATGTTGAATCATTTCTTTCAATCTATTTCCGTGACCACCAATAAAAACAACGTCTGGCATTGGAAAATCGGTTAAGTTTAAATTGAAAAAATCATCTATAACCACGTTAATTCCTGGTGTAGAAAAACGCTCTTTATTTTGTTGAATAATGGCACCACATTCCTCTCTTTTTTCAAAAGCGGTAATGTTTAAATGCGGAAATTGTTTTTTTGCTTCAATAGCTACAGAACCTGTACACGCCCCAATATCCCAAAAAACAGCCGTATTTTTTAATTGCAAAGCGTTTAAAGTACTTAATCGAATAGGCATTTTGGTAATCATATTTGCCCTGTTTGGAAGCGGTATAAATTCATCATCAGAAATTCCAAAAGCATTATTTTTAACAAACTTTCTTTGCAACAAAACACAGTTTAAATCTTGGTGTTTTAACCATTTACACTCCGTTAAATTGTAGGTGTTAATTTGCTCATTATCGCCATCAAGTTCTTCGCCAACTGTAATTTGATAATTGTCAAAACCATATTTTAACAAACGTGCTGCAATGGCTGCTGGTGTTTTTTTGTTATCGGTTAAAACTCCAATCAAAGGTTCTTGATTTATTAAAGCCTGATTTAATGCAGCCCAATCTCTGCCGTGAACAGAAACCGACCGCAACAAACTATAATCTGTTTTTGTTTTTTGACACAAACGCTGAATACTGTTGAAATACGGGAAAGATTCCATTTTAGCATCTGGCATATAGCGTTTTAATGTGTTTCCAAAACCGTAAAAGAAAGGGTCACCTGAAGCAAATATTACAATTGGCTTTTTAGTTTCACCATACTTTTGAAGAACCAGATCCATACGTCCAGAAATTTCAATCCAAGTATGATTTACAGGTAACATGGATTTTACCAATTCGTAATGTCTTTTTCCACCAGAAAAAACTTTGGTATTTTGTATGAATAACAAAACTTCATCATTTATAATTGGTGTGGAATGATTGCCAATTCCCACCAAATAAAATTCGATTTGTTGTCTTTGACTCATTGTTAATAGTGATTGTAAATTAAAACTTCTTCAATGGTTTTTCTTTTTTCCCATTTTAATTTCTCCAACTCAGGATTTTCATAAAAAAAATCTACGTGTCCTAAACACAAATAGCCAATTAATTGTCGGTTGTCTGGTGCATTTAAAATACTTTTCACTTTGTTAGGGTCCAAAATACTAACCCAACCAAGTCCCACACCCAAAGCTCTTGCCATTAACCACATATTTTGAATGGCACAAACCACGCTAAAAACACCAGCCTCTTTCATAGACGTTTGTCCTAAAACTGGATGCGCTTCTGGTTTGTAGAATACAGCGATATTTAAAGCAGCTTCTGAAATGCCTTCTAATTTCAATAGGGTGTAAGCATCACCTTTTTTACCTTCAAATAATTTAGCCGCTTTATCATTTTCTTCAATAAAACTTTGCTTAATTTTAGTTCGAATGGCAGTATCTTTTACGACCACAAATTCCCAAGGTTGTGAAAATCCAACAGAAGGCGCATTAATACCTGCAAACAATATTTTTTCAAGATCTTCTTCTGAAATATCTTTATCAATAAACCTATTACCACGAACATCTCTTCTGGAAAGAATGATGTTTTCTAAGGTTGCGATGTCTTTTGAAGTAAATTTATCCATTGTTTAAACTTCAAAATAAGTTGAAGCCTCTTCCAAAGTATAAGCTGCATTTACAATTGCTGCCGCCACATTGCTACCACCTCTGTTTCCTTCAATAAGCACCCAATCGGTATTTTTTACCTGTGACAATTGCTCTTTAGATTCAATTACATTTACAAAACCTACGGGCGCTCCAATTACGCAAGCAGGTTTAAAATGGGTATTATTTCTAAGTTCATCTGTAATTTCCATCAAAGCCGTTGGTGCATTTCCAACTACGTACAAGGCGTTTGGATGCAATTTAATGGCTTTTCTAATTCCTGCCTGAGAACGTGTAATGTTTTCTTTTATGGCTAATTCTTGTACATCTTCATCATTTAAATAGCAATGGATACTTGTGCCGTATTGCGCACTAAATGCTTTGGTAATTCCAGCTTTTACCATGGTAACATCGGTAATAATTTCACCACCGTTTTTAAGGTACTTATGTAAGTTTGAAATTGCATTTTCAGTAGATTTATAAAACTGATGATCGTCTAAAACACCCGTTGTGTGAATTACACGTGTGATTGCCCATTTATCTTGATTTTTATACTTTAAATCTTTGATATGATTGGTCACAATTCTAAAGCTTTCTTGCTGAATTTCTTTTCCAGTATGTGGCTTTCTATTTAAGTAACCACGAGGCGTTACCAAATAGTTTTTAAATTGAAATGTTTGCGAATTGCCAATCATGACCAAACTAAACATGTCTACATCTTCAGGGTTGAATTCGCCAAGCGTCGTAATTTTAATGTTTTCATCTGGACGCGTAACTTGCTTTACAATTGCAACAGGAGTTGAAGCACTTCTTTCTTCTAAAAATATTTTTTGCAACCTGCCCAACTGCCAATGTCTTTTAATACTTTTTGGGTTGTACAAACTGGTTACAAAATCGCCCATAGCAGCAGCTCTAATTCTTTTTTCAATGACGTTCCAAGGTGTCATTAAATCCGACAATGAGATGCAGCAAAAATCGTGACCAAGAGGTGCACCTAATTTACTTCCAGAGGCTAAAAATGCTGAAATTCCCGGTAACGTTTCCAATTCAAGGTTTTCAATATCTTGTTTTGCAACCATTTCATAAACAATGGCTGCCATGGAGTAAATACTGGCATCGCCCGATCCAATTACAACAACATATTTATTTTCTTTTGCTTTTTCAATGGCTTTTTCGGCGCGTGCTTCTTCCTTTCCTAAAGGCATTGAGATCAACTCTGCGTCTTCTCTAAAAAATTCTTTTCCAAATTGAAAATAATAATCGTACCCAATAACAACATCGGCCAATGCCAACGCGTTTTTTACCAAAGGCAACATATAATTTTTATCTCCTGGTCCAAGACCTGCTACTGTAATTTTCATTTTTTGATGGTTATTAAAGAGAAATACGGAATGTCTCTTTTGTTAATTTCTTCTAAATTAGAAGTTATAAATTGATGTGTTGTTCCTAATTTTTCAGAATAATAAATGGTATAATTGCCTTTAGAAAGCACGTTATTAATTACATTCATGACCGTTTTAATTTTCATTAAAACAATGGTATTAAAATGCGTTAAAGCTTCCTCTAATTCTGCTTCGGTTTGTACTCTGGGCAAAATAATAAGCTTTTCATTTTGCAAACATAAAGGTGTTAAATGTTCTGATGCTGCTAAAGCATAAGATGTGATTCCTGGTATTAATTCTACGTTGAAATTTTCTTTTTTAATTTTCTCTAACAAGTATGAAAACGAGCTAAACGTATTCACATCGCCTTCGCTTACAATGGCTATTTTTAGACCTTTATTGTAATCTTCAATAATTTGTTCAAAAGTTAAATCGTACAATTCATTTACTTTAACCCTTGCTAAATCCATTTCTAAATAAAACCCTTCAAATTTGGTTGTATCTAATTTATAATGTTCTAAAATACTAAGCGAATAACTTGATTTTACACCGTTTTTAAATAAAGAACCTGGATAGTAAATTTTATCAGCTTCCTGTAAAATTTTGAGTCCTTTTAGTGTAATTAAATCGGGATCTCCTGGTCCTAATGAAACGCCATAAATAATTGCTTTATTTTTCATTTTATTTTGTGCTTTTGAAGTTAAATCCCCAAAATATTTTTAATTTTTTTCGAAATACTTTTTTGATCGCCTACTTTCTCGTCTTCTTCAAATAAAATTCCTTTTACATTTAAGTGATGTCCAATTTGCTCTTTACCTTGTTCCTGTTCAAACCCAACAATTTGCTTACGGTATTTACATACTTGGCAATTCATATTTGCGGTACCATTTATGGCTTCATCTAAACGTTCGTCAAAAGCTTTTAAAACCAACTCGTCACTTCCAAAAGGTTTTGTTGAAATGTATTTATTGGTTGAATTTTTATTGAAATCTTCAACCGTTTTGTAAATGCGTTCGAGTAAAATACCTGTAAAAAAGAAAAACGGAATTACATAGGTTCGCTTAAAACCTAGTTTTTCAACAAATTCTAACGACTCTTTTACACTTGGATACGCTGTGCCACTATAGCCAACAGTTGCAAAGCCAAAACCCATTCCTTCCCAAAGCATACTGCATAATTTATGTACATCTGAATTTGCATCGGGATCTGTGGTGCCTCTTCCAACTACAATTAAAGCAGTTTCTCTTCTTGGTATTGTTGGTAATTCCTGTTCTTTTTCCAGAAGAATTTTTTGAGATAAATCCAATAAAAAAGTACTTACACCCAAATGTTTACCCATTTTTATGGTTAAATCTGGATGGTAAGATTGCAAGGTGTTTAACTCGTACGGAATGTCGTTTTTTGCGTGAGAACCTGCGAATAAAATAATAGGCAATGCATAAATTTCACGAATTCCTTTTTCGTACATGCGTTCTACAGCAGCTTCATACAGTGGATGGTTAAATTCTAAAAAACCATAATCTACTTCATAATCGGCATACCTTTTTTTCAAAATATCAACCATTCCTTTAAAAGCGTCGGTACCCGATTTTGTTCTGCTACCGTGGCCGCATAATAAAATTCCTTTTTTCATAAGCTTAAATAATTGGTTCAATACCTATTAAAAACACCACAGGCATTGGTAATGGGCAGTTTTTAATATCCTGTTCTATAGCTGCTAAAGTTGAGGTTAGCAAAATTTCATTTGAACTTGACACGTTTGAAATGGCGTTTATTGGAATTGTTGGGTCGCCTGTAACTTCAATTAATTTTGGAATTAGTTTGTCCAAACTTTTTAAGCCCATATACAACGCTAACGAATTGCCAGCTTTTAGAAAATCGGCAATGTATTTTAATTGCTCAAATGAGTAGTCGGCGGTGTGTGCGGTACAAATTAATACGGCATTTGATTTTTTTCGTTCTGTTATAGGAATGTTGAAATTGTTTGCTGCTGCCAATGCCGCAGAAATGCCAGGAACAACGGTAAACGGAATTTTTTCTTTTGTTAAATAACGGGCTTCTTCAGCTGCTCTTCCATAAATATAAGGATCTCCAGATTTTATGCGGACAACCTTTTTACCTTGTTGAAAGTATTTTTTGAATAAAAGGTTGATGGTATCCTGACGTTCCATTTGGCAATTTTGATCGCCAAATTTTCGGCCAACATATATTTTTTCAGCAGTAGTGTTAATGGCCAATATTTCGCTGCTAATTAAATTGTCGTGTAAAATAATTTCGGCTTCTTCAATTAATTCTAAGGCTTTAACAGTCAGTAATTTTGAATTTCCAGGACCACCGCCAATAATTGAGATTTTACCAGTATTTACTTTAAAAATTTCTTCAGGATCATCAAATTTATAGGTGTAATTTAATACTCTTTTTGATTTTGAATTGTCTATAATTTTTTTCTCTGAAGTGATTTCTGAAGTTTCAAAAACAGGTTGATCCAAGTTTAAAAACGCTGCTGCATTTTTATAATAATCGGCTCTTTTAGGATGCTTTGATGCGCAACCGTTGATAATTTCGCCAAAAAAATCCTTTTCAATAATTGCCTCAATTAAGCCAATGCAATCTTCTCTATGAATTAAATTTACTTGTGATTCGGCATTTTTCAATACTCTTTTTCCTGCTAAAAACTTCCCGGGATGCCTGTCGGGTCCAATTAAACCAGCCAGCCTTAATATAGTAGCGTTTTTACCAAAATAACGCTTGATTTCATTTTCGGCATTTAAAACAGCAACTCCCGAAACTTTGGTTGGTAAAGGTTCATCTAATTCTGTAATATCCGTTGCTCTTGCGCCATATACCGCTGTGGAACTTACAAATATTACTTTTATATTTTTTGAAGTGTTTTTGGTAATCTGACTGATTTGATTTAAATAAATTTCTTCAATTCGATCAATTCTTTTTGGTGGAATATTTACAATTAAATAATCTGCTTCATAAATAAAGGTATCCCAATCTCCAACAATTTTAGTTGTTAGTAACTGAATTTTACCAACATAAAACGGATGTTTTGAAAGTGTTAAAACACGGTAAATCTGTTGATGTCCGGGATGAAATTTT
>CBDUAL010000118.1:0-8434 GCA_965365125.1 uncultured Lutibacter sp.
TTCACTAGTTGACCCATTGTTATTTGTGGTTCTACCTGCTTGGTTTGTAAATGCGCCAATTCTAAACTCAGTTCCTAAAGCCGAGAGTCCTTTACTTACTAATGCACCAGCTTGCGCACCATTTTCACTATTCATTCTTACAGAAGCATAAATTAAATCTGTCGCTTCAATAATATAACCTCTTCCGTATAAAACTCTACTTGAATTAACAGGGTCATCAAACAATGGTCCGTAGCCAAAATTATTATCTAATTCAATCCTTTGAGGAGAAGTATTTGATACAGTTCCTGTAATATTGTTATTTGGATCGGTAGCTCCTATAATTATTTTAAACTCTACAGGAGTTTCACTAGGTGTTGAAATGTATAAATATTGATCTCCTGGAAGAGAACTACCGCTATTTGCAGCTGTTAACGGCGGAATGTAATGCGTTTTACTTAATTGTGAATAATTTATTTGGATGGCAAACAACAGCAGCGCCCATAACAGTAAATTCTTTAACCTAACTATATCCACAAATTGATCATTTTTATGTTTAGACCCAAATTTACATGTAAAAGTTTAATTATGAATAAAAAATAAGTTCAAAAAATAGATGTAAATGATTACAAATCACGTTTTTTTAATAAAGCATACGATAAATAGATAAATAGAAACGTCCAAGCAATTGCAATTATAAGATCTAAAGGTTGTACCGAAAAATCTTTAGATAAATCCTCCCCAACTTGTTTTGCAACTGTTTTTACAGCACTTAAACGTGTAAAAGGTTCTTTAATTAAATTGCTCATAGCTTCTAAAGGTAATACACGCATGATATTGTCTACGTAATCTTCCGCTTTCCAATAAGCCATTCCTTTAATAAAACCTTCGACCATTGCCCAAACTAGCATGGCTCCAACTGCAAAAGCAGATCGTTTGACTAATATTCCTAAAAATAACCCGAAAGAGAAGAATGCTACTAATTTCACAAAAAAGGCAATTAAGTATTCCAAATCTGTAGTTACTATAGAAAATTCGTTAAAATCTGAATACGCATAACCCAAAACTATTGAAACAAAAAATACAAATATGGTAGAAATTGCCGCTAAAAGTACAACCGTATAAAACTTAGATAAAACAAATTCTTTTTTACTTAAGCCATCAATTAAATTTTGTTTTAGAGTTTTGTTACTGTACTCATTAGCCATCATAGATACAATAACTAAGAGTAAAAAAAACTTAAATATGGAAGCCATATACGTGTTGAAATGCCATATATATGGGAAATTAAAAATGCCTTGTTCAGCTAAATGAAATTTAATAGGGCCAATATCAAACTTTATGGCTGCAATTAGTGCAATAGATGTTAATAAGGTAAAATAGATGAAAATTAAAATTCTACTTGCTCTGTTGTATTTTAATTTATGGATTTCAATATTTAGTAATCGTAGCATTTTAATTTTTGTTGTTGGTTAATGATAGAAATTGTTGTTCTAAGCTTGGTTTACGTTTTACCAAATGTGATAAAATTACACCATTTTGAAATAAGTAACTGTTTATTTCTGTTGCAGTTACAGGTTTGCTTAAAGTAGCAATAATAATGTCTTCGTCATTTTTTATTGAAGAAATACCTTCAAATTTAGACAGTAATTTTATTAGTTTTTCTGAATCATCTTCAACCTTTAATTCAAACAAGCCATGTGAAGCGGTCAATTCATCTACTCTTCCTGAATATAATTTTACGCCTTCTCTAATAACCACAACATGTGTACAAACTTTTTCAACTTCATCTAATAAATGTGAAGCCAATAAAATAGTGGTACCAGTTGCAGCAATGTCTTTAATAATTTTTCGTATTTCGTGAATTCCCTGCGGATCTAGTCCGTTGGTTGGTTCATCTAAAATTAATATTTCAGGATTATTTAACAACGCTGAAGCAATGGCTAAGCGTTGTTTCATTCCCAAAGAAAATGTTTTGAATTTACTATTTCGTCGTTCGTATAAATTAACAATTTTTAATTTTTCATCAATATTAGAACGGTCAACTTCCTTAATTTTACACACCAAATCAAGATTTTGAGCGGCGGTCATATACGGATAAAAATTAGGACGCTCAATAATTGCGCCTACCTTTTTTAATGCCTGATGTGTGGATAAGCTACCATCAAACCAGCTAAAACTACCTGAAGTTTTGTTGACAACATTTAAGATAATTCCTAAGGTGGTAGATTTACCACTTCCGTTAGGACCTAGAATTCCATAAACATTTCCTTTTTTGATATCAAATGATAAATTATTTACAGCGTGAATGGCTCCAAATTTTTTATTGAGCTTGTTAAGAGATATAATTGTTTCCAATATTTTGATGTTTAGTATAAAATTAAGACGCTGAATTGTAAGATTTGTTACAGCAATATAGTAAATTTGCTCGGAATAATTTATAAAAAGTATGGAGGAACAGCAATTAATATCAAAAAAAAAACCAGCATTTCCAATCAATCAAGAATTGTCTGAGTATTTAACCAAATACAGTAGAAGTATTAAAATACCTGTTTTTTATGATGATTTGTTGCGTTTTGCAGGAGCTATAAATTTGTATGATAAAAAAGGTGAAGATACCTTATGGGTGCGTGTTTATTATCCTGAACACGAGCGTGATGAAATTGAATTAAGTTTAAAACGGATGTATATGATTCTTCACGGTGATGGAGGCGAAGACTCTTTATCTTTTTTAAATATTGATGGAATTGATTATTGTACGTTTGGAAATTCTAAACCTTTTAGAATTAAAATTAGAAATGTATTAAACGATAATCATACCTATATTTATGTGAAAAAAGCCGATGCTTCAAGAGTTTATGGCTTAGAATTAGAACATATTCTGTCACCAAATAATATCAACTTTTTAATTTATAAAGATACCTTAATTGAAGAGCATGTACTTGGTATTCCAGGAGATCAATTTTTATTAGAAAACTTAAAACAAGTTTCAAAAAGTGGTTTAAGAAGACTGTCTAAAGAATTTGTGAAATTTAATGAACGTTGTATGATTCGTTTGCTAGGTGATATGCGTTCTTATAATTATGTGATTGTTGCTTCGTACGATTTTGATCAGGTTGAATATAGAATTAGAGCGATGGATTTTGATCAGCAAAGTTATGAAGGGAATTTAAAAGTATATTACCCTCAGTTTTTTAAAGAAAATTATCCTTTTGTTAAAATGGTATCCGATAATTTAGGACCAGAATCTGTTGAGCAATATAAAAAAGAAGAACGTTCAGCAATAGCGAGGCGTTTAAAAGGTTCTCACATACGTATTCATAGGTTGATTGATTGTATGAGTAATGACCAAATTTCAACTCCTGAAAAAATAGATCAATTAAAAATGGATTTGAAAAAATATACGGGCGATTTAAATTTTAAAGAACCTACGTCTATGGGAGGTATTTTAGATGTGGCTTTTAAATTTGTAATTAGAAATTACGAAAATGTAAACACATACATTATTCGTTAATACACTAAAATTAAAGCTTCACACGAAGGTATGAAGCTTTAATTATTATATTTTATAAAATAGAAGGTTTTTTAGCGATTGAATAGTTGATTAATAATTATCTAAATCAAGATCATCAATACTATCAAAGTTGTTTTCATCATTAAAAATATCAATTTCATCTTCATCATCTAAAGAAATTTCAGCTGTAAATTCTTTTTCAGGAGCTTCATCAGGAACATCTCCAAATGAAAGCGCTATAATTGGTAAGTTTTCTTCAGTAGCGTCTGCTATATCTGTAACTTCAACAAAAAATGACCACATAGACATAAAATCGTACACGTAAATTAATTTGTCTCCTTTGCGTTTAAAGGTCTCTGCAACTAAGCATTTTTCCATAGTAATTGCCATTCCATCTTCAGACATGTTAAACAACGGAATTTCTTCTCCTTGCTCCCAATTAACATCCGTTGTATAAAAAGAAGCCATTTCTTGACCTTTAAAACCAAAAGATTTTGCAATGGTAAAATGGAGCTCCTCTAAGTGAATATTGCTTGCTACAATAATATCTCTAAACACATCTTCCTCAACATCTAATATTACTCGAAATTTATAAGCCATAATAGTTTTTTAAATTCTTGCAAAGTTACTATTTTAAATTCTTATTTTTACCATTCAACTTTGAAATTATATGGACAAAAAAGCCGCTTTAGAAATGTTAAATAAAATGTGCGAAAACACATTAAATGAAACATTAAATATAAAATACACCGATTTAGGTGAAGATTTTTTAGTAGCCACAATGCCAGTTGATTACCGCGTTCACCAACCAGACGGAATTTTAAATGGTGGTGCAACAATGGCTTTGGCTGAAAGTGTGGGTAGTCCGGCTTCAATTTTAGCAATAGATCGTGAAAAGTATTCGGTACGTGGTATCGAGTTTTCAGCAAATCATTTACGAAGCGTAAAAAGTGGTTTGGTAACTGCAACTGCGAAAATTATTCACAAAGGAAAAACAATCCATTTGGTTGAAATTAAAATTGTTGATGAAAGAAACAGGGTAATTTCATTATGTAAAATCACCAATTATATTTTAGCGAATAAAAAATAAATGCGGAAGAAGATTTATAAAATAGTAGGGGTGCTTTTTTTGCTGCTACTTGTTGTTTTAGTTGTATTTTTTTATCGCTTTTCTAAACCAAAAACGGATGCATATATTCAAAATGAATTTACAGAAAATAATGCTAAAGTTTTTATAACACAAAAGCAGTTTAAAGATTTTAAGTATCGAGTTTTAGCCACACAAAAAGAAATTGACACAACGCTTCCATCATTAGTTTTTATTCACGGCTCCATAGGTTCAGCACTAGATTTTAAAAGCTATTTAATGGATAGTGAGCTAAATAAAAATGCTAATTTATTAGCGTATGATAGGGTAGGATATGGAGAACAACAAACTGGTGAAGTGCAAGAATCTATAGCTTTTGAAGTTGAATTGTTAGAAGATTTTACCAAAAATTTAAAGATTAATAACACTGTTTTAATTGGTTATTCGTATGGAGGTCCTATTGCTTTAGCTTCAAAAAAAAAGTATAAAAAAGTACTGTTATTAGCACCTGCGGTTTATGCTGAGGTTGAACCAATGCCTTGGGCGTTAAATTTTTATAAATGGGAAATCACACGTTGGTTGGTTCCATTAGCTTGGGAAGCGGCTTCCAAAGAAAAATTATCACATAAAAAAGATTTATTAAATTTTGAAACTAACTGGGATTCAATACCTTCAACAGTTTTGAGTATGCACGGTTCTAAAGATTGGATTGTTCCTTATGAAAATTCATTGTATTTAAAGAAGATATTTTTACCAAATAAGTTTGAATTAGTAACTTTGAACGGTGCTGGTCACGGGTTGGTTTGGTCGCATTTTGAAGCTATAAAAGCAAACATTTTGAAACAACTAAAATAATTTAACTTGCAGGAGATTACTCTTTTTTTTGAAAAAATTCAAGGCATTATAGATTCAAATTTGCCTTTTGTAGTATATAGGAAACCAAATGAAAATTTGGTAACAGTAGTTGTTCAAAATACAGCTAAAATGTACACTGTACAATCTTTTAAAGAACGTGGGTTTGTATTTGCTCCTTTCAATAAAAAAGAAACTTCTATCATTTTTCCTTCAGATAAAATTTCTACATTTTCAATAACTATAAAAGATTTTAATGAAGTTGCTACTGTTGAGCAAAATGCTAAAATTAAAATTATATCAGACCTAGAAAAAGAGAAAGAACAGCATGTTTTATTGACAAAAAAAACAATAGCATTTATTCAACAGAAAGCAGCTGAAAAGATTGTGATTTCTAGAAAGGAAACTATAAAAAATAACCAATTTAAGGTGTTAGAAAGTTTTAAGCGTATGCTAAAAAATTACCAAAACGCCATGGTTTATTTGTGGTTTCATCCAAATATTGGTTGTTGGATGGGAGCTTCACCAGAAAGATTGATTCATATTCAAAATAATCAATTTAAAACAATGGCTTTGGCTGCAACACAGACCTTTGTAAATACAACAAATGTTACTTGGAAACAAAAAGAACAACAAGAGCAGCAATTTGTAACCAATTATATTTTAAATACGATAGAAAGCTCAATAGGTGAAATTGAAGTTTCTGATCCATATACGGTGAAGGCAGGGAATTTATTACATATCAGAACAGATATTTTAGGGAAATTAAAATCAGAGAAGAAGCTTGGTGAGCTTATAAATGCGTTGCATCCAACACCTGCAGTATGTGGACTACCTAAGCAAATTGCAACCAATTTTATTCTTGAAAAAGAAAACTATGATCGGAAATTTTATACAGGTTATTTAGGTGAATTAAATGTACATAAGAAAACTAATTTGTATGTAAATTTACGTTGTATGGAAGTTGAAGTTAACTCCATAACATTGTATATTGGTGGCGGAATTACAAAAGATAGTGTTGCAGAAAAAGAATGGAGTGAAACTGTTTTTAAGGCTGAAGTAATGAAAACAATTATATAAAAAAGAAACACCAAGTTTAAATTGTAATCTCTTTCAAAGCAATTTAAAATTTCAAGCAATACATCCCAATTAATTGTGATTTTTTAAACTCAGTATATTCTTTTTTTAAAGGAACAAAAGTAGAACGTTTTGTGAGTTTTGAGGCTTTAAATCATAAAATTAAACACTCAAATCGTAAAAATTAAGTATTTTGCTTTTTAAATTGAGCAGGTGTTTTATGTTCGCTAGCTTTAAATATTCTTATAAATGAATTGATAGATCCAAAACCAGAAAGTTCACTTATTTCAGCAATAGAAAGTTCAGGTTTCTTTTTGAAAAGTAGTTTTGCTTCATTAATTCTATAGCTGTTTACAAACTGATTAAAATTACAACCAATTTGTTCGTTTATTATATTTGAAACATAAGAGCGATTTGTACCAATATTTTTTGCAACTTGTAAAATATTTAATTGCGGATCTAACCACGGTTTATTATTTTCAAAATAAGATAATAATTCAACTTTAATTGTGTTTAATTCTTTTAAGTGTATTGTTAAGTCTTTACTTGTCTCAATATTATTATTTAAATTAATTTCAGCAGGCACTTGCCTTAATCCAACAATTGCTAAAATAATAAATAGAAGAGTGTACAAGCTACACATAAATAGTAATTGTAAACCATTTTTATCTAAAGGAGCTCTACCAATTATGGTAACATAAAATCCAGGGATCGACATAAGTACGATAAAGGAGATTGTTACAATGTAAAAATATTGTAGCTGAAACTTGTCAAGGTTTGAATAGAAATTTTGCATTTTGTTTTTTGCAATAATTAGAAATCGAATGGTTAAATAATTATAAAATAATATTTGACCTAAATGAAAAATACGAGATCCTTTATACATATAACTAAGCCATAAAGCGTTTTTTGTTGTAATTGCAGAATTGTACAAATTATTATGCATATACATTTCATAATCTTCCCAACTTGTAGATAGAACCATAATCAACATAAGCGTAGCAAATAAAATTGACGGAATATAATGGTAACTTTTTTTTGTTGCTACAATGTTAAAATTAAAAGCGCTGTAAATATATATATAGTAAAGTGGATAAAAGGAGAGTAATGCGCCTAAGAAAATAAAATCAAAATACCTAAATGCAATCCAGTATTCATTAAACGATAAAAAATGTCCAAGAAATAATAAAAAACTATTGAAGAAGAATAACCCTAAGAAAAAACGGTTTTTATATTTTTTTGAACTTGTTGCAAATAAAAATATGGAACCATATAGATTTATGAAAAGTGTAGATAATAAGGCTATTGTTTTAATCAAAATTTATAAATGCTATTTAAGATTTTATACGCTAATGTAAATTTTTTTTATTTGTTTTTAAATGATATTTGTCAAGCGTGAATTAGGAAGGTCTTAATTATTGTACTAGAATAAGTTTCTTTAACTTTGCAGCGTTAATATTTTTAATGAATGACACCGTTTCCAAAAAATAAATTAGCTCAATTAGTTATCGCTTCATGCGTAGCTAATGGTATTAAAAATGTGATTATTTCTCCCGGTTCAAGAAATGCACCATTAACCATTGGTTTTTCTAATCATTCAGAGATTAAAACTTATAGTATTGTTGATGAACGAAGTGCTGCTTTTTTTGCTTTAGGAATGGCGCAGCAGTTGCAAAAACCAGTGGCTATTGTTTGTACATCTGGTTCGGCATTGTTAAATTATTATCCTGCAATTGCAGAAGCGTTTTACAGCAATATTCCGTTAGTGGTAATTTCAGCAGATAGACCAGCACATTTAATTGATATTGGAGATGGATATGGAAGATACTATGTAAAAGAAACAGGCATACCAAGCAAACCAGAAACTCACTTTATAAAAATCTATGCTACTGATAAAGATAGTGGACCTTTAATTGCTGCACAAG
>CBDUAL010000119.1:0-8403 GCA_965365125.1 uncultured Lutibacter sp.
GGATTTTGCTCAGTGCCTTCAGCTTTTGGTTGTTGATTTTTATTCTGAACCGGTTTTTGTTGCTGATTTTTTGGCTTTGGTTTTGGCTTTGGTTTCGGTTTGGGCTTGTTTTGATTTTGAGCTCCTGGTTGGTTTGGCTTATTTGGATTTACACCTTGCTTTTTAGGACCAGCTTTTCGTGGCTTTTGCCCTGCTGGCTGATTTGGCTTGTTTTGACCGTTACCTTGAGGTTTTCTCTTTTTATTTCTACGCTTATTCGTACGTTTAGGCACATCAAAGCGTGTCAAGCTATCTTGCCCAACAACATTTTCAAAATCTGTTTTTACCTCTTCAATTAAATCGTCTTCATATTCTTCTAAAGAAGCTATTTTTTCTTGGTTTTTATTTAAAGCAATAATTTCTTGAACTTGTTCTAAGGTTAATTTATACCATTTGCTACGATTTTCAATATAAGTATACCAAAGTAAGCCTTTAAAAATGTCCATTTTCACAAAAGAAGCATTTCCTTTATCAGTTCTCAACACAATATCTTGTCTCGGAAAACCATTTAAAGCGTCTAAATAGGTATCTAATTCATAGTTTAAACAACACTTTAATTTACCACATTGACCCGCTAATTTTTGTGGATTTAGCGATAATTGTTGGTAACGTGCAGCGGTTGTATTTACTTTACGTAAATCTGTCAACCAAGTTGAACAACACAATTCTCTTCCACAAGAACCTACACCTCCTAAACGAGCAGCCTCTTGGCGCAGCCCTACTTGTTTCATTTCAACACGAATGCTAAATGCACTTGCCAAATCACGAATTAACTGTCTAAAATCTACACGATCATCAGCAGTATAATAAAACGTAGCTTTATTTCCATCGCCCTGATATTCAACATCCGACAACTTCATTTTTAAACCTAAACGACTTAAAATTTCGCGTCCGCGGTACTGCGTATCGTACTCTTTGCTACGTGCAGCTTTCCAAATATCTATATCTTTCTGACTTGCTTTACGGTATATTTTTTTAACATCTTCACTATCAGGAGCAACTCCTTTTTTCTTCATTTGCACTTTAATCAATTCTCCAGTTAGAGAAACAGTACCTATGTCATGTCCTGGATTTCCTTCAACAGCAACAATATCACCTATAGAAAGTTGTAATTTATCATGGTTATGGTAAAAGTGTTTTCTACCATTTTTAAAACGTACCTCCACAATGGTTTCAGGTTCTTGACCTGACGGAAGAGACATGTTGGCTAACCAATCAAACACTGTTAGTTTTTCACAACTATCAGTAGCGCAATTTCCGTTACTTTTACAACCTTTAGGCGTACTATTTATATCTGAAGAGCAACTATTACAGCTCATATATTTTATAATTTTTTTTGCGTTACGTAAAATTAAAATTTCAATTCTACAACCTTCACTAATTTGTAAAGATATGATTAAAATTACGAACTGTAAAACGTATAAAAATGCTTTTTATGTTTGTTTTACATCAATAATTTTAACGGGACAAGCTTCTTTGGCTTTTATACTTTCCTCAAAAATGGTTTCATCGGGTGATTTTATGGTGAAAAAACCTTTTTTTTCTTTTGAATGAAGTAGTACTGATTTCCCGTCTTTTTTGGACATTTGAAACTGAGCCGGAGCCAATTCAACACAGTAATTACAGCCAATACATTTGGCTCTTTGTAAGGTAATAATTACCATAATAATTGTTGGGTTTTAGTTGTTAATTGTTGGCTTTTTTTGAATTTCAAACTTTGATCTTTTTGACTTTGACTAAGACGAAAATTTTTTAGCCTTCAGCCCGAAACTTCAATCTTCCATCTGGGGTCTTCAGACTTTAGATTTCAATAAAAAAACATTTTTGAAATTACCGTTTCGACTACGCTCAACGACCAAATTGCTTTGTTCTTTAATTTCCTAACTTTAGACTATCGACTTTCCGACTTTTACACTATTTAAGCTTCTACCTTATTTTCAACTATTTTATACAATTTATCAGAAGGTCTAATTCTAAATTCTAAAGGAATTGTTACAGAATCTCCTTTAGTACCTTTTTCGCCCTTTACATCGTTTACAAACATTTCTTTCACTTCCATTTCTTGCGCACCAGTTGTTGGACCTGTGATTAAAATAGTATCACCTAGAGCAATATCATAAGCTTCAATTTTAAATTCTCCAATATTTGCCTTCGGAAAATAATGCATACCTTTCCCTATATATACTTTCTTTTGAGTTGCATGGCTACCAGAACCTTTACTCCATTCACCTAATTGCTGACCTAGGTAATACCCACTCCAAAATCCGCGATTGTACACTTTTTCCAATTCTTGCATCCACGTAATTACTTTCTCTTTACTATACGTACCGTCTTCAATACTATCAATAGCATCTCGGTAACATTTAATAACTTTTGCAACATATTCTGGCGCTCTTCCTCTTCCTTCTATTTTCAATACTTTTACACCAGCATCCACAATTTCGTTTAAAAAATCAATGGTACATAAATCTTTTGGAGACATAATGTATTCGTTATCCAGCTCCATTTCAAAACCAGTTTCTTGATCTATTACCGTATATTTTTTTCTGCAATTTTGCTTACAAGCACCTCTATTTGCCGATGAATTTGAAGAGTGTAAACTCATATAACATTTTCCAGATACAGCCATACATAAAGCACCGTGTCCAAAAATTTCGATCTCTAATAAATTTCCTGAAGGCCCACAAATATTTTCTTTTGCAATTTGCTCGGTAATTTTCTTTACCTGACGCAAACTCAACTCCCTACTTAACACCATTGTATCAGCAAACATGGCGTAAAAACGTGCAGTTTCAATATTTGTAATGTTAATTTGTGTTGAAATATGAACTTCCATTCCAATAGCTCTTGCTGAAGCTATTACCGCTTGATCCATTGCAATTACCGCTGTAATATCAGCATCTTTTGCTTTTTGAAGTAAGGTTTTCACAATGGTTAAATCGTGATCGTAAATTATTGTATTTAAGGTAAGATAGGTTCTTACGTTTTTGGCTTTACACCTGTCTGAAATTTCCTGTAAATCATCTAACGTAAAGTTTATAGATGCTCTTGCGCGCATATTTAATTGCTCAACACCAAAATAAATTGAATCTGCGCCATTATCTAAAGCAGCTTGCATTGATTCAAAATTCCCGGCAGGAGCCATTAATTCAATTTTCCCAGTAGTAGTCATTCTTTTTTGATTTTTTGCAAAATTACATATTTTCTTATAACTATTGGTATTTCAATAATATAATAGCTTTTAAATATCTATTAAATTAAAAACTCAAACAATCGAAGCTAACTTACTTTTTACTTCAACCATAATAGCTTTAAAAATAGAGGGCTCATTCCGTTTTGCTAAAAATAACAGTTTGTTAAATATTGCAATCTTTTTAACAAAAAAATATTTATTTGTTAATTATTATTTTTTAGTATTGGTTTGTCGCCTTTTTTTCTAAAATTTGTATTCATATTAAATCTAAAAATAAAGAAAGATGAAAGTAGCTGTTGTAGGCGCTACCGGAATGGTAGGAAACGTTATGTTACAAGTTTTAGCGGAAAGAAATTTTCCAATTACTGAATTGCTATTGGTTGCCTCTGAAAGATCAAAGGGGAAACAAATGGAATACAAAGGTAAAACTTACACGGTTATAGGTTTACAAGATGCTGTTGATGCAAAACCAGACATTGCTTTATTTTCAGCTGGAGGAAGTACTTCTGAAGCTTGGGCTCCAAAATTTGCCGAAGTTGGTTGTACCGTTGTTGATAATTCTTCGGCATGGAGAATGGATCCAACAAAAAAACTAATTGTTCCAGAAATTAATGGAGATGAATTAACAAAAGAAGATAAAATTATTGCAAACCCAAATTGTTCTACTATTCAATTAGTAATGGCTTTGGCTCCTTTGCATAAAAAATATAAAATGAAACGTGTGGTAATTTCAACCTATCAATCGGTTTCAGGAACAGGTGTAAAAGCTGTTGAGCAATTAGAAAACGAAACCAAGGGAATTAAAGGAGAAATGGCATATCATTATCCTATTAACAGAAATGCAATTCCGCAGTGTGACGATTTTATTGAAAATGGTTACACAAAAGAAGAAATGAAATTGGTAAATGAACCAAAGAAAATTTTAGCTGATGATTCTTTTGCTGTAACGGCCACTGCTGTTCGTATTCCTACTGCTGGCGGACATTCAGAAGCTGTAAATGTTGAGTTTGAAAATGATTTTGATGTTGCCGAAGTTCGCAAAATTTTAGCTGAAACTCTTGGAGTTATTGTACAAGATAATTTAGATACTTTAACCTATCCAATGCCTGTTTATGCTCATAATAAAGACGAAGTATTTGTTGGACGTATTCGTAGAGATGAATCTCAGCCTAACACTTTAAATTTATGGATTGTTGCAGACAACTTGCGTAAAGGCGCTGCAACTAACACCGTTCAAATTGGTGAATATTTAATTGCCAATGGCTTAGTTTAAAATCTAAAAAATTATATATAGAAAAGAAGCTGTCTAAAAAGTAAATTTTTCGTCAACCTAAACCTAATTCAGGTTCATACACTATTTTAAAAAATTAGTATAATGAGATTCTGAAATAAATTCAGAATGACGTTCCTAAAGACTTTTTAGACCGCTTTTAAAAATTATTTTTCAACCTTTAAAACATCTGCTATAATTCGTTCTAATTCATGTTTTGGAAGTGCTCCTTGCGCCATTTGCGGTTCAGCATCTTTTGGCACAAACAACATAGAAGGAATACTTCTAATTCCAAAAGCAGCAGCTAATTCTTGCTCAGCTTCCGTATCAATTTTATAGATATTTATTTTCCCAGCGTAATCATCACTTAATTCTTCTAAAACTGGAGCAAGCGATTTACAAGGTCCACACCAATCTGCGTAAAAATCTATAACACAAGGTAGTTCACCTTCAAATTTCCATTCTTTATTCTTTTCGAAATTAAAAACTTTTTCAAAAAAAGTTTCTTTTGTTAATAATTCTGTCATTTTATTTCAATTTTATATCAGTACTGTTCAAATTCTGTACCATACTATTTTTAGACAAAATGACATAAAAACAACCAACATTCAAGTAACTATTGTTACATATTTCATTTAAAATAGCCCATAAACAACTTTACAACTGTTAAAAAATCAAAACAAACAACCAACTTAATAAGCTAATAAATCAATATACTTAGCGTGCTTAAAATACATTATTCACTACAAACAGGTCGTGATACTAACCATTACACATATTTAATTGTGCATTTTTATGATATTCGGAAAAATATTGTATTTTGCAACCATACTAACTAAACATACATATTCTAATGAAAAAATTATTAAGTTTTTTTTTCACACTTTTTGTTGGCACTATACTAGTTGCTCAAACATCAATTACAGGAAGCATTAAAGACAATAACGGACAACCCATTCCTGGAGTAAATATCAAAGTTATTGGTAAATCAATTGGGACTACTTCAGATTTTGATGGTTTGTTTGCTTTAAAAGTTATGCAAAGCCCTCCACTTTCATTAGAGGTTTCATTGATAGGTTTTTCAACAGTAACCGTTGAAATTACGAAATCAAATGAAAACGTTACTATTACCTTAGGTGAATCAGCTACTATTTTAGATGAAGTTGTGGTATCAGCCTCTAGAACTCCCGAACGTATTTTAGAATCACCTGTCACCATTGAACGAATGGATATTAGAGAAATTAAAAACACCTCATCTGCTTCATTCTATGATGGTTTAGAAAACCTAAAAGGTGTTGATGTCAACACCAATAGTTTAACTTTTAAATCGGTAAATACCCGAGGTTTTGCCACTTTTGCAAACACACGATTTATGCAATTAGTTGATGGAATGGACAACTCATCGCCCGCATTAAATTTTAACATTGGAAACTTACTAGGAATGTCTGAATTAGATGTTAGTAGTGTTGAACTTTTACCTGGAGCGTCTTCTGCTTTGTATGGCGCAAATGCATTTAATGGTATTTTATTTATGAATAGTAAAAATCCGTTTGAACATGCTGGTATTAGTTTTTATGCGAAAAGCGGAATGACTTCACAAGAAGCCGCTGGAGATAATCAGTTTGTAGATGCTGGAATAAGAATGGCGTACAAATTCAGCGAAAAATTTGCAGCCAAAGCATCATTTTCCTTCTTAAAAGGAACCGAATGGTACGCAACCGATTATGAAGATTACAACACTCCAGGAATTAATAGAAGCAATCCTGCTTATGATGGTTTAAATATTTATGGCGATGAAGTTAGCACTACCTTAAATTTTGATGCATTAGCTGGTTTACCTGAAGGTACATTGGGCTCGCAAAAAGTTTCTAGAACTGGTTATGAAGAAAGAGATTTAATGGATTATGTGGCGCAAAGTGCCAAAGCTGATATTTCGTTAAACTACAGACCCACTGGTGGTAATTTAGAATTGATTTACAATTTTAAATTTGGACAAGGAAATACTATTTATCAAGGAGCAAACAGGTACGCTATTAATAACTTCTTTATGCAACAGCATAAATTTGAAATTAGAAATAACAGCTTTTTTGTAAGAGCTTATATGACTGGTGAAGATGCAGGAAACTCGTACGACAGTAGATTTGCTGCAATTAATTTAAATAGAAGTTGGAAATCTGATCAAAACTGGTTTAGTCAATATGCTCAAACCTATATTGGAGGTCGTTTAGGATTAATTCCAGGGCTCCCTGCTTTAGATGATGAAACCGCGCATCAAGTTGCAAGAGGTGTGGCTCAAACAGGCGTATTAGTACCAGGAACACCTCAATTTAAAGAGGCTTTTAATCGTGTAATTTCAGATCCAGATTTAGCAACAGGAGCTCAATTTCAAGACAACACAAAATTATACAATGTTGATGCTAATTATAACTTTTTTGAATTAATTGACATTTTTGATTTACAAGTTGGTGGTCAATGGAGAATGTACTCTTTGAATTCTAACGGCACCATTTTTACCGATTATGATGGCGCAATTAATTATGATGAATGGGGAGCATACATGCAATTACAAAAGAAATTTATTGATGATCGATTGAAATTTACAGGATCTATACGTTATGATAAGGCACAAAATTTTGACGGCAACATTTCCCCAAGAGTTTCATTCACTTATTCTTTAGGAAAAGGAAAAACTAGAAACATTAGAGCTTCATTTCAAACAGGATTTAGAAATCCAACTACACAAGACCAATACATTGGCTTAGATGCAGGTAGCGCCATTTTAATTGGCTCTGCTCCTGATAATTTAGATCGTTACACCTCAGCGCCTTTACCTGTAAGTGCAGTGGGGCAATCATTAGGTGTTCCAAATACAGTTCAATTATCCGGCGCAAGTGCTTATAACAATGCATTTTCATTATCTTCTGTTTTAGCAGGTGCACCAGTGAAAGCAGATTTTGGCTATGTAAAACCTGAAAAAGTAACGGCCTATGAAGTTGGCTATAGGGCCGGGTTTGGAAGATTCTCTTTAGATGCAAGCGCCTATTACAACCAGTATAAAGATTTTATTGGAAATAAAACAGTATTAGTACCATTGTACGGACAAGCTGATTTTTCTGATTTTGACCCAACAACAATGCCTGCACCACCAGCTGCTATAGCGCTAAGTCAAGGCGATGTTAAACCATTTCAAATTTACACAAATTCACCTGCTGATATTTCTTCTTACGGTGGAAGTTTAGGCGTTACCACAAGGTTAGTTACTAATTTTAACTTAGGCGTGAGTTATACATTTGCGAAATTTGATTTCAATCAAGATTCTGACCCTGATTATGAAGCAGGATTCAATACCCCTGAACATAAAGTAAAAATATCTTTTGGCAACACACAAGTGTTTAAAAACTTAGGATTTAATATGAATTACAGGTGGAGTGATGTTTATTTTTGGGAATCATCATTTGTTGATGCAAAAGTTAGTGCACGCTCAGTTGTTGATGCTCAAATTAATTACACAGTACCCACCATTAAATCTACCTTTAAAATTGGAGGAGTTAATATAGGATCACACGAGTATTACAGCGCTCCTGGTGTTGGTAAAATAGGTTCACAGTACTATATATCTTGGACTATAAACCCTTAAAAAAATAACCCTCAGTTTTTTATAGGAAACGTGTTAAATTTTTAACACGTTTCCTTTTTTGAAAAAAACATTGATTTTTTTTTCAAAATAAAATCAAAAAACTATCTTTGCGTTCTTATAAAGGAGGCTCGCCTCTAAAGATTAAACTACTAAAAAATAAACAGTTAAAGTAATGGCAAAAGTTACAGGTAAAGTGGCACAAATTATTGGACCAGTTATTGACGTTGAATTTGGATCAGAATCAGAACTTCCAAGAATTTATGA
>CBDUAL010000120.1:0-8398 GCA_965365125.1 uncultured Lutibacter sp.
ATTTTGTTCGTAGGTTTTTTCAATACCAGCTGTGCCAATTAATTCTCCCAATTGGTAGTAAGCATTTTTTTTGATAATGGATTCATTCACCTCACTAATATATCCTAAAACATTGGGAGCCGATTTTACGGGATATTCTCTTAACGATCTTTTCAGAATGTAAAAGCCTTTGTATTTGTACATTTTTTCCTGTAAGAAGGCGTAGTCAGTTTTTGAAAGCTGCGCTACAAATGTTGAAGGGATTCTTGTTGAATATCTTTTAGCTCTATTAAATTTTGTTAGAAAATCTTCTTTTGAAATTTTTAATAATGAACAAAATTCAAGTGTATCCAGAGGTTTTACTTCCCTCGGAATAACCATAATATCATACGATAATTGATTTGCAACCAATAACAATCCGTTTCTATCGTAAACATAACCTCTTTCAGGATAGTCGTAAGTTACTTTTATGGTAGAATTGTTTAAGGGGTTTAATTGATAGGGATTGTTTAAAATTTGAAGATAAAATAGGCGTCCAATAAAAATGATCCCCACAAGGATAATTAAGACTGATAACAAACCTATTCGTTTCATTTATTTCTTTTTTGTAAATAATGCAATTCCTAAAAATATGATTAATATGCTAAAAATACTTGTAAATAACGTATTAGAAATAATGCTCATAAAATCATTTAAGCTAAAGTACGCTAAACTAAAAACAATGAAATGATGAATTATTGTTAAAGTTGAAATAAAAACGAATGCTTTACTAAAGGCAATGGTTCTTAAATTAAATAAAAAGTAATCGAAATCAGATTTTCGTAAAATTGTTTTTAGAAGCGGTAATTTTATAAAAGCAATAAATAATGTTGCTGCAGCATTTATTCCGCCAGAATCTGAGAAAAAATCGACTGATAGGCCTAGTAAAAAGCTGAAAATTAATAATGCATTTATGTTTTTACGAATTGGAAACAGAAATACCGCAGCTATGTATATCATAGGGTTTAGGTAACCAAATAAATTTAGATGGTTAAAAACAAGCGCTTGTAAAAGCAATAAGCCAAGAAAGCGAAAACTATTTAATAAAATAAGATTATTCATTTAATATGTTTTGTTCTAATTTTAGCCGTTCTTCTTTTTTAAGATTTTTAATAACTTCAACATAACCAATAGTACTCATATCATTAAATAATTGAACATTAATTTCTTGATATTGATTGTTTTCAAATATAAAATCTTTAATACTTCCAACTAAAATTCCTTCAGGAAAAATAATAGATTTACCTCCAGTAATAATGGTGTCTCCAACTTTTAGCTGTGCTTGTCTTGGTATATCTGTAACTTGTAAAATATTGTAATCAATTCCGTTCCAATTAAGCGTTCCAAAATGATTGCTATTTTTTAAACTCACATTAATTTTAGAGTTTTTGTTTAAAATTGAAAGTACCGTTGCAAAATTATTAGAAGTGCTATTTATAACTCCAATAATTCCTCTGCCATTTATAACACCCATATCAGGTAATAAACCTTGCATTTCTCCTTTATTCAGCGTTAAAAAATTATTTCTTTGGGTATAATCGTTTTTAATAATCTTTGCTGAAGTGTATTCATATTGTGAAGTAAACTTTGAAGAATCACTAACCATAAAATTGGTTGAGTTGTATTCAATGTCTTTCGTAGCTAATAAGTTTCTTAAGTGAGCGTTCTCTTCAATAAGAATTTTATTTTCAGTACTTAGATGAAAATAATCACTTAGTGCAGTTGTTTTTTTATAAAACCCTCCTGTTACAGCATTTGCTGAATTCACAAATTTACTTTTGTGATAGGAATGGTGTTGTATGGTAAAATAAAACGCTAAAATTTCTAGTACCAAAAACAGCAGAAAGTATCTGAATTTTTTAATAAAATAAATAATTTGCTGCATATGTTAATTGTAGAAAAGTGTACTATTTCATTAATACATTTTTATATTTTTCAAGATCTTTTAAAGCAATTCCAGTTCCTCTTACTACGGCTCTTAAAGGGTCTTCAGCAACATAAACAGGTAAATCTGTTTTTCTAGACAAACGTTTGTCTAATCCACGAAGCATTGAACCACCTCCAGCTAAATAGATACCAGTATTGTAAATATCTGCAGCAAGTTCAGGCGGAGTTCTTGAAAGTGTTTCCATAACAGCATCTTCAATTCTTAAAATAGATTTGTCTAATGCTTTTGAAATTTCTCTAAAAGAAACCTGTACTTGTTTTGGTTTTCCACTTAATAAATCACGTCCTTGAACCAGCATATCTTCTGGTGGAGTTTCTAAATCTTCAGTAGCTGCACCAATTTGAATTTTAATTTTCTCTGCAGTACGTTCACCTATATATAAGTTGTGTTGCGTTCTCATATAATATGCAATATCTGCGGTAAAAACATCACCCGCAACTTTTACAGATTTATCACATACAATACCACCTAAAGCTATTACGGCAATTTCAGTAGTACCACCACCTATATCAATAATCATATTTCCTTTAGGTTCCATAATATCAATACCAATACCAATAGCTGCTGCCATTGGTTCATGAATTAAATAAATTTCTTTGGCATTCATGTGCTCGGCAGAATCTATTACGGCACGTTTTTCAACTTCTGTAATACCTGAAGGAATACAAATAACCATTCGTAAAGATGGTGTAAAAAATTTCTTTTTAATGCTTGGAATATTTTTGATAAATTCTTTTATCATTTGTTCCGAAGCTTCAAAATCGGCAATTACACCATCTTTTAAAGGTCGAATAGTTTTAATATTCTCATGAGTTTTTCCTTGCATTAAACTAGCTTTTTGACCAGTTGCAATTATTTTCCCCGAATTTCTGTCACGCGCAACTATTGATGGAGCATCAACAATTACTTTTCCATCATGAATAATTAACGTGTTTGCCGTGCCTAAGTCAATGGCAATGTCTTCGGTCATAAAGTCGAAAAAACCCATATTTTTTTATTATTTTTTTAATTTTTAAATCTAACCTCTCAAAGTTACTAAAATTAATGCTTGAAATGACGTGTACCTGTAAATACCATGCCAATATTATGTTCATTACAATAATCAATAGACAATTGATCTTTAATTGAACCTCCTGGTTGAATTACAGCTTCAATTCCTTCTTTTCCAGCAATTTCTACACAATCAGGAAATGGGAAAAAAGCATCACTTGCCATAACAGCACCTTTTAAATCGAAGTTAAATGTTTTTGCTTTTGTAATGGCTTGTTCTAAAGCATCAACTCTAGATGTTTGGCCAGTACCACCCGCACATAACTGTTTGTTTTTAACTAAAATAATGGTATTTGATTTTGTGTGCTTGCATATTTTTGAAGCAAATAATAAATCTTCAATTTCTGAATTAGATACAATTCTAGTTGTAACGTTTTTTAAACCCTCTTTAGTATCTGTTACGTTATTAGGGTCTTGTGCTAACACTCCATTAAGTGCAGTTCTGTAACTAATATTAGGGAATTCAACTTCTTTTTGAACTAAAAGAATTCTGTTTTTCTTTCCTTTTAATATTTGTAGAGCAGCTTCTGAGTATGATGGCGCTATTACAACCTCACAAAATAAACTGTGAATTTCTTTAGCTGTAGCTTCATCAATTTCTTTATTAGCAATTAAAACGCCCCCAAATGCTGAAGTTGGGTCACCTGCCAAAGCATCAATATAAGCTTGTACTAAGGTATCTCTTTGTGCAAAACCACACGCATTGTTGTGTTTTAAAATGGCGAATGTTGGTGCTTCACCTTTAAACTCTTTAATTAAGTTTACAGCAGCGTCAACATCTAGTAAGTTGTTGAATGATAATTCTTTACCGTGTAATTTTTCAAATAATTCATCTAAATTACCGTAAAAGAAACCTTTTTGGTGTGGGTTTTCTCCGTATCGTAATTGTTTAGAAACATCAAAACTTTGTCTAAACACAGGTTCATCTTCATTTAAGTAATTGAAAATAGCCGTATCGTAATGACTAGATACAGCAAAAGATTTAGCTGCAAAGTTTTTACGGTCTGCAATAGTTGTTGTTCCGTTATTGTCAGTCATTATTTGTAAAAACTCATCGTATTGATTCATAGATGATACACAAATAACATCTTTAAAGTTTTTAGCGGCAGCTCTAATCAAAGAAATTCCACCGATATCAATTTTTTCAATAATATCTTGTTCAGGAGCTTTACTTGCTACTGTTTTTTCAAAAGGGTATAAATCAACAATTACAATGTCAATTTCTGGAATTTCAAATTCGCCTAATTGAGATAAATCATTCTCATTTTCACGTCTTGCTAAAATACCACCAAACACTTTTGGGTGTAATGTTTTAACTCTTCCTCCTAAAATTGAAGGGTACGATGTTAATTCTTCAACAGGTACTACGTTAATACCTAGGTCGTTAATAAACTTTTCGGTTCCACCTGTTGAATAAATGGTGATTCCAAGTTCATCTAATTTTTTAATAATTGGTTCTAAACCGTCTTTGTGAAATACTGAAATTAAAGCGCTTTTGGCTTTTTTAGTTGTGTTCATGTGGTGTGTTGTTGCTTTTGCGCAAAGCTAATAATAATCAGCTATTTAAACAATAGAAATTGTAGCTTAATTTTAGTGTTTTTTGATAATTTTTCAGCTTCAAAAAATCTTTTAACTTTTACGTTAATTTATTATTTTTCTTTTTTGAAGAAAGGAGCTAAGTTGGTTTTGATTTTAGAAGAGTTTAGCTACTTTTTTACATACAAACTCTAATAATAATTCGTCCTCTTTTGTAAACGGATTTACAGTGTGCGAGTCAATATCAATTTGCCCAATGTTTTCGTTGTTTACAAATATTGGAATTACAATTTCACTTTTCACTTTCCAACCGCATGAAATATAATTATCTTGAGCGCTAACATCAGGAACCATAAAATTTTTATTACTTACAGCAACTTGTCCGCAAATTCCTTTTCCAAAAGGTATAATGGTGTGGTCGGTTGGTTCACCAGCAAATTCGGCTAATTTTAACTCGTTTTTATCTCCATTTTTAAAATAAAACCCAACCCAATCATAGTAAGTGATTTCTTGTTTTAAATAATCACAAACTTGTTGAAGTTTTTCATTTTTAGAAGTTTCTTGATTAAGAATATCTTTTACCGAATTTTTTAATAGCGTAAGGTTCATTTTTAATTTGTAGTTTTATGCAAAAATAAAATTCTTTTTTGGTGCAAAATAATAAATTAGTTGTAATTTTTTTAATTAAATTTTTTGGTACTTATGCGCTGTTGTCTTTTTTATATAGTTTGTATTTAAATGACACTCAAAATAGTACTGATTTTTTTTCATGTGCCCCAATAACAGAAACTGTTGCTAGTCAAACCAGCTATATTTTAAACAGTGTTGGTTACCATACTGTAATTGAACAACACCCCGAGGAACTTTCGATAAAATTAATAATTAAAGGCAAGTACGTTTCAAGGGTTATTGAAGGTTGTAATGCTGTAAGTATTATTATTTTATTTATTTCATTTATAGTGTCGTTTTCTTCCAAAATTTTACCAACCACATTGTACATTATTTTTGGAAGTTTTTTAATTTATACGATAAATGTTGTTCGAATTGCTATTATTTGTGTTGCAATATTTGAATACCCTGAATACCAAGATATTTTGCATGATATTGTATTTCCTTCAATTATTTATGGAGCCACTTTTTTATTGTGGTTTATTTGGATACAAAAATTTTCAAAGTTGAAGAAATGAACAAAACTATACGCATTATTTTAATAGTTATTTTACTACTAATTTTAGTAGGAATTAGAGCGGTAGTAGCGCCTTTATTTTATGATCCGCTGAACAGTTATTTTAAGAATGATTATTTATATACTTCAATACCAACTATTGAATTTGGTATTTATTTTTTACATCTGTTTTTTAGGTATGTTTTAAACACATTGGTTTCATTGGCTATTATTTATGTAGCTTTTAGAAACTTAAAATTAATTTATTTTGCTATTCAGTTTTATTTGATCGCTTTTGTGTTTTTAGTTGTAGTGCTTTTTTTACTTTTGAAGTTTCAATTTATAGATGGTTATCTATTATTGTTTTATGTTCGTAGATTCTTAATTCACCCAGTATTTGTATTTATACTATTGCCTGCTTTTTACTATCAAAAAAATCGCTTGAAGAATTAATTTTTATTTTCAGGTTTAAAATTGTATAATTTTCATAATTTAGGCGAACAATGTTAATGACGTTACATTGTGGTAGTATTCAATCAAAATTAAAACAATCAAATAAAATGAAAAAATCAATCTTATTAGTAGCAGCTTTCTTTTCTATGGCTGTAATGTTTACAGCTTGTAAAGAGACAAAGAAAGAAGAAGTTAAAGCCGAAAGCCATGAAGGTCATGACCACAGTGCAGATGAGAAATTAGCAACAGATGCTAATTTCCAGTGTCCAATGGATTGTGAAAAAGGAAAAACATACTCTGAAACAGGTTCTTGCCCTGTTTGTAAAATGGATTTAAAAGAGCAGGCAACAGCTGCTCCAATGCATGTTGAAGGTTGTACTTGTATAGAGAGTGGTGAATGTACTTGTGAATCTGAAAAATGTAAATGTATGGCTGAAAATACTTCAATGGCTATAGAGTGCGTAAAATGTGCGCCAGATGAATGTACATGTAAAGTGGAAGAAGTAGCGAAATCTGAAAAAGAATGTTCACATTGTACTCCAGGGTCTTGTGAGTGTAAAGCTTAACTATTATGAATAAAAAATGGGCTATTTAGTAACTGCTAAATAGCCCATTTTTTTATGAGTTAAACTTTAAAAAGTTAACAATGCTTTAATTTTAGAATCATCAACATATTGTTGTAATACTTTTCTTCCTGGTAAAAAGGTTAAATCCATAATAAAATTAAAACCCGCTATTTCAGCTCCACATTTCAATATGATTTCTGCAGCAGCTCCTGCAGTTCCGCCAGTGGCTAATAAATCGTCATGTATCAATACTTTGTCTCCAGATTTTATTAAGCCTTCTTGTACTTGAATTTCATCGGTACCATATTCCTTTTGAAATGTTTGTGTAATTACATTGCCTGGAAGTTTTCCCGGTTTTCTAGCTAAAATCATTGGTGCATTTGCAGTTCTAGCTAAGTCAAACCCAAATAAGAAACCTCTAGCATCAAAACATAATATTTTATTGAATTCATACTCATTTTTTTTATTCTTCGGAAGCAATTCTTTTAAGTAATGAGATGTTATTGCAGCCAATTCAGGATTGAATAAAATACTTTGAACATCTTTAAAATCCACCCCTTTTTCAGGCCAATCTGGAAATGTTTTTATTTCAGAAGTTAAAACTTTTCGGCATTCTTCAATTGTTGTAATAGCATCAATAGTCATAATTGAGTTGAATTATTTATATGTAGTTTTCAAAATTACTTAAAAATAAGCAATAATAGTTTTAAAAGAAAAACCACTTAAAAAAGATTAAGTGGTTTTTACTATATATTTATAAAATGATTACATCATTCCTGGCATTCCACCACCCATTGGAGGCATTCCGCCAGCAGGAGCATCTTCTTTAATATCAACTAAGGTACAGGCTGTAGTTAGAATCATTCCTGCAACAGATGCTGCATTTTCAAGTGCAATACGTGTTACTTTTGTAGGATCTATAATTCCAGCTTTAAACATTTTAGTGTATTCATCCGTTTTAGCATTATAACCAAAATCTCCTTTTCCTTCTATCACTTTTGCAACAACTACTGATCCTTCTCCACCAGCATTTTCAACAATTTGACGTAATGGTTCTTCAATAGCTCTTGCTAAAATTTTAATTCCCGTTACTTCATCTAAACTATCAGTAGTGATTGATTTTAGTACTTCAATAGTTCTAACTAAAGCAACACCACCACCAGCAACAATTCCTTCTTCAACAGCAGCACGTGTTGCATGTAATGCATCATCTACTCTGTCTTTTTTCTCTTTCATTTCAACTTCACTTGGAGCACCAACATATAAAACTGCAACACCACCAGCTAATTTAGCTAAACGTTCTTGAAGTTTTTCTTTATCGTAATCAGAAGTTGTAGTTTCAATTTGAGCTTTAATTTGAGCAACTCTAGCTTTTATTAAATCTGCATCTCCAGCACCGTTTACAATAGTAGTATTGTCTTTGTCAATAGTAACTCTTTCAGCAGAACCTAACATTTCTAAAGTAGTGTTTTCTAAACTTAAACCTCTTTCTTCAGAAATTACTGTTCCACCAGTTAAAATGGCAACATCTTCTAACATTGCTTTTCTACGATCACCAAAACCTGGAGCTTTTACAGCTGCAATTTTTAAAGCACCACGTAATTTATTCATTACTAAAGTAGCTAAAGCTTCACCTTCAACATCTTCAGCAATAATTAATAA
>CBDUAL010000121.1:0-8349 GCA_965365125.1 uncultured Lutibacter sp.
TAAATCATCATCATTAACTTCAGCTTCAGTTTCATTTGTGTCGAAGATTTTTTCCTTCTGGGTTAGTTTTGTTTTCAATCATACCATAGCAAAGAAGGAGATCGTGAATGAACCTTCCTGTATCAGCACTTATTGTGATTTGATTAATATCAATTTCATTATTGTTCCCTATTTGATTTAAGGAAACCTCATTAGTTTGTAATCTATTATTTAAACCTGATTTATTGAAATTGTAAGAAACAGATGTAGACTCTTTATTTAACTTAAAATACTCATTAATTAAATACGTGTTTTCATCTGTTAATTTTTGAGCACTACTATTAAATGAAAATAAGCTTAAAAGTAGTAGTTGTAAAAATAAGATGTTTTGTACTTTTTTCATTTTCTTTTAATTTAAAAAAGGAGGCTCTCTAAAAAGTAAGCTATTCGTTAAACTGAATTTATTTCAGGTTCTCATACTGTTATTAAAATCAGCATGATGAGCTTCTGAAATAAATTCAGAATAACGGGTTTTTAGTACTTTTCAGAGAGCCTCTTTTTTTTAATTAGTTACTCCTCCTACTTGAGTCACAGTTGCTGAATTGTGATCTCCAAATTGGTTTACATAACTCATATTATTACCGTCTAAATTACCAATTTGGTCAACCAACGATTCATTGTGTTCTCCTTGTTGAAGAACAAAACTTTGATTCCAAGCTGCGTCAGAAACTAACTGAATTACTTCAGAATGGTTGTGCATACCAAATTGTTGCACATTACTAAAGTTATTACCTAGTGTTGTTCCATCTTGTTTTACATTAGAATGATTTTGATCTCCTTGTTGATAAACCCAACTAGAATTAAAAGAATCAGCTGCATCTTGTTTTACCATAGAATGGTTATGATCTCCCATTTGAGTTACTGCACTCATATTCATTCCACCTATTGCATCTTGTTTTACCATAGAATGATTGTGATCTCCCATTTCTAAAACATTACTAGTATTTACTCCAAACGAAGTTGCAACTTGTTTTACTTTAGAATGGTTTTTATCTCCAACTTGGTTTACAACACTCATATTCATAGCGTACTCTGTTGCAGTTTGTTCTACTTTAGAATGATTATGATCTCCTGTTTGCATAACTACACTACCATCTGTACCCATATTAGCATCTTGAATAACTGAAGATTTGTTATGGTCACCCATTTGCATTGCAAAAGCATTATTCCAACCTGAAGTAGAAATTTGATTTACTGCAGATTTATTTTTATCACCTATTTGGTCAACAAAACTAATATTCATACCACCTAAATCTGCAACTTGAGTTACACATGAAAGGTTGTCTTTACCATTTTGCCAAACCACAGATTGGTTATAATCAAATCCCCCAGGAGTAGCTGTTTGATCCTCTACTGAAGTATTTTTTTCTCCAAATTGATAAGCCCAAGCGTTATTATTAGAACCATACTGTACTTGACTTGCTTCATTTTTTTCTCCATCTTGTGTAATTGTGGCTATACTACCCGCTACTAAATTTGAACCAGAAGTTTGTTTTTGGAAAGCGTAATTGTTTTTATCATACTGAGTAATAAATGCTGAATTATTATCATACCATTGTTTTTGATATGCAATATTACCTTCACCTTCTTGTACAACACTTGCAAAATTAAATTGAGCCCAACCATTTCCAACTCTTTGGTTTGCATAATTGTAATTTCCTTCTTGAAGAACAGTACCCATATTTTCTTGACCTCGCTGATCAATTATAGAATTATTTCCATAACCTAATTGTGTTACTGTTGCGGTATTTAAATAATTTAATTGATCTATTAAAGAATAGTTACCATCACCTATTTGTAAAACAGTTGCGATGTTAGATAAATCAAATTGATTTATCTTACTATAATTATATCCATAATCAATTAAATTTGTTGCTATTGGTGTTATTTCACAATCAAAGCAATTACCTTGTCCTTCTCCACCTTTTTCACCTTTTTTTCCCTCATGCTCTTCTGTGTCTTCACCTTCATCGTGAGATGTTAATACTGTTTTACCTTGGGCAAATATCATACTTGTAGAAAATAATAATGCCATCACTAATAATAATTTTTTCATAATAAAAATTTTTAAAATAATTAATAAATTACATTTAATAAATTCATAGGGGGTACTAAACTACCTATTAGAATGCTTAAAAATTAAGAAACAAACCAATATAGTTCTATGTTTTTAAAATATAGGGTGAAAAAATTCTATATGAGGTTTAAACTCAGGGTGAGTAAATTTTTGGGGAATTGAAATTATACTTATTTCTTGAATTTCAATTACTATACTAATTTATAAATACTTATCAAAAAATCAAAGAGTTATAGCTAATATTTTACTAATTTAGAATGGATATTGTTAGATACTTGCGTTACATATAGCAACTAACACGTTATATTTAATAAATCGTTTATTTTAATAAATAAAATGCTTAGAAACTAAAAAACCCATAAATATGGGGTTTTTAGTTTTATGTTAAAAGTTTGTTTATCTGGTGAATAACAATTCTCTATATTTGGTTAATGGCCATAATTTATCGTCAACCATAAGTTCTAATTTATCGCAATGATATCTAATATCATCTAAAAATGGTTTTACTTTATTGCAATATTCGCTAGCTTTTTCTTCGTGATTTTGAATTTTATTTGCTTTTTTTCGAACATTAATCATTTTATCAATTTTATAATGAATTCCTTCAATATGTTCCGATATTTTTTTGATTAATTTAATTTGTTCTTTTGCGTGTTCTTCAAAATCATTTCCAAAAATTGTTTTCAAACCAGAAACGTTTTCAATTAACATATTTTGATAAAACACTGCTGTAGGTACCACATGATTCCCCGCAATATCACCTAAAACACGTGATTCAATTTGAATACGCATGGTATACTCTTCAATTTCAATTTCATAACGGGCTTTAGTTTCAACTTTGCTCATAACTCCCATTTCCTCATACATAGAAAGTACTTTATCTGAAACCTTTACTTTTAAAGCATCAGGTGTTTTTACATTATTACTTAACCCTCGCTTTTTAGCTTCTTTTTCCCATTCAACACCATAACCATTGCCTTCAAACAAAATATTTCGAGAAGATTTAATATATTCTCTTAAAACATTAAAAATGGCTTCGTCTTTTTTGAAGTTTTTTCCATCAATTAATTTATCAACTTCAATTTTAAAATCCTTTAGCTGTTTAGCAACTATTGTATTTAAAACAGTCATGGGATTTGCACAGTTGGCTGTTGAACCTACTGCTCTAAATTCAAATTTATTACCTGTAAATGCGAATGGAGAAGTTCTATTTCTATCTGTATTGTCTAATAATACATCTGGAATTTTACCAACTACATTTAATTTTAAATCTGTTTTTTCTTCTGGCGAAAGTTTACCATCAGTAACTCCTTCAAGTTCCTCTAACACCTCGGTCAATTGCCGCCCTATAAAAACTGAAATAATGGCAGGAGGTGCTTCATTTGCACCTAAACGATGATCATTACTAGCTGATGCGGTTACTGCGCGTAACAACTCTTCATTATCATGAACAGCTTTTATGGTATTTATAAAGAATGTTAAAAATTGAAGGTTACTCATAGGTGTTTTTCCTGGACCTAATAAATTAACACCTGTATCTGTTGATAAAGACCAATTATTATGTTTTCCAGATCCATTAACCCCTGCAAATGGTTTTTCATGCAGTAACACTTTAAAATTGTGTCGTGACGCTACTCTTCCCATAACATCCATTAATAAAGAGTTATGGTCAACTGCTAAATTTGCTTCTTCATATATAGGAGCTAATTCAAACTGATTTGGTGCAACTTCATTATGACGTGTTTTAACAGGTATACCCAGCAACATACACTCGGTTTCTAAATCACGCATAAAGTTCAGCGCTCTACTTGGAATAGATCCAAAATAATGATCGTCTAATTGCTGACCTTTGGCTGACGAATGTCCTAATAAGGTTCTTCCTGTTAAAGCTAAATCTGGACGACTAGCAGCCAATGCCTTATCTATCAAAAAATATTCCTGTTCCCAACCTAAAGATGAAGTTACTTTTTTTACATTTTTGTCGAAATATTTACAGATTGCTGTGGCAGCAGTATCTACTGCATTTAAGGCTCTTAAAAGAGGTGTTTTATAATCTAAAGCCTCTCCCCTGTAGGAAACAAAAATTGTAGGTATACATAAGGTAGTGCCATATATAAAAGCAGGTGATGTTGGATCCCAAGCTGTATATCCTCTTGCTTCAAAGGTATTACGAATACCTCCATGTGGAAAACTAGAAGCATCAGGCTCTTGCTGTACCAATTGATCTCCTCCAAATTTTTCAACAGCCATTCCGTTGCCTATCGTTTCAAAAAATGCAACATGCTTTTCGGCTGTCCCACCCGTTAATGGCTGAAACCAGTGTGTATAATGTGTAACTCCCTTACCCATAGCCCACTCTTTCATAGCGCTAGAAACTTGATCGGCAATTTTCCTGTCAATTTTTTTACCATGTTCTATAGCACTCATTACACCTACAAAAGCATCACGTGTAAGATATTGTCTCATAGCGTTTTCATTAAAAACATTGGCACCAAATAGCTCTGAACGCTTTTTTACCTCTTCAATAAATATAGGTTTTCTAGACTCCGCTTTTTCAACCGCATTAAATCTTAATATTGCCATTTCATTACAAATTTTATTCAAAGTACGAATATAGTATTTTTTTAAACTATTTATTTATCAAATAATCTAAAAAAAATTAAATTATTTTTGGATAACCCCTAAAAAAAATAGGGTATCAATAAAAATGATATTCAATATTTAATTTTACCCCCTTATATTTTTATTGTATTGCAAAAAAAATTATTTTTGAACAAATTATTTTTATTTATTAAATTAATTAACACTATGGCAAAAATAAAATTAGAGTATATTTGGTTAGACGGATATAAACCAACTCAAAACTTAAGAAGTAAAACAAAAGTTGAAGAACACGAAAATTTCCAAGGAACAGTTGAAGAACTAGGATTATGGTCTTTTGATGGTTCATCTACACAACAAGCTTCAGGAGGAGCATCTGACTGTATTTTAAAACCAGTTGCAATTTATCCAGATCCATCTCGTATCAATGGTTATTTAGTAATGACTGAGGTTATGAATGCTGATGGTACTCCACATGAGTCTAACGGACGTGCTACTATTGAAGATGATGATAACGATTTCTGGTTTGGATTTGAACAAGAATACTTTATTATGAGTACTAAAACTGAATTACCGTTAGGATTCCCAAGAGGTGGTTACCCAGCTCCACAAGGAATGTACTACTGTTCAGTTGGAGGATTACATACTCACGGTCGTGATATAGTTGAAGAGCATGCTGATTTATGTATAGAAGCTGGATTAAACTTTGAAGGAATTAACCAAGAGGTTGCATCTGGACAATGGGAATTTCAATTATTTGCTAAAGGAGCTAAAAAAGCTGGAGATGAAATTTGGATTGCTAGATATTTATTAGATCGTTTAACTGAGGGAAAAGGAATGTACATTGAATACCACCCAAAACCATTAGGTGATACTGATTGGAATGGATCAGGAATGCACGCTAACTTTTCTAACACAATTTTAAGAACTTGTGGTTCTAAAGAAAAATACGCTGAAATCTGTGAAGCATTTAGACCTGTTACTGCTGAACATATTGCTGTTTATGGTGAATTTAACGAACAACGTTTAACTGGTAAACACGAAACTGCATCTATTACAGATTTCTCTTGGGGAGTTTCAGATAGAGGAGCATCAATTCGTATTCCAATTATTGCTGTAGAAAAAGGATATAAAGGATGGTTAGAAGACCGTCGTCCATCTTCAAATGCAGATCCTTATAAAGTTGCTGCAAGAATTATTAAAACAGTAAAGCCTGTTAAATAATTTGAAGTTTATAAAATCAAAAAAAACACCGCGATTGCGGTGTTTTTTTTTTGATTTTATAATATGTTATCACTTTTAAAAGAACATTTGAAACATAAATAAACCATATAATGAAATTAATATAAGACCTTCTTTCCAACTTAATTTCATACTAACAGGTACAAAATTTAAAGGTAGAATTAAAAAGGAAATAGCTAACATCCAAAAAATATCATTTGATAATAATGCTTTATCTACTATTTTAAAAGGCTGTACAATTGAAGTTATACCTAAAACAGCCAAAATATTAAATACATTAGAGCCTACTAAATTTCCTAATGAAATTGCTTTCTCTTTTTTGAGAACCGCAATTACCGAGGCTGCTAATTCAGGAATACTTGTTCCTATTGAAATTATAGTAATTCCAATAACCCGTTCACTCACTTCAAAATGTTTTGCCATACCAATAGCACCATCAATTAGCAACTCTGAACCACCCCACAAAGCAACACCTCCAATAGTTATAAAAAGCACATCTTTATACAAGGGTAATTCCTCATCATCTTCAGGCATTTCATCAACCACTGCTGTTTTTTGAAAACGTAATAAATAAATCAAAAATATAACTAAAAGGCTCACTAAAATAATCCCTTCTGTTCTACTTAAAACACTATCAAACGCAATAAATACATATAACAAAATAGAAGAAATCATCATTACCGGCCAATCAGTTTTATAAAAACTTTTTTCAACACTTATTGTAGAAAGTAAAATAGTTATAGCAAGCACCAACCCTAAATTAGCAATATTTGATCCAATCACATTTCCTAAAGCAATCTCAGCATGGCCTTCTAAAGCCGATTTAACACTTACAATTAATTCAGGAGCTGAGGTTGCAAAAGAGACAACTGTCATGCCGATTACAATTTTTGGTATTTGTAATCGGAGTGAAAATCCCACAGCTGCCTTCAATAGCCAATTCCCCCCTAAAACTAAAAGCAATAATCCAATTACAACAAACAATAAATTCATATCAAATATTTTTGCAAATATAATAGAATTAATACCGAAATAGTAAATCAACTGAATTTCTAAAAAACTAATTTCTTAACCTACTTTACAAAAAATAGCACAAAAAAAATTATTCCATTTATAAATTCCTAAATCATACATTTTTATTGAAATAGACTCAATCATCATTATACATCATAAAACTTCCTTTACTTTTAGTTTTCACAACTAAAGATATCTTTACTTAATTACATATTTAAATATAAATTATACTTTAAGTTACATATCTAAACAATAATGTAGTGAAGATTTTACAACAATAAGCCTTAGTGATTTTTTAACATCAAATTCATATTCACTTCAATTAATACTCTTACCGTAGTTTGGAGTTAAATTAATGAATATCCTATCTTCAATAAAGAATTAATTCACAAACATTTTATAAACCTAAAAACTTTTATTATGATCGCCCTTTTAACACTGGTAACAGAACTTGTATTGACCATTATTAATTTAATATTCTAACAATTACAACTCTTATTACTAATTCAAATTGATAAACTATGACATAGTTAATTCCTTTCATGTTATTGTTTAAAATCTCACATTTTGTGAGATTTTTTTTATTTATGTAAATTTGCATTATGAAGAAAAATCTATTTATTTTTTTAGCAAAAATGAACGCTGTATTACTTCCTAGCTTCACAAAAAATGGACTTGATATGGCTTATGCAAAGAAATGGCAATTGGCTATTATTGGTTGGCGTTATTTTATTACAAAAAATAGTTTGTAAATAATAAAATTATACTATATTTGCACCCGTTAAAACGGCCTCGTGGCGCAACTGAATAGCGCACTTGATTACGGCTCAAGAGGTTACAGGTTTGAATCCTGTCGAGGTCACTAAAGCTAAATAAAAATTAGCAACAAAACCATCTAAATCCTATGATTTAGGTGGTTTTTTAAGTTTTTAGGAGTACATAGAATTTGGTTCTATTTGATATAAAATGGTAGTTAACTGGGTTCAACACTAAAAGTTGTGGAGTAATAAAAAAAGAAGAGCTTTGTGCTTAAAAATTTAATGTCCACAGATTCATTATTATCGATCGCTAATTTATTACTTCCCGAAGTACTTGTTACGTATTTTGATTTAACAAAACACGAAATCAAATCAGAAGAAATACACTTTTATTTTACCGAACACAACAAAGTTCTTGAAGAGTATAATGAGGTTAAACTACATTCCAAAGTATTTTACCCTGAGGCTTACGCGGGAAGAACGTTTTAAAAGCTTTATGCAAATGAATTTTTAAACAAAATAAGAAATAGCCTAAAACAAAAATAACCCACTGAAAACAGTGAGTTATTTTGTGATCGCGACAGGATTCGAACCTGTGACCGTCTGCTTAGAAGGCAG
>CBDUAL010000122.1:0-8340 GCA_965365125.1 uncultured Lutibacter sp.
GTAATTCTTGGAGATATGTTTGAATTGGGAATAAGCAGTAAAACAGAACATCAAAAAATAGCTGAATTGGCTACCTCTTTTAATTTTAATGAAGTGTATTTAATAGGAAAAGCATTCTCTACAATAAATGTAAAAAATGCTTTCATTTTTGAAAATTTTGAAAATTTTAAGAGTTCCGTTAATTTTAAGTCGAATATAAATAGAACGGTTCTAATTAAAGGTTCACGAGGAATGGCTTTAGAAAGAACTTTAGACCTCTTCTAATTTTAATAATTCTCTGTGATATTCAATTAAACCATCAATTGGTCTTCTAACAATATTTCCTAGTTCAATCATATAAAATCTTGCAACATCTTTTATAATGTCTTGTGCAAAATAGGCTATTGAGCCAACAAAATGTACTGGAATATTTTCAGACTCTTTGTATGGTAAAATTCTATTTTTAAAGAAATCCTTCATTCCTTTATGCAATACTTTATTAAAATATGCATTGCGTTCATTTCTCAATAAAAATTCTGCGAAATGTGCTAAATAAGTATTTGGATTATCTTCTTTGTAAATATTTCTTTTTATAGTATCAGCATCAACATTGAATTGTTCTTCAAAAAGCTTCGCTATTTTTTTTGGCATTTTATTGTAATAATAATCTCTTAACAACTTTTTACCAAAGTAATTACCACTAGCTTCATCCATTAAAATGTAACCAAGTGACGGGATTCTTACATCAACATGTTCACCATCAAAATAACAACTATTTGAACCTGTACCTAAAATACAAACAATTCCTGGTTGCGTTGTTACTGCATACGCCGCTGCATAAGTATCTTCTTTTACTTCAACAACAGCATTGGTAAAAAATGATTCAAATATTGATTTTAATATTAATGTAGGTTTTTCAGTACCACAACCAGCTCCATAAAAATATACGTGTGTAACTTTATTTTTATAGTCTACCAAATCAAGGTTATCCTGAAGACGTTTCTTCATTAATTCCTCATCAAAAACTGCTGGATTTAAACCTCCTGTTCTCGTTTTTAGAACTTGAGCACCTGATTTATCAAGTAAAATCCAATCGGCTTTTGTTGAGCCACCATCAGCTATTAGAATCATTTTTTACTGCTTTATTTATTATTTAACGTCGTTGATGTAAGTTGCTAAATCAACTAATTTAGTTGAGTAACCAAACTCGTTATCGTACCAAGATACGATTTTCACGAAGTTATCATTTAATGCCATAGAAGCATTTGCATCAAATACAGAAGTTCTTGGCTCAGATACGAAATCTTGAGAAACAACACCTTCTTCAGTATATCCTAATACACCAGCCATTTCATTTTCAGAAGCATCTTTGATAGCTGCTTTTACATCAGCAAAAGAAGCACCTTTTTCTAAACGACAAGTTAAATCTACTACAGATACATCAACAGTTGGTACTCTAAATGCCATACCTGTTAATTTTCCGTTTAATGCTGGAATTACTTTCCCTACTGCTTTTGCAGCTCCTGTAGATGCAGGTACAATGTTATTTAAAGAAGCACGACCTAAACGGAAATCTTTTCTAGATGGTCCATCAACTGTAAATTGAGTTGCAGTTGCAGCGTGAACTGTAGTCATTAATCCTTCAACAATACCAAATTTATCATTTAATACTTTAGCGATAGGTGCTAAACAGTTTGTAGTACAAGATGCGTTAGACACAATAGTATCAGCAGCAGTAATTTCTTTATGGTTTACTCCCATAACAAACATTGGTGCATCAGCAGATGGTGCAGAAATTGCAACTTTCTTAGCTCCAGCAGTAATGTGTTTTTGAGCTCCTTCTAAATTTGTAAAGATACCTGTACAATCTAAAACAACATCAGCTCCTACAGCATCCCATTTTAAATCTTCTGGATTACGTTCTGCAGAAATTCTAATTGCTTTTCCGTTAACTACTAAGTTACCATCTTTTACATCAATAGTTCCGTCAAATTGACCGTGAACTGAATCGTATTTTAATAAGTAAGCTAAGTGCTCAACATCTAATAAATCATTAATACCTACAACTTCAACATTTGGTCTTGCTACAGCTACTCTAAAAGCTATTCTACCAATTCTACCAAATCCGTTAATTCCAATTTTAATTGTTCCCATTTTTTTTATTCTTAATTTTTGTTATTCAATTTTATACTGAAGTTATTTCAGCTACTCTTAGTAATTCTTTATCTATTTCGTTGTTTAGTTTGATTGCTTTGTTTAATCCGGTTAAAATAACTTCGTTATTAATAATACCAACCATAACCCCAGAAACTCTATCTAACAAACATTCTACTGCTGCTACACCTAGTCTACTAGCCAACACTCTATCAAAACAACTTGGAGAACCTCCTCTTTGCATATGTCCTAAAACTGATACTCTAATATCGTATGCAGGGTACTTCTCTTTGATATAATCTCCAAGTTCAAAAACACTTTTACCAATTTTCTCACCTTCAGTAACAACAACAATACTTGATGTTTTTCCTTTATCTCTTCCTTTGGCTAAAGATTCTTCTAATTTATCTAATCCTATGTCCTTTTCAGGAATTAAGATTTCTTCTGCTCCAGATCCAATACCAGTATTTAATGCTATAAAACCTGCATCTCGCCCCATTACTTCAATAAAGAATAATCGGTTATGCGAACCTGCGGTATCACGAATTTTATCAATTACTTCAACAACTGTATTTAACGCTGTATCGTAACCAATAGTAAAGTCTGTTCCGTAAATATCGTTATCAATTGTCCCTGGAATTCCAACAACTGGAAAGTTAAATTCTTGTATAAATTTTAAACCTCCTGTAAAAGTTCCATCTCCACCAATAACAACTAAGGCTCCAACACCTGCTTCTATTAAATTTTCGTAAGCTTTAGCTCTACCTTCTACAGTTTTAAATTCCATAGAACGAGCAGATTTTAAAATGGTTCCACCCTTGTTAATGATATTGCTTACGTGACGACCTGATAACACTTCAAAATCACCTTCAATCAAACCTTCATATCCTCGATAAACACCTACACAATCTATTCTATAATAAGTACAAGCTCTAACTACGGCTCGTATAGCTGCATTCATCCCTGGAGCATCTCCTCCTGAGGTTAATAATGCGATCTTTTTTATTGGTTCATTCATTCTTTAAAATTATTGTTCAAAATTACTTTTTAATCCAACTTTTTCCTATAATTTAATCCTTTATTCACTAAAACGATTTCGATGCAAAGGTCTTATTAAAAACCCTTTTTTTCAGGCATTTAAACTATTTTTTAAAATTTTGAAACACAAAATTACGCAAATTAAACTGTTTATTGAAATCCATTTAATTTACTTCAAAAATATAGCGTCTATTTAGATTTTTATTAACAAAAAAGCCCCCCAAAACGGGAAGCTTTCATAATAACAAATATGAGAACATGGTATTATTTCTCTAACTTAAAAATAAATGATGTTAATGTGTTTAATTCAACATTTAAGGTTCCTACTCCATTTTTCACAACTAGTGGCAATGAAATTTCTTCATATAATTGATCCGTAACTGTGTAATTACCATCAACCAGTTTCCATGTATTTATAATTTCAGAAGGAATTAGTAAATCTAAATCATAATTCACCAAATCATCAAAATTTGAAATAATAATTAGTTTTTCGTTTTCAGACCAACGAACAAACGAAAATATTTTACGCGTGTAATTTTCTAAATTGCCCCTATTGTAATGATGAATTTCGGCATAATTTCCCATCAACGCTTCACTTTTAATTGTAAAGTTTAGCAAACGCTTGTAGAAATCTCTCAATTCTTTTTCATTAGTTGTTGATTGTCCTCCATCGAATTTTTTATCATTTAACCAACGTTGGTGATTTGGCACACCAATATAATCAAATATTGAAGTTCTTGTTGGTGATCCAAACCCTGCATTTTCAGCTCCTGGCTCTCCTACCTCTTGCCCAAAATAAATCATTGTTGGTGAGGTACTAATTGTTGCAGAAACTACCATTGCTGGTTTTCCTTTTTCAGCAGTACCTGCAAAATCTGGACTTGCAATACGTTGCTCATCATGATTTTCTAAAAAGTGCAACATATTGTGTTCAATATCGGCTTTGTAATCTTGAATTCCGGTGATATGATCTGTCCACCCGTGACCTTGCATAATATTTTTTATTGTATCGTACAAAGCTACCTTATCATATAGATAATCCATTTTTCCTTTATGGATATAGGCCCTATACATATCTGGATTGTAAACTTCTGCCAATAAAAACGCTTCTGGATTCTCCATTTTTATAGATGAATTCATATAACTCCAAAACTCAACAGGCACCATTTCGGCCATATCATATCTAAAACCATCAACTCCTTTTGCTGTCCAATACAAAGCTATATCTCTAAATTTCATCCAAGAACTAGGTACAGTTTTATCTTTCCAAAATTCAAAATGGGCTTTATAATCTTCGTTATTAAACTCTTCTGGCAATTCATCAAAATCCTTTCTTCCGTCAGGACTAATTCCATAATTAATTTTTACCGTTTCGTACCAATCATTTACATCTGGTTTTGACAAACGTGATCCATTACCTGTCCATTTTGCAGGATTTTCATCAAACTTACCGTCTGCTAACGGGTGCTTTTCACCTCCTAGAGGCAAATAACCATCTCTCCATTCTGGAACTTCAAAAGACTCTCCTGGATTGTAATAAAAATTATTATTTACATCGTATTGCTTTGTTTTGTCGTCACTAGCACCAAAATCCTCCACACCTTTAGGATTTGTTTTTCCTTCGTAATTTCGGGCAACATGGTTTGGAACAATATCAATAATTACTTTTAACCCATTTTTATGAGTTCTTTCAATTAAAGCTTCAAACTCTTCTAATCTTTTTGCTGGATCAACCGCCAAATCTGGATTTACATTGTAATAATCTTTAACAGCATAAGGCGAACCTGCCCTACCTTTTACAACATCAGGATCATCATTTGAAATTCCGTAAGCTGTATAGTCTCTAATTACATCATGGTGAGGTACACCTGTGTACCATATATAAGTAACTCCTAAATCTTTTATTTCTTGAAGTGCTTTATCTGTAAAATCATTGAACTTTCCAACACCATTTTCTTCAATAGTTCCCCAAGGTTTATTGGTTGTATTGGTATTCCCGAATAACCGAGTAAAAACCTGATAAACAACTTCTTTATGATTTTTTTTAGCCTTCATAGTTTCTTTTGTTACTTTTTTTTCTTGATTGCAAGCTACAAAAATAACAAATAGACTTACAAAACTAACTATGAGTGTTTTTTTCATTATCATTATTTTTTAATTAAACTAATTGCAGAACCACCACCTTGGGCTAATTGCATTATTTCTTTTGATGTATTTGTAGTTTCAAATTTTCTAAAATTTCTACTTTTTTTCTAATAAAACAATTGGATATGGAGAACTAAATACAACTTTTCCATTTTTCACAATCACTTCACTATCTGAATAGGCATCATACACCACCTCATTATCTTTAAAAATAGTTCCAACTGAAATTTCTTTTTTAATTTCTTTTAAATCTAAAGCTACAATTACAGCATCACTATAATCTCCTTTTGAAAAAGTTCTTTGAAAAACATACGGGTTTTCAGTAATCATTTTATGAATGCCTGCTCCTACTGATGGGTGATTCACTCTAAATTTTCCTAATTTTTGATAATGCGCTAATAATACTTTTGTTTCTGATTTTTTCGCAATAGCATCCCAGTTCATTTTTGAGCGTAAAGTTGCATCTCCAACAGCTCCTTCAACAATTAAATTTCTTGCTGACTCATCGCCATAATAAACTTGTGATGCACCCGGACTTAACAATAATTTTGTAGCTGCTTCAAAAGTTTTTGTTCTATCTTTATCAAAAGGCTGTCCGTCATCATGAGAGGTTAAATAGTTTAACACTCCGTAGCCTTTTAATTCATTATTTAATATAGATGAATATTTTGAAAATAATGCTTCATAAGTATCAGTTTGAGCTACATTCCATTTGAATTCAAAATTGATTGAACTTTGAAAAGCTTTGTCAAAATAATCTACTTTTTTATCTCCAAAATCAAAATATCTTCCACCTGAAATACCATAGTTATAAACCTCAGCAACGGTGTAAAAATTAGTGTCGTCTAATACTAATTCTGGATTATTAGCTTTCCATTCTGCAAAAGCTACATCACATTCTGTTTTAAACTCTTGCCAAACCAACTCATCGGTATGTTTCACTGTATCTGCTCTGTAGCCATCAACTCCAAACGCTCTAATATAATCGGTTAGCCATTTAATAATATAAAATTTAGGTGCTCTAGGATAACCTGTTCTTGCAAAAAATTCATCAAGTTCTTTTACTTCTTGTTCGTAACGTCCTTCCGCTTTCCACTTTTCTACTAAATGAGTTGGAAGTTCCACATTTTCGGTACTTGTTGTTAACACATCAGGTAAGTTTTCAACCAAGGTACAATTTACCGTAGAATCATAGTCTTGATACTTACAAAGCGGACCTGTACGCACCCAATCGCTTGGCCAAACAGGATCTTGACTAGTAACCGGACCTGTATGATTGATAACACCATCCATTACAACTCTAATTCCTTTTGCATGTGCTGCCTCAACCATTTTTTTCAAATCTTCTTTTGTCCCAAAATTAGGATCTAAGGCAGTCCAATCTTTTGCCCAATACCCATGATAACCATAACTAACTCCAGTTCCTTCATCAACCGATCCGTAAATTTGCTCAACAACTGGCGTAAACCAAATGGCATTGATACCTAAATCTGTAAAATAGTTTTCTTCAATTTTTTGCGTAATTCCGGCGATATCTCCACCTTCAAAACCTCTTAAAACACCAGTTTCATTGGTTCTATTATAATTTAAATCATTTTCAATAGTACCATTATTAAAACGATCTGTCAATAAAAAATAAATATTTGCACCTTCCCAAACAAAAGGCGCTGCTGGTTTTGCTTCAACTTTTTCCTGTTTTTTTGAAGTGCAACCACTAATAACAATTGTTAGTAAAAGAATACTGGTGAAAATTCTCATAAGCTTATAATTTTATTTTAATGTTTTTCTCTTTTAAATTATCTAAGGGAACCGTTAACATCACCGTTTTTGTAGGTTCATTCCAAGTGTAATTATACCCTTTTATTTTCTTTGGCTTTTTTAAAATATTATGAACTATCAATTGAATTTCTTTTGAAGAGAAATCATAATTTTCACCTAATTCTTGTTCAATTTCAATGGTTAAACTGTTCTTTTTAAATGCACTTTCAAATTCAATAATTTCATACAATCCTTTTTCAAAAGCATTAGGTGTTTCACCATCATCATTGTACAATTCGTATTCACTTTCTGAAACTGTTTCATCAAAATAAAAATGAACATCGAACGATTTTAAACTGTAAGCTGTTGTATTTTGAATTGGCTGAATTCTTGGAATAAAAGCACCACCACGCACATACGTTGGAATACTTTCTTCAACTAAATCTATAGTAACTGTTTGTCCGCCTTCAACTTTTTCATTGGTATAAAAATTATACCAATTTGAATTTGAAGGAAAATAAACTTCTTGTTGTTTTAATCCTGGTTCTACCACAGGGCTCACCAAAATTTCATTTCCCCATAAATAAGTCGTTTTTGAATTCAACGTGATATTATTAACTTCTTCAAAAAATAACGGACGCATTAAAGGAGTTCCAAATTGATTGTTTTCAAAAGAAAGGGTGTAGTTATAAGGCATTAAACTATAACGTAGTTCAATAGATTTTTTTGCCAATGCTTTTGTTTTTGGCTCTCTAAACACCGGTTCAGAAGGTACATCTTCTTGCGCATGTGGACGATAAATTGGTTGAAAAACACCGTACTGCAACCAACGTGTGTACAACTCATCATCTAAATTTGGGCCTGCAAAACCACCTAAATCTGAATGCATATAGCCCATTCCTTGCATTCCCATTTGCAATGCAATTTCAACTTGTGGCTGTAAACCTCCCCAAGTTCTATTTACGTCACCCGTCCAAGGAATCATTCCGTAATGCTGCGAGCCTGAATATCCAGCTCGCATTAAAATAAATGGTCGTTGTTCAGGAACGTATTTTTGATACCCCTGGTACACTAATTTAGCCCAATTATGCCCATAAATGTTGTGAACCTCATCGGCAGTTCCTGTAGCGTGTAATAAATCTGAAGGATGTACTTCTGGCTCGCCTAAATCGCCCCACCAGCCACCAACACCAAGATCAATGTGTTTTTTGTAAACATTCCAAAACCAATCTGCTCCTTCTGGTTTAAAAATATCTATAATACCAG
>CBDUAL010000123.1:0-8284 GCA_965365125.1 uncultured Lutibacter sp.
TTCATAATTTTAATTTTTTTTAAATAGAATATTTATATATATTGTGGTCATAAATTTAACAGATGTCAGTAAAAATAAAATTTGAAATTGAATTTCCAATACACGCTTCACCACACATGCTATATCAATATTTTGGAACGCCTTCAGGGCTGTCTGAGTGGTTTGCCGACAATGTAAATTCAAGAGGAGAAGTGTTTACTTTTATATGGGATGGAGCTGAAGAAAAAGCAAAAGTACTACAAGAAAGACCAGATGAAAAAATAAAATTCAAATGGGAAGAGGATGACGATCCAAAATCATATTTTGAATTTAGATTAGAAATTGATGCGATTACTAAAGATGTGTCTTTAATTGTAACAGATTTTGCCGAAGAAGATGAAATTGAAGAGTCAAAAATGTTTTGGGAAAATCAAATTGATGAACTAAAGCATACTATAGGAGCTTAGGATTTTTATTTTAATAAATTTAAACCTTGATTTATCAAGGTTTTTTTATGAAGTGTAATTAAAAAATATAGAAATTGGAATGATAAATTTTAATGGAAATTTAACTGCGTCAGATACTGTGCTATCGTTTAACAATAGAGCCTTTAAATATGGTGATGGTATTTTTGAAACTATTAAAGTTGAAAACTTAAAGATTCGTTTTTTAGAAGATCATTATTTTAGATTGATGGCTTCAATGCGCATGTTAAGGATGGAGATTCCAATGGAGTTTACAATGGAGTTTATTGAAGAAGAACTAATAAAAACAGTTCAACATAACAACCTAAACAATGCTCGAGTTCGAGTTTCTGTGTACCGTGAAGATGGTGGTTTATATACGCCTAAATCCAATAAAATAAACTTTATAATTGAAGCTTCAGAACTTAATGTAAAACTTAAAGACAGCTATGTGTTAGATTTGTTTAAAGATTTTTACGTGTATGCTGGATTACTTTCCACAGTAAAAACAACAAATAAGTTAGTAAATGTTTTAGCAAGTATTTATGCCGATGAAAATGCTGTTGATAATTGTGTTTTATTAAATGAGAAAAAACAAGTTGTTGAAGTTATGAATGGCACTATTTTTTTAATAGTAGGCACTACCATTAAAACTCCTGCAATTACTGAAGGTTGCGTAAAAGGAATCATCAGAAAAAAAATAATTGAAATAATAACCGCACATCCTATTTATACGGTTGAAGAAACTCAAATATCTCCTTTCGAAATTCAAAAAGCAGATGAAGTTTTTATAACAAATACTATAATAGGTGTGCAACCTGTAACCAGTTATAAAAAGAATATTTTTGAAACTAAAGTATCAAAAGAGTTAGCATTAGCTTTAGGTAATTTAGTTTAAAGCAGGATTTTCAGGTGCATTTGCCCAAATTTGATATTCGCCACCGAACTTTAATAGTTGATTTTTCCAAAACTCATCACTTTCTATGTTTAATAGGTTTTGAAATTTATTTTCGGTAACAATCCAAGTTGATTCTTTTAATTCTTCAGTTAATTGTTCTTCAGACCAGCCTGAATATCCTAAGAAAAAACGAATTTTAGATTTGTCTATTGAATTAGAATTTAATAAACCTGTTAAGGCATCAAAATTTCCACCCCAATATATATCATCTGAAATTTGAATACTGTTCGGAATTAATTCAGGTAGCTGATGAATAAAGTATAAATTTTCTTGTTCAACAGGTCCACCGTTGTAAATCATGAAATCCGATTCAATTTCAGGCATTAAATCGCTTAAAATAAATTCTGTAGGTTTATTTAATATAAAGCCAATACTTCCTTCTTTGCTGTGTTCAGTTAAATAAATAACAGATCTGTTAAATGATTTGTCATTTAATATAGAAGGTTCAGCAATAAGTAATTTTCCTTTGGATGGATGTATCTTTGTCATAAAATTACATTTCATTAAATATAGCAAAAAAATAGGATAAAAAAAACTCTCTAAAGTTTAGAGAGTTTTTCTTACTAAGAAAATTCTTAGGTATTAGTTTACAGCATCACTAAATCCAGCTCCTGCTTTAAATTTAACAACATTTTTTGCTGCAATTTGAATAGTTTTTCCTGTTTGAGGATTTCTTCCTGATCTTGCTGCTCTTTTAGAGATAGACCAAGTTCCCCAACCTACTAATGTTACTTTTCCACCATCTTTAAGTGTTTTTGTTACATTTTCTGTTAATGATTCTAGAGCTGCTTTAGCTGCTGCTTTTGAAATGCCAGCGTCAGCTGCCATAGCATCGATTAAATCTGATTTGTTCATAATTAAAATCTTAATTTATTTTTGGTTAAACATATTTTGTGCTTAATAGCTTAACAAAGTTAGACGGAATAAGGGTTTGTGCAAGTTTTTACTATAAAAAGTACTGTTTTTGTTGATAAAAGATGCTAAATGTTAATAACCTATCCATTGTTTTTTTTAAAACGCTGTAAAGCCCTATAAAATATAGGTTTATTGGAAATATGCTTGTTCACTAAAAGCAAACCCATTTAACAAACTTTTACTGTCCATTTTTCTTTTTCCAGAAAGCTGTAAACTATCAATAATTAAGTAGCCATTTTTAACGGCTACTTTTATGTTGGTTTTGGTAGTGCTAATTGTTCCTGGTTTAAGTTGGTGTTCTTGGTACTCTTTTTTAACATCGTAAATTTTGACTTTAATTTTGGTGTTGTTATCATTTAAAGTTGTCCAAGCTGCTGGATACGGATTTAAACCTCTAATTAAATTATAAATATTGGTTAATGTGTCGGTCCAGTTTATTTTACACGTTTCGTTAAATATTTTTGGAGCCGATTTTTCTTCAATTTCTGGTTGTTTAAATGTTGTTACCTTATCCTCTTTAATAAGCGCTACAGTTTTTACAACTAAATCGCTTCCAACTCGCATTAATGTATCGTGTAATTCTCCTAAAGTATCATGTTCGCCAATTAAAACTTCTTCTTGTAAAATAACATTTCCAGTGTCAATTTTTTCATCAATAAAAAAAGTAGAAACACCTGTTTTTGTTTCACCATTTATAATGGCCCAATTTATTGGAGCTGCACCTCTATAATCTGGTAGTAAAGAAGCATGCAAGTTAAACGTTCCATATTCGGGCATTTGCCAAACTACTTTTGGTAACATTCTAAAAGCAACTACAATTTGTAAATTGGCATTTAAACTTTTTAATTCAGCAATAAAAGCTTCGTCTTTTAAATTGGTGGGCTGTAAAACTTTCAAGTTATTTGCTACTGCAAATTTCTTTACAGCCGATTCGTTTATTTTTCGTCCGCGTCCTGCAGGTTTGTCAGGTGCAGTAATAACACCAACAACATTAATATTTGCTTTTAAAAGTGCTGCTAAGGTACCAACAGCAAAATCAGGCGTACCCATAAAAACAATTCTTAAATCTCTCATGAACTAATTTGTTTAAATTTATTTTGCGAAGTTATAGTTATTTTATCTTGTTCTAATAATATTTTTAAGGAATTTAGAATTGCCTTTTCGGGGTGATTTAAAATCGTAGCAATTTCAAAAGAAGTCAATTCCTGATTTTTTAATACATCAAAAATGTCTTTAGTAATTATTTTTAATGAAGTGTTTTTTGTGTTTTTTGATAAGCACACATCACAAGTTCCACAAGGTATTGTTGATTTTTCATTAAAATAAGAGAGTAGTTGTATGGTGCGACAGGTTTTTTTATTTTTAATAAAATTAATTACAGCGTTTAATTTTTCAAATTTCAAGTTGTTTTGCTGTTCAATATTTTTTGAAATTCGGTTTATGGTATACGTATCTTCTCTAATCACCAAAAAATGAAGTTTTGAAGTTGTATTTGCATGAAAATAGGTTAGAATTCCTAAGTCATGTAATTCCTTTAAACTTTTAATAACTTCATTCTGACTAACTTTTAGCTTTTTAGACAATACATATTCATTAATAATGGTGTAATGTTCAAAAACACCACCGTAGCTTCTTAAAATTAACTGTATTAATTCGGTTTTAGAATTATTACTGTCTAAATAATTAAATAATTGCTGATTACTAATTGCGAATTTTAGTGTTGATTTTTTGCTGTAGTTTTCGTCTAATAATACAATGTTTTCTCGTTCTAAAATTTTGATAGCGTTGTAGGTTTGTAATAAATTAAGTTGATATACTGAACAAAATTTTTGTAAAGAAAATTCAAACGAAGCTAACGGCATTTCACCCAAAGAAATAGCAAAAAATTGATTTAAATTGAAATAGACTTTTTTAATAAATTTTATAGTGGGAATGTTTGCTTCAAACTTTGTTGTAGTTTCATGTAAAATACCATCATTGGTTAATAATACCGAATGCGATTTTTCACCATCTCGACCTGCTCGCCCAGCTTCTTGAATAAAATTCTCTAAACTATTTGGAGTATTAATATGTATAACCACACGTACGTTTGGTTTGTCAATTCCCATACCAAAGGCATTGGTTGCTACCATAATAGGAGTTTCATTATTCATCCAATTTAAATAGGCTTCATTTTTTTCAGAATTAGACAAACCACCATGGTAAAAGCTAGTTTTAAAATCTTTTCGGTTTAAAAACTGACTCACTTCTTTTGTTTGTTTTCTGTTATTGGTGTACACAATTACCGAATCTTTGGCTCTTTTTAAAAGTTGAACCAATTTGGCATAGATATCTTCGGTTTTTAAAACGTGATAGCTTAAATTTTTACGTTCAAACGATTTTTTAAAAATTCGTACATTTTCAAGTATTAAATTTAATTGAATATCATCTAAAACTTTTTGTGTGGCTGTAGCTGTTAAAGCTATAAAAGGTGTTTTTGGTTGTAACTCGTGAAGTATATTTAATTGTAAATAAGAGGGTCTAAAATCGTGTCCCCATTCCGAAATACAATGCGCTTCATCTATGGCTATTAAAGAAACGTTTAATTGTTTTATTTTTTCTTGAATAAACTTTGATTGCAGTTTCTCAGGCGAAAGATATAAAAATTTAATACCTCCAAATTGTAAATTGTCAAAAGCAATAATTATATCATCTTCAGAAAGTTGAGAAGTTAACGCCAATGCTTTAATGTTTTTTTCTTTTAAACTATTTACCTGATCTTGAATTAGCGCAATAAGAGGAGAAATTACAATGCAAACACCACTCATTGCTAAAGCAGGAATTTGATAACAAATAGATTTTCCACCACTAGTTGGTAATAAAACCAACGAATTTTCGCCTTTTAGAACAGTGTTTATAATTGCTTCCTGCGGTGGTCTAAATTCAGTATAGCCCCAATATTTTTTTAATATTTCATGAGGCTTTTTCATTATTTTATAGAGTTTAAAATAAAATTAGTGCGGGTAGTTACTGAACCTGTTGGAACTTCAATAATAGGGTAATTTAAATCTTTGTAGGTGCGCTCAAGGTGGTTATGAATGGCTAGTGCCTGTTCAAAATTTTCATACCGTTCATTATCAGAAATATAAATTGCTTCCCAAGGAGGCATTAAAAAAATATAATCGTAACGGTATAAGTTACTTTTATGAATGTAAGTTGAAGGATAATCAATACTTATATAATTCATGTAGGCATGTACATCTGGAATTCCTCTATCAAAAAACACCATGTCATTGTTTTGTTGTTCAGCTTCGGTAAATTGATTAATTCTGCCTTCTAAAAGCAGCTCACTAAACAATAAAGGTTTGGTTAAAAACAACTGATCTATTCCTTTTTTACGAGCATTTAGGGTAACTTCACGCGAAATTTCAGGCATACACGTAAAACTACGTTTACTTAATTCTTCAATTACAGTAGATTTTCCTGTTCCTGGTCCGCCAGTAATTACAATCTTTGTTTGCATTTGGTAAAAATAAAGTATTAGATAAATTTAAATTAAAATATTCTTGTAAATTTGTTATTTGATATTAACAATGCTAAGTGGTAATTTCGTTTAGCTTTTTAAAGACGATACAATGAGTAAAAAAACTGAATTTTACGATAAGTTAAAAACGACGTTAAATGAGGAAACAAAATTTCCAACCAAATACTTGTTCAAATTTATTGTTCCAACCTCCAAAGAAGGCATACTTCAAATTGAAAATATTTTTAATGATGGTGGAGCCGTTATAAATAAGAACGTTTCTAAAACTGGTAAATTTACAAGTGTTTCAATTCATGTTATTATGAAAAATGCAGATACTATTATCGATAAATATATTCAAGCTGAAAAAGTAGAAGGCGTTATTTCTTTGTGATACTTTTAACAGCACTTTTTAAAAATAAAAAATAAATTGCAGCGTTTTTACATAGCTGCATTTTTATTATTAGTGTAATTTCTAAATGCAAAACAATTATTTTATGAAGTTAAAAATTTCGTTATATATTTTACTTTTTATAAGTACAAAATTCTTTTCTCAACAAGTCTCAGATGTTTTATTTACAATTGACAAGGAGCCTTATTATACTTCTGAATTTATAAAGGTTTATAAAAAAAACAATGCGTTAATTCAAAATCCACAAAATACAGATATTGAAAATTCACTTGAATTGTTTGTGGCTTATAAATTAAAAGTAAAAGAAGCTAAAGATGACGGTATTGACACACTGCAATCTTTTAAAAGAGAGTTGAATAGCTATAAAAAGAAATTAGTTTCACCTTATTTAAAAGATGAAAAAGTAACCAGTAAACTTGTTCAAGAGGCTTACAATAGATTGCAAACAGAAATAAATGCGAGTCATATTTTAATTTTTTTAAAACCTGATGCCATTCCGCAAGATACCTTAGCGGCTTATCATAAAATTATGGAAGCTCAAAAATTAATTAGTGCTGGCGAAGATTTTTCTATAGTTGCAAAAAAATATTCACAAGATCCTTCTGTAGCTAAAAACGGAGGGGAAATTGGTTACTTTTCTGCGCTACAAATGGTTTATCAGTTTGAGAATGTTGCTTATTCAACAAAAGAAAATGAAGTTTCTAAGCCTTTTAGAACAAAATTTGGTTACCATATTTTAAAGGTAAATGCTATTAGGCCAGCCAAAGGAGAAGTTGAAGTGGCGCATATAATGCGAAATAATAATTCAGAAAATGCAAAAGTTAAAATAGATTCAATTTATAAGTTATTACAAAACAACCCATCTCAATTTGAAGCTTTAGCAAAAGAATTTTCTGAAGATAATTCAAGTGCTATAAACGGAGGGAAGTTAAGGAAATTTAGTTCAGGTCAAATGATTGAGGATTTCTCTAATGTTGCATTCTCTTTAAAAAATGAAGGAGATTTATCGATGCCTTTTAAAACGGATTATGGATGGCATATTGTAAAGTTACTTCATAAACATCCAATTCAAAGTTTTGATGTTTTGGAACAAGAATTATTGCGAAAAGTTGAAGGAGATTCGCGTTCGGAGTTAATAGGGAAGCCTGTAATAGACAGTTTACTAGCTATTTATAATGTTAGTATTCATAAAGAAGCTTTAGAAGCGTTTGATACGAACGAATGGAAAACTACACCTGAAAACTTTACAAAAACCTTATTCACAATTGAGCATCGTAAAATTAACCAAACTGAATTTATTGCTTATTTAAATTCAATAAGAAACAGTTCAATTGATAAGGATTTTGAATCGTTTAAAAATAAAGAGATTTTAAACTACTTCGAAAACAATATTCAGTTAACAAATAAAAAGTTTGCAGCAATTTATAAAGAGTTTGAAGAGGGAATGTTATTGTTTGAAATGCTTGAAAAACAGGTTTGGGAAAAATCAAAGGATAGTGTAGGATTGGCAAATTTTTATAAATTGAACAAAACAACAAAATATGCATCACAAGAATTGGCAGAAATAAGAGGTCTTGTAATTTCAGATTACCAAACTTATTTAGAAAAATTATGGATACAAGCACTCTATAAAAAATACAACGTTTTATTTAATGAAAAGGAAAAAACAAAAGTATTAACTACTGAAATTATAGAATGAGAAATTATAGTATCATTATAGTGTTGTTCATTTTAAATTCGTGTAATTATTTTACAATTAAAAACGAAACTAAAGAAGCGGTAGCTCGTGTTAATGAGGTTTTTTTATATAAAGAAGATTTAAAAGGGGTAACAGCTTCATTTACAGGTGAACAAGATAGTATTTTGGTAACTACTAACTTTATTAATAACTGGATTAAACAACAGTTGTTACTTTCAAAAGCGACTCTAAATTTAGAGAGTGATGTTCAAAAATTCGAAAAATTAGTACAAAAATATAGACAGGATTTATACATTAATTCTTACAAGGAAGCTGTTGTAAAGGAATATTTGAATACAGAAATTTCAACAGAAGA
>CBDUAL010000124.1:0-8261 GCA_965365125.1 uncultured Lutibacter sp.
ATTTATGGGTTCGTTTACTGCTTTTGGTACTTTGTAAAATCCTGTTGCCATAGTATTAATTTTAAAGATTTTTTATATTAAATTTGCCTACAAAGTTACAAAAAGCGAATCAGAATTTTTGCTTGATACTGATACTCAATAAACCAATTTTAATAGCATGTGCACCGTTACTTTTCTGCCTTTAGGGAAATCGAATTTCATTTTAACGTCAAATAGAGACGAACAAAAGGAGCGAGAAACACTTTTTCCAGAAGAATATGTTGAAGACAATATTTCCTTAGTTTTTCCGAAGGATAAATTGGCTGGTGGTACTTGGGTTGGGACTAGTTCAAAAAAAAGATTGGTGTGTGTGTTAAATGGTGCATATAAAAATCATAAAAAAAAGAACAGTTACAAAAAAAGTAGAGGTTTAATAGCGAAAGAAATATTGAAGGATGAAGATTTTACTTCTTACGTTGAAAATTTAGATTTAGAGGGCATAGAGCCTTTTACCTTAGTAATTGTTGATTGGAAGGAAGGTCTTAATTTGTACGAATTAATTTGGGATGAACAGCAAAAATGGTTTTCAAAATTAAAAAATGAACCAAAAATATGGTCGTCTTCAACCTTGTATTCAAACGAAATTAAGGAACTTCGAAAAAAATGGTTTAAAGATTGGGTTGAAAGCAACGAGTTTTCATCTGAAACTATTTTAGCATTTCATACTTCAGAAATTGGAGACAAAGCACAATCTATTTTAATGAAACGCCCCACGGTTGAAACCGTTAGTATTACTTCAGTAAAAAAAGAAGGCGCAATTGTTAAAATGAACTATAATGATGTTGTTCATTCAAAAAGCACAACGCTTGTTATTTAAGTTGAACCAAAAGAAATTGCTGCCACAATTAATATTCCAATACACCCTAAAAACGTGTAAAAGCTATTTAGTATAACAAATTTTATAATAGTTTTTCTTCTACTTTGTTGGTAAAAATTGCGCATTGCTTTGTATAAATAAACTACAAATACTGTAATAAATACCCAAGCCGTATTTTCTATGTTAAATAGTAAGTTTAAAAGTAGAAAAATAGCAAGTAATAAAAAGAAAACAGTTTGAGTATTAAACACAAATACTAAATGCTCCATATAGGTATAATTTCTTCTGAAATACAACAACATTAAAAATAAGGTGAAAATTGGAAGAAATACAAATAAGGAAATAGAAGTGGTTGAGATTATTTTTTTAATGTAAGTTTTACCTCCATCTTCTTTAAGTTGGTTTAAATTTTTATTCACGTTTATAATTTCTTGGTAATAAAAACGATTCCAAAATGTTTTTTTGTAACCTAAATTATCTAAAGCAGCTTCATTTGATAAATTAGATTTTGTGTTATAATAATGTTGAAAATCTTGAAGTTTATTCCAAGTACTAATTCTTTTTGTGTTATCTTTTTTTATGTGGTATTGATAAGGAGTGGTGTCTTTTTCAATGTTGTTACTTTTATCCATGGTAAAAACATTGCCAATAGAAGTAATTATTTTTGTTGAAGTAGTATCGTTAGGCGATTTTTTTTCAATTTCATCTTGTGTTTTTTTAAGTATAGAATCTATTTGGGGTTGGTTTATTTGTTTTAAAGAGTCTAATGTTTGTTGAGTATTCGCAATTTCGTCTACCGGAATAGTAATGTTGTCCATTTTATTTGAAATTCCTAAAATCAAAAAGAAAACAATAGAAACATTTAAATATAATTGAAATGGGTTTACAAAACGTGCTCTTTTACCAGCAATATAGTCTTTTGAAACTTTTCCGGGTTTGGTTAACAACGGAATAAAAGTAGTCCAAAAGCGAGAATCGTAAGATAAGAATCCCGAAAATAAATTATTTAAAAAAGTGCCAAAATTTAATTTTTTATTGGTGTTTTTTTGACCGCAATAAGAGCAAAAGTTTTCATCTCCACGTAGTGGTTTTCCACAATTCAAACATTCTAAACCTTTAACATTTGTTTTATTGGGTTTGAATTTTATTAGTTGAAATTTCATACTTAATTATGAATATTGGAAACCATTAGTTGAAAAGTAGGAATGTGCACTTTAAATGTTTTTGTTGTTGAAAAGGTAACCATATTGTAATAGCCTTTCATAGCTCCAATAGGTGAAGTTAAAAAACAATTAGAACTATAGGTGTACTTTTCTGAAGGTTTTAAAATTGGTTTTTTACCAATAACACCTGAGCCTTCAACAATTTCAGTTTTGTTTAATGAATCGTATATTTTCCAGTGTCGTGCTAATAGTTGAACCGTTTCGTTGCTTAGGTTTTCTATAGTAACTTGGTAGCTAAAAGCGTAATATAGCTTGTAATTTCGATAGCTTGTGCCCTCGAAATTAGTGCTTACACTAATTTTAATACCATTTGTTACTTGTTGTACCATAAAACTACTGTTTCTTCAAAGATACAAAAAAATGAATTTATTTTTTAGTTTAAAATAACTTTTGAATTTCCTACGCCAACACCAATAACTTTAGTGTATCTAGCTCCAAATTTTTTGTAATATACAATTACAGTATAGTCATTCTCTGTTTGGTAATGTGAACCATCAATGTCGTGGTTGCTAATTGCTCCGTTGGTGTCTTTTGTTACAAACTGATAATTATAAAAACCTTGTTTTATTAAAATTGCCCCTTCAAATAAGCCTGTTTCTGGGTTGTAGGCTAGTTTGTTTAAGTCGTTCAATACCCAGTCATTAAATTTTCCACTCACAAATACGTCTTTACCAGTAAGCTCTTCTAAACATTCTAATGAAAAGTGAACCCACGTATAATCGGCATCAATATTTGGCATGTCTCCATTTAAAGTTCTCACTGTAAAATTTCCATTAATATCAGGGAACAGTGTGTATGGTTCATCAATTCGTTCTTTTTTTGTGTATAGGTAAGTATCATAAATATCACCAGTCAATTCAGATCTGGCAATGTTTAAAGTAGCATCTCTAATTGCTTTTGTGTCAAAATATAAAAATTCATTTCCACCCCAAAAACTAGTTTCTTTATTGTATAAATAAAGCAATTGGTTGTTTCTAAAATATTGCGGTTTTAAGCCAGTAATTGCTGTTTGCCAATTGTTATTTTGAAGTAATACCGTTTTAATTTCCTGACTAGGGTTGTTCACCCTTAAGCTTCCATTATTTATAGTAAATTGTACCGATTGATGTGTGTTTACCTTTGAAATATCTCTGCTTTGATACACAGCTACTGCTACGGTAACCTTTGGTTCATACACAATAAATCTTCGTTGTAAAACAATTTCGTTCGACTCATTTAAAATGGAAAGCATATAGTTTCCTGAAATTTTAAGTCGGGTAGATGGGTTCGGAATTGTTAATTCATAATTTGTATAAGGTAACAATGTGTTAAAAGAGTTGTTGAATTCTCTAATCCTATCTTCGGAAAAACCAATGATAAATTCTGAATCTATTAATTTTGAAGGAGTCCAATCTAGCTCACAATGTTCAATCTTGTAGTAGTAATTTTGTTCATCTGCGTTTAAATCGTCAAAGGATAATATCATTTTTTCACCGAGTCGAATAATTGGACTGTAATTATTGGTGTTAGATGATCTAAAAATCACTGTTTTTATATTAGGCGCGTCGGTTATTTGACCAAATAAAACGTGCGTAAAACAAAAAATCAAAAATAATAATAGGTTGTTTTTCAAAGTAATTAACTTTTTTAATAAATATAATATCAATTTTTATACCAAACAATCTCTTGTATAGCTTGCTGTAAAAGTAATAAAACTAAAATGGAATACTAAATAAGAAAACGTTGTAGAAAAAAGTAAGAAAAAATGATATGAACTACCTAGGAAATTGTTATTTTTGCAAGGTTTTTTATAGATTACTAAATTAACTAAAAATATGTCAATGGACATTCGTATTAAAAAAGGTTTAGATATAAAGCTAGTAGGTAATGCTGAGAAGGTTACTGAAAATGCTGGGTCTAGTAATGTGTTTACATTAAAGCCTGAAGATTTCCACAGTATCATCCCAAAATTATCAGTTAAAGTTGGCGCTAAATTAAAAGCTGGAGAAGCAGTTTTTTATAATAAAGCTAATGAAGAAATGAAATTTGTATCGCCAGTAAGTGGTGAGTTGGTTGATATTATTCGTGGTGAAAAGAGAAAAATTTTAGCCCTCAAAATCGAGGCTGATAGCAAACAAGAATTTGTAGACTTTGGAATTAAAGATCCGAAAGCCATGAAAGCTGATGAGATTAAAACTCATTTACTAGCTGCTGGTTGTTGGCCTTTTATTAAGCAACGTCCTTATGATGTAATTGCAAACCCTGCAGTTACACCAAAAGCAATTTTTGTTTCAGCTTACGCAAGCGCACCTTTAGCCGCTGATTACGATTACGTATTAGCAGGTAAAGAAAATGAATTGCAAGCAGCAGTTACAGCTTTGAGTAAATTAACTTCTGGAGATGTAAATGTTTCAGTAGGGAAAAGCTCAAATTCTCCTTTAGCAGGTTTAAACAACATTACATTACACAAAGTTTCAGGGCCACATCCATCAGGAAATGTTGGTACTCAAATTGCAAAAATTAACCCAGTTAATAAAGGCGAAGTTGTTTGGACTATAGCTCCTCAAGATTTGGTTATTATTGGTGAATTGTTACTAACAGGGAAATTTAATGCTGAGCGTATTGTTGCTTTAGCAGGTTCTTCTGTTGCTGCGCCTAAATATTACAAAACCAAAATTGGAGCAACTATTTCTTCAATTGTTGAAGGGAAGCTAAACGAAGGTGATAGCCGAATTATTAGTGGAAATGTATTAACAGGTACTGCTACAAATTTAAAAGGTAGCTTAGGTTATTACGATAATTTAACAACAGTTATTCCTGAAGGAAACGATTATGAATTATTTGGTTGGACAATGCCAGTTTTTAATAAAGTTTCTACTTCAAGAGCATTAACTTTTTCTTGGATGTTTCCAAATAAAAAATTCGATTTAAATACCAATACAAACGGTGAACATAGAGGTTTTGTTGTTACAGGTAATTACGAAGAGGTTTTTCCTTTAGATATTTACCCAATGCAAATTTTAAAAGCTTGTATGTATAAAGATTTAGACGAAATGGAGCAATTAGGAATGTACGAAGTTGCACCCGAAGATTTTGCTTTAACTGAGTTTGTATGTGTATCTAAACAACCACATCAAGAAATTATCAGAAAAGGGTTAGACTTAATGTTAAAAGAAATAGGATAAATTATGGGATTAAAAGAAAAATTACATAATATAAAAGAAAAAGGTCAAGGTAAAAAGTGGTTGCCTGCTTTTAGCGCCTTTCATACTTTTTTATATACGCCTAATGAAACCACACACTCTGGAGGTCATGTTAGAGCGGCAGATGATTTAAAAAGAACAATGAATACCGTTGTATTGGCATTAATTCCATGTTTAATCTTTGGAATGTTCAATACCGGTTTTCAACACTATGCAGCAATTGGAGAGCCAGTAGATTTTTTATCTTGGGAAGCTTTATCGTTAGGATTAATTAAGATTCTTCCACTAGTTGTTGTTTCGTATGTAGTTGGTTTAGGGGTTGAATTTATTTTTGCAATAATCAAGGGTCACGAAGTTGAAGAAGGTTACCTAGTAACAGGTATGTTAGTTCCGCTTATTGTGCCAGTAGATATTCCACTTTGGATGCTTGCTGTAGCAGTAATTTTTGGTGTTGTAATTGGTAAAGAAGTTTTTGGAGGAACAGGAATGAATATTCTTAACCCAGCATTAACAATTAGAGCCTTTTTATTCTTCGCATATCCTACTTGGATGAGTGGTGATAAAGTTTGGGTTGAAGGAGCTGTTGAAAGAGCAAATGAAATTGTAGGAGGTGCTAATTTAGACGCTATCTCAGGTGAAACCATCTTAGGAACACTCGCACAGGGAAATGAAGTTGCTTATTCTGTTTCAGATATGTTCTTCGGATTTATTCCTGGTTCAGTTGGAGAAACATCTACATTCTTAATTTTATTAGCAGGATTGTTCTTAATATTTTCAAAAATTGGAAGTTGGAGAATCATGCTTTCTTCTATAGTAGGAGCATTGGTAATGGGATTACTTTTTAACGGTGTTGTTGACGCAGGATGGATTAAAGAAAGTAGTGGTTTTTATAGCTTAATGAGTACTGAATTTTGGCATCATTTATTAATTGGTGGGTTTGCATTTGGAGTTGTATTTATGGCAACTGACCCGGTAACAGCCTCACAAACTAATAAAGGGAAATGGATATACGGTTTTTTAATTGGATTTATTTCAATTTTAATTAGAGTATTTAATCCAGCTTACCCAGAAGGAGTAATGTTAGCAATTTTATTAATGAACGTATTTGCGCCAACTATTGACCATTATGTGGTTCAAGGTAACGTTAAAAGAAGGTTGAAACGTTTAAAAGCAAAAACAGTATAACAATGGGAAAAAATACTGATAGTAACGGATATACAATAATATTTGCAACAGTAATGGTACTTGTAGTAGGTAGCTTACTTGCATTTTTAGCTTCGTCTCTTAAAGGGAAAATTAATGAGAACAAGCGTATAGAGAAACAACAAAACATATTATATGCTATGGGCATCAATGAGAATGATGAAAATAGTGTTGTGTTTGTTGCAAAAGCAAATGTTGAAAGTGAATTTTCAACATATATAACTAAGCAAATTGTAATTGAAGGTGATAATGTAACTGAAGATGAAAATGCTTATTTAATTGATATTAAAAAAGAAGCAGCTTCAGCTAAAAACCCTTCTTATGTTAGAAAATTACCCTTATTTATTGGGAATAAAGAAGGTGAAATTTTTTACATAATTCCTGTAAGAGGAAAAGGATTATGGGATGCTATTTGGGGATATGTTGCTTTAGACAACCAATTAATTATTCAAGGTGTGTATTTTGACCATGCAGGTGAAACACCTGGTTTAGGATCAAACATTAAAGAACGTTTCTTTATGGATGATTTTATTGGAGAGCATATTATGGATGGAGACGTATTTAAAGGTGTTGCAGTTGCCAAAGGTAATGCAGATCCTAAAAATATGAGAAAAGACGACTTTGCGGTAGATGCAATTGCTGGAGCAACAATTACAGGTGATGGTTTATCAGCTATGTTGCGTAAAGACTTAAAAATGTATGTACCTTATTTTAAAACATTAAAGCAATAATTTATGGGACTTTTATCAAAAAAAGACGCGAAATTAATTTCGGATCCATTACTAGATAACAATCCAATTACGATTCAAGTATTGGGTATTTGTTCAGCATTGGCAATTACAGCAGAATTAAAAGCTTCAATTGTAATGTCGGTGGCTGTGCTTTTTGTACTGGGTATGGGAAATGTAGTTATATCGTTAATGAGAAATATTATTCCATCAAAAATTAGAATTATTGTACAACTTATTGTAGTTGCTACTTTGGTAATTATAGTTGATTTGGTTTTAAAAGCTTTTGCTTACGAATTAAGTAAAACATTGTCTGTATTTGTTGGGTTAATTATTACCAACTGTATTATTATGGGACGTTTTGAGGCATTTGCATTGGCAAACGGACCTTGGAAATCATTCTTAGATGGTATAGGGAATTCACTTGGATACGCTGTAATTTTAATAATTGTAGGATTCTTTAGAGAGTTGTTAGGATCAGGATCTTTATTAGGAATTAAAGTTTTAGGAGATTCTATTGAAAAAACAGGCGTGTATGCTTATGGATACGAAAACAACGGATTTATGTTATTAGCACCAATGGCGTTAATTACTGTAGGAATTATTATATGGGTGCAACGCTCAAGAAACACATCATTAATTGAAGAGAACTAGACTATGGAGCATTTAGAATTATTTTTTAAGTCAATATTTGTAGATAACATGGTGTTTGCAACATTCTTAGGAATGTGTTCATACCTTGCAGTATCTAAAAAAGTATCTACTGCAGTAGGATTAGGAGCGGCAGTTATATTTGTAATGGCAATTACAGTTCCTTTAAACTGGTTGTTAGATCAATATATCTTAAAAGACGGAGCATTGGCATGGCTAGGCGAAGAATATGCAGCTTATGATTTAAGTTTCTTATCTTTTATTATGTTTATTGCAACCATTGCAACCATGGTACAATTGGTTGAAATTATTGTAGAAAAGTTTTCACCAGCATTGTATAACTCACTTGGTATTTTCTTACCGTTAATTGCTGTAAACTGTGCAATTTTAGGTGGGTCTTTATTTATGCAATCTCGTG
>CBDUAL010000125.1:0-8208 GCA_965365125.1 uncultured Lutibacter sp.
TACACCGGCAACTCTATAAACAGCACTTTCGGTTCCCCAAGCTCTATCTGCCAATGAAGTTCCCATAGCAACCATAAACGTAACATAGGTGGTTGATAGTGGTAACTTGTATGAAGTAGCTATAGAAATTAAAACCCCTGCAACCATTAAATTTACAGCAGCACGAACCAAATCAAAAGCAGGTAACTCATGTGTTTTTCCATGTGTTAATTCAATCACAGGTTTTTCAAATTGTTTTTCAATTCTCTGTTGAAGCACATTAGGGATGAGTACTGAAAAATATCTTGAAGTTAAAATAGAACCTCTCACCATTATTCTCGATAAAAAAGTAGGTTCAAATCGCTCTTTTGTATCGCTTTGACTTGATAAATCTAACGATGTTTTTACTACATTTTTAGATTTTGAAGAAAACCATAATGTCAATACCATTACCATTCCAGCAATAAATAATAATACAGTTGGGGTAGGTACTTTTTTACCTAAAACATCCATTGCAAATTCTGTAGCAGGAACTCCAGAACCTATCCAAGCTTCATAAGATTGCCAAGCGGCAATTGGTACTCCAATAAAGTTTACTAAATCATTACCAGCAAAGGCCAATGCCAAAGCAAAAGTACCAACAACAATAATAATTTTATAAATGTTAGTTTTAAAGGTTGCTATTAAAGTATAAGATAATGCAGACCATATAACAAAACTTATAGCAACTATTGATAGTACATTGTTTTCTAAAAAATCTTTAATGGTAGCACCTCCAATAACATCAAAGCTTTGTTTGGCAATGTCTGCTCCTTTAATACCTTTCATTAATATAAAATATACAATGGCAGTTAGTGCAACTCCACCAAATAAGGCTCCAACCCAATTTGCTTTTTTCTCAAAATTAAACGATAATAATAAACGTGAAATATATTGCACCAGCGCTCCAACAGAAAATGCTACTACCACAGAGAGTAGAATTCCAAAGATAATCTGTGTAGCTTTATCTGTATTAATGTAGTTGGTAACTGTAGAAAAATCACCGCTACTGGCACCAATTTTAATCAACGCAACAGCAACAGCAGCTCCTAATAATTCAAATACAATTGAAACTGTAGTTGAGGTTGGCATACCCAGTGAGTTGAAAAAATCTAGCAAAAGAATATCTGTAATCATTACAGCCATGAAAATAATCATGATATCACTAAACATAAACATACTAGGGTTAAAGATCCCTTTACGGGCAACTTCCATCATACCGCTAGAAAAAACAGCCCCGCAGGCTATACCAATACTAGCAACTATCATAATAGTTTTAAATGATACTGCTTTTGAACCAATTGCTGAATTTAAAAAGTTTACAGCATCATTACTTACTCCTACAACTAAATCGGCAACAGCCAAAATTGCTAGAGCAACAATCATTAATAAATAAATGTTATCCATTTTTAAGAATTTAAAAAAGTAAATGTAATAAGTTAATTGAATTTATACTAAATAAAAACTCTATATGTTTAAAATTCATATCTAGGTAGTTAGGTGATAAACTGTTAAAATCACTTTTGTGGTTTCAATTTAGTATAAAATTATTAAAGTGGCAAAGAACTAAAAGATTTATGGATCTAATGTTAAGTTTACGTTAACAATAAACTTAATTTAAGACTTAGATAAAAAGGTGAAGTTAAAAACATCTCAAAATGTATAAATCTCTAGAAATTTCAGAAAAACACATTATTTAATGTGACTTAAAATACAATATAAAATGAGGGTGTTTTGATTTTTAGTTCTTAGGAATTAGTATTTTTATATTTTAATTTTTAGCTGTATGTTTATGCAGTTCATTACATTATTTATGATTAGACGACTTTTTTTTGGATTATTTTTGGCTGTATTAGCCGTTGTATTATACTTTAACCCAAACTTTAAAACCATTGCCGCAGGTGTTGCAATTTTATTGTTTGGTATGATTATGTTAGAAGAAGGTTTTAGGGTTTTTACCAAAGGACCACTTCAAAATTTGCTAAAAAACGCCACCAATAAATTATATAAAAGCATTACTGTTGGGGCTACTGTTACTGCTTTAATTCAGTCGAGCTCTTTGGTTTCCGTAATTACCATTTCATTTATTAGTGCTGGTTTAATTAGCTTATCGGGTGGTTTAGGCTTAATTTTTGGGGCAAATATTGGTACAACAGCTACCGCTTGGCTAGTTGCTGGTTTTGGATTAAAAATTAAAATTTCAGCACTAGCAATGCCTATGTTGGTGTTTGGAATTATATTTTCATTTCAAAAAACAAAAGCATTAAAAGGAATAGGAAATGTATTGGCAGGTTTAGGGTTTTTCTTTTTAGGAATTCACTATATGAAAGAAGGCTTTGATGTTTTTAAAGAATATATTGACTTAACTCAATTTGCGGTTTCAGGGTATTTGGGCGTTATTATTTATACAGGAGTAGGAATTGTTCTAACTACCATTTTACAATCTAGTAGTGCAACGTTGGCGTTAATTTTAACAGCTTTAGCAGCCGGTCAGCTTGAATATGAAAACGCTTTGGCGCTTGCCATAGGTGCTAATGTGGGAACTACAATTACAGCTGTTTTAGGTTCGCTAAGTTCAAATATTGCAGGAAAAAGACTGGCAATGGCTCATTTAATTTTTAATTTGGTTACAGGTATAGTTGCGCTGGCTATTATTTTTCCATTGGCAAATCTTGTAGACTATTTAGCCAATATTGTTGGTATTGCATCCAACGATTATACGTTGAAATTAGCTATATTTCATACCATATTTAACGTTTTAGGCGTATTGCTAATGATTCCATTTATTTCTAAGTTAGAAGCCTTCTTAATTCGTTTCTTAAAAGAAAAAGATATAGCAACTTTAAGTATAAGTACACCAAAATACTTAAATGAAACCATCTTAAATTTTCCTGGAACGGCAATTTATTCATTGTTTAAAGAATCTAGATATTTATTTAAAAATGCCATTTTTGAAATTGTAGCACATGGGTTGAATATTCATAGAGAAGATATTAAATCTGACAAAAAAATCAAAAAAATCATTGAAAAATCTACTGAAGATATGGAAGTAGATGTTGAAGAGTTGTATTATGCAAAAGTAAAAACTATTTATGGTGAAATTTTGAAGTACGCAACCACCGCTCAAAGCGAATTAAAATTAACCAAAAAGCAACATAAGGCTGTTACTGAAATTAAAGTTGCTAATAGAAAAATGGTGGAGATTATAAAGGATGTGCGCGAACTTCATAAAAATGTAACCTTGGTTCGAAATTTAAACAATCCTTACTTAATAAAAGAGTACAATAGCTTTAGAAAAAAAATAACCAAAGTATTGCGCGTTATTTATTTGTTTAAAGAAGATTCTGAAAAGTATGCAAATCAGTTAAAGCGCTTAAAAGATGAAGCGAAAGAAAATGTGCGACAAAGCAATAAATCTATAGATAAATTAATTCGTAAAGATTTAATTTCAGCAGAGATGGCTTCATCACTATTTAATGATTATTCAAATGTAAATGATATTAGTAAAAAACTAATTGAGGTTGCTGAATTGCTATACGGAAATAAAGATTCATTATTTGAAAACGGGAATTCTAAGAATTAGTAAGAGCCTTTCTGAACAATTTATTTTTCAGAAAGGCTCTTTTAAAAATTCAAAAAATTACTTTTTCTTTTTATGCTTTAATACTTCTGCATCAATGTAAAAAATAATCTCCTCAGCAATGTTTTTTATCAAGTCACCAACACGCTCAATTTTTTTGATAACGCCAAAAAGCAATAAAGTTTGATCAACTATAGCAGGGTTCTTTTTAATTTCGTTTTCAATAATTTTAAAAGACTCTACATTAATTTTATCTAAAATTTTGTCTTGTTTAAAAACTTTTCTGGCAGCTTTTACATCATTATTTTCATAAGCTTCAGTAATGTTTTCAAACATAGAAGTTATGGTTTCATAAAGAAGATCAAATTTTAACTCTTTAAATAAATAGGGTTCAATTTGCTTGTTTTGATCTACAATATATTTAGAAATTCCATAAGCATGGTCACCAATTCGTTCTAAGTCAAAATTTATTTTAAGCGTTGCTATAATAAACCTTAAATCAATTGCAACAGGATTGTACAATGCTAAAAAATTTTCACACTCGTTTTCAATTTTTAAATCTAAAGCATTTACCCTGTTTTCAGTATACATTACCTGTTCAGCTAAATCGGTATCGTGTACCAAAAAAGCATCTGTAGCCTTTTCAATTTGAGAAATACAAAGCGTAAGCATTTCTAAAACTGTTTTATTTAATTCTCTGCGTTCTTGTTCTGCATTTACTATCATAATACGCTATATTATATTAACCAAAACGACCTGTAATGTAGTTTTCGGTTTGTTTTTTTGTTGGGTTTGTAAAAATAGTTTTTGTTTTATCGTACTCAATTAATTCACCTAAATAGAAAAAAGCGGTGTAATCACTAATTCTACTGGCTTGTTGCATGTTATGAGTTACAATAATAATGGTGTATTTTTCTTTCAATTCAAAAATTAAATCTTCAATTTTTGCTGTTGAAATTGGATCTAAAGCAGAGGTAGGTTCATCCATTAAAATAATGGCTGGTTCTACGGCTAAAGTTCGTGCAATACATAAACGTTGTTGTTGCCCTCCAGATAAAGCTAAAGCTGATTTTTTTAAATCGTCTTTTACTTCCTCCCAAAGATCTGCTTGTCTCAACGCTTTCTCAACACGTTCACTAATGAATTTTTTATCGGTAATCCCTTGAATTTTTAAGCCGTAAGCCACATTTTCAAAAATTGATTTTGGAAACGGGTTTGGTTTTTGAAATACCATACCAACTTCTTTTCTCAACGCTTCAACCTGTACTTTTTTCTTGTAAATGTTATTTCCTTCAAGTTTAATTTTTCCTTCCATTTTAAACCCTTCCACATAATCGTTCATGCGATTAAATAAACGTAAAAAGGTAGATTTTCCGCATCCTGAAGGGCCAATAAAGGCGGTTACAGTGTTTGGTCTAATTTTCATGCTAATGCCTTTAATAGCCATAAAGTCACTATACCAAACTTTTACATCTTTTGCTTCAATTCTTGCGGCATGATTTTCATCTTCTACAATTGAAGGATTTAAAGCAATATTGTTATCTATAATTTTATTCATTTTTATTTCCATTTCTTTTGCCACCTATTTCTAAAATAAACAGCAATACCGTTCATAACAAAGGTGATTAATAATAAAATGATGATTGCGGCTGCAGCGTTTTCAATAAATCCATGTTGCGGACGCGAAATCCAGTTAAAAATTTGAATTGGCAATACCGAAAATTCATCTAGCGGACTTGAAGGTGCAAAAGGAACATAGGCCAATGCGCCCACAACAATTAATGGTGCTGTTTCACCAACGGCTCTTGAAAGTGCTAAAATTACACCGGTTAAAATACCACCACCTGATGCGGGTAATATTTGATTCCAAATAGTTTGCCATTTTGAAGCACCCAACGCATAAGAAGCGTCTCTAATTGAATGTGGAACGGCTTTTATAGCTTCTCTTGTTGCTACAATTATAATTGGAAGAATTAATAATGATAATGTTAAAGCACCAGCTAAAACACTTGCGCCTAACCCCATAATTCTTACAAATACTTCTAAGCCTAGTAAACCGTAAATAATTGAAGGTACACCAGCTAAATTTGAAATGTTAATTTCTAATAAACCTGAAAATCTATTTTTGTTACTGTACTCTTCTAAGTAAACTCCAGCAGCAACTCCAATTGGAAAAGCAATAAGTGTAGTTAAAATCAAAATCCAAATACTTCCCATTAAGGCAGTAAAAATACCTGATTTTTCTGCTTTTCTTGACGGTAAATTTGTGATAAAATCCCAATCAATTCTTTGAATTCCATCAATTAAAATATCAACAATAAAAAAAGCTAATATTATCAATCCAAAAAGCGTACAAGCTATTCCCCAAAATTTGAATAGCTGATCTTTCAACCTGTTTTTTTGAATACTATTCATATTTTTCTTGGTATTTTTTTCTAATTCTATAACTTAATGTATTCAGTAAAAATGTAAATACAAATAATGTAATACCGGCAGCAAAAATGGTGCGGTATTCAATAGATCCATGTTGTACATCACCCAAACTTACTTGTACTATATATGCTGTAATTGTTTCAACCGGAACTGTTGGGTCTAGCGTTAATCTAGGCTGCTGACCTGCAGCAATTGCTACAATCATAGTTTCACCAATAGCTCTTGAAATGGCTAAAATAATAGATACAATAATACCTGATGATGCCGCAGGTACCACAACTTTAAAAGCAGTTTGTAATTTTGTTGCACCCATTCCGTAGGAAGCTTCTCTTAAAGCTTTTGGTACTGCGTGTAAGGCATCTTCACTTATAGAAGACACAAAAGGAATAATCATAATTCCCATAACAATACCTGCTGACAAGGAGTTGAACCCAGATAAATTTGGAATAATTTGCTGTAAATAGGGTGTTACTACTATTAAGGCAAAAAAACCATAAACTACGGTTGGTACGGCTGCCAGTAGTTCAAGCAGTGGTTTTACTGTTTTTCTAAAACTAGCTGGAGCATATTCACTTAAATAAATACTAATGGTTAAACCAATGGGTAAAGCCACTGAAATTGCGATAAATGATGTTAGTAATGTTCCAGATAATAATGGTAAAATGCCATAATGTTTATCTGAAAACAAGGGCGTCCATTGGGTATCAGTAAAAAAGTCTACAATTGAAACTTCAGTAAAAAAATGAAAAGCCTCAATGGCTAAAACAGATATAATACCAAAAGTAACTGCAATAGTAATTAAAGCACTCGATAAAAGTGATTTTTCAATTACAAGTTCTTTTATTTTACGCATTAAATGGTGAGGTATATAAGTAAATCAGGTTTATTAAAACCTGATTTACGTTATTTAAAAGTTATTTATTGCTATCAACAAAAGCTTTAAAGTTTGCTTTTTGTGTTGCATAATTTTCAGCAGGTAACGGAATGTAACCTACATCTTCAGCTAATTCACCTGCATTGTTTATATAGAAATCTACAAATTTAATTACTTCAGGAGATTTAACAGAAGTACTATTCACATAGATGAATAAAGGTCTTGATAAAGGTCTGTAAGTACCGTTACTTACGGTTTCTAAGGTAGGTTTTACCACTTCTTCACCGTTGTGAACACCAATTAAAGTTAATTTATCTTTGTTTTCAGCATAGTAAGCCAACCCAAAAAATCCTAAAGAAAATTTATCTCCAGCAATACCTTGTACCAAAACGTGATCATCTTCACTAGCGGTAAAATCACCTCTACTTGATCCACTTTTACCTACAATTGCTTCTGTAAAATAATCGTACGTTCCTGATGCTACTCCAGGTCCAAATAAATGGATTTCTTCATTAGGCCATTCTGGACGAATTTGGTTCCATTTCATAATAGTTCCTTGCGCCGCAGGTTCCCAAATCTTTTTTAACTCTTCAATGGTAAAGCTATCAACCCAATTGTTTTCAGGATTAACCAACACAGCTAAACCATCATACGCAACTTCTAATTCTATGTAGTTAATGTTGTTTTCTGCACAAGCTGCTTTTTCTTTGTCTTTGATAGGGCGTGAAGCATTTGATAAGTTCGTTTCTCCTCTTGAGAATTTCTTAAATCCACCTCCTGTACCAGAAACACCAATAGTTACTTTTACTTTTGGTTCTTCAGTTCTAAATTCTTCAGCAACCGCTTCGCTAATTGGAAATACGGTACTTGATCCATCAATTTTAATAGTTCCAGTTAACGATGTTGAAGTACTTTCGCTACTGTTTTTTTGTTCTTTTTTTTCACCACAACTAAGTGTTACTAGTGCAATTGAAATTAAAAATACTATTTTTTTCATTTTTATTGTTTTAGTCATAATTACAATGCAAATTAACAGCTTGGATGTAAGTTCAATGTAAATTTAAAATGAAGAAAACAGCACTAAAATGTTATATTAATGTTAAGAGGATTTTGATAAAAATAAAAAGAGGCGGTTTAAAAAGTTGTAAAACCCGTCGTTCAGAATTTATTTACTCACATCCTTTCTTATTTATAAAATAGGAATTCGTGAATCTTCGATTTCAGAATCTCATCATGTTGAGCACTAATTATCATGAAAACCTAAATCAAGCCTGCCTGCCAGACAGGTTCAGGTTAACGAAAA
>CBDUAL010000126.1:0-8140 GCA_965365125.1 uncultured Lutibacter sp.
TGAAAAATGCAATGGATCTGGAGATTGTAGAAAATCTGTTTCTGCTGGCGGAACAATGTGTCCTAGTTACAGAGCTACAAAAAACGAAAAAGACACCACACGTGCCAGAGCAAATGCTTTGCGCGAGTTTTTAACCAATTCTGATAAAATAAATAAATTTGATTACGAAGAGTTAAAAGAGGTATTCGACTTGTGTTTAAGTTGTAAGGCTTGTGCTAGTGAATGCCCTAGCAATGTTGATATTGCTGCATTAAAAGCAGAGTTTTTATATCAATATTACAAAACTAATAAGCCTACATTAAGAACCAAACTTTTTGCTGAGAACGTAAAATACAACAAATTAGGAAGCATTTTTCCTTCGTTAACCAATCTTACTTTAAATAATTATCTCACTAAAAAAATACTAGGAATTGCAACACAACGTAGCATTCCAAATTTATATAAAACCACGTTAAAAAAATGGTGCAAACTTCATATAAAACAACTTCATACTACTCATTTTAAAAATGGTGAAGTCTATTTATTTTGTGATGAATTTACTAATTATTACGATGTAACTATTGGAATTGATGCTATAGAACTTTTAACCAAATTAGGTTATAAAACATTAATTATAGATCACGAAGAAAGCGGCAGAAGTGCCATTTCAAAAGGTTTTTTAGATAAAGCCAAAATAGTAATTGATAAAAATATTGAACTATTCAAACATATTATTTCTGAAGAAACTCCTTTAATTGGAATTGAACCTTCGGCTATTTTAGGATTTAGAGACGATTACTTACGTTTAGCTGATGATAAAATTTCAGCTACCACTATTTCTAAAAACACATTTACTTTTGAAGAATTTATAAAAGGTGAGTTTGAAAAAGGAAAAATAAGTGCTGCCAATTTCAATGAAAATTCAAAAGAAATAAAAATTCATGTACATTGTCATCAGAAATCTTTAAGTACTGCTGAAGCTACTTTTACAAAGCTTAATATTCCAACAAATTACAAACCAACCATTTTAAATACAGGGTGTTGCGGAATGGCAGGTAGTTTTGGATATGAAAAAGAGCATTACAATGTTTCTATGCAAGTTGGTGAAGATACCTTGTTTCCAAAAGTTAGAAATTTAACTGAAGAAATTGAAATTTCAGCTGCAGGAACAAGTTGCAGACATCAAATAAAAGATGGTACAAAAAAACAAAGCAAACACCCAATTACTTTGTTAAGAGAGGCTTTAAAATAGTGCTTATTTTGTCATTCCTGCGCAGGCAGGAATCTATACACGCTAAAAATAGATACCTGCATCCTAGGTATGACAGTAAAATAAAACTGGTCTGAAATTAAGAAAGTTTAATCTTTAATATTAAAAAAAATGAGTAAACAGAAAAAATACGAAGCGAATCCTTCACGTTACGATAAAATGAAGTACCGAAGAACTGGTAACAGTGGCTTATTATTACCTGAACTTTCACTTGGTTTATGGCATAACTTCGGAAATAATGATGATTTTAAAAATGCTAGAAATCTTCTAAAATGTGCTTTTGATAACGGTATTACTCATTTTGATTTAGCAAACAATTACGGGCCACCTCCAGGTTCAGCAGAAAAAAACTTCGGAAAAATTCTAAAGAAAGATTTTAAATCTTACCGTGATGAATTAATTATATCTACAAAAGCGGGATATGGAATGTGGGAAGGTCCTTATGGAGATTTAGGTTCTAAAAAGTTTTTAGTGGCTAGTTTAGACCAAAGCTTGAAACGTATGGGATTAGATTATGTGGATATTTTTTACCACCATCGCCCTGATTACGATACGCCTTTAGAAGAAACTATGGGTACATTAGATTTAATGGTTCGTCAGGGAAAAGCCTTATATGTTGGTATTTCAAATTATGAACCTAAAAGAGCTGCTAAGGCTTTTAAAATTTTGAAAGATTTAGGTACACCTTGCTTAATTCATCAGCCACGTTATAGTATGATGGATCGTTGGGTTGAAGATGGATTACTAGATTTAATTGAAAAAGAAGGTGTTGGCTCCATAGCTTTTTCTCCTTTAGCACAAGGTATGCTTACCAACAAATACATAAATGGTTTACCAAAAGATTCTAGAGCTGTAAAAGACAGTCCTTTTTTAAATTCAGATCAGGTATTAGAAAATTTACCAAAAATAAAAGAACTACATACTATTGCTTTAGAACGAGGACAAAGCTTGGCTCAAATGGCAATTTCGTGGATTTTAAAAGATGATAGAATTACATCAGTATTAATTGGTGCAAGTAAAACGGAACAAATTTTAGACAGCTTAAAAGCTATTGAGAACACCACTTTTTCTGAAGAAGAATTACTTAAGATTGAAACTATTTTAACATAAGCAATTAAACTTAATTTCATAAAAAAAGGAACTGTAAAAGCTACAGTTCCTTTTTTTTATAATTATAATTCCTAGTTATTATCTTGAATAATTAGGTGCTTCTTTAGTAATAGTAACATCATGTGGGTGACTTTCACGCATACCTGCTGAAGTAATTTTAACAAACTGCGCTTGTTTTTGAGTATCAATATCTTTAGCACCACAATAGCCCATACCAGCTCTTAAACCACCAATAAATTGGTGCATTGTTTCAACTAATTCACCTTTATAAGGTACACGACCAACAATTCCTTCAGGAACTAATTTTTTAATATCATCTTCAACATCTTGAAAATAACGATCTTTTGAACCTTTTTTCATTGCTTCAACAGACCCCATTCCTCGGTACGATTTAAACTTTCTACCTTCAAAAATAATAGTTTCACCTGGAGACTCTTTTGTACCTGCTAGTAAAGAACCTAACATTACAGTATCGGCACCTGCTGCAATAGCCTTAGGAATATCTCCTGTATAACGAATACCACCATCAGCAATTACAGGCACACCTGAACCTTTGATAGCTTCAGCAACATCTAAAATAGCTGATAATTGAGGAAAACCAACACCTGCAACAACACGAGTTGTACAAATTGATCCTGGTCCAATACCTACTTTTACTGCATCAGCACCCGCTTCAACTAAATATTTAGCAGCTGCACCTGTTGCTATATTACCAACAATTACATCGGTATTTGGATATTTACTTTTTACTTCTTTCAATACTGAAACCACACCTTTTGTATGTCCGTGCGCTGTATCAATAATTAAAGCGTCAACACCTGCTGCAATTAAAGCTGCTGCTCGTTCAACTGCATCACCAGTTACACCAATTGCTGCTGCAACTCTTAAACGACCGTACGTGTCTTTATTTGCGTTAGGATTTTCGCTTACTTTAATAATATCTCTAAACGTAATTAATCCTACTAGTTTATAGTTTTTATCAACTACAGGTAATTTTTCAATTTTATTGTTTTGTAAAATTAGTTCGGCTTGTTTTAAAGAAGTTCCTTCAGAAACAGTAACTAAATTTTCAGAAGTCATTACCTCTTCAATTTTACGGTTGTTATTACCTTCAAAACGTAAATCTCTATTGGTTACAATTCCAATTAAAGTTCCTTCACCATTTACTACAGGAATTCCGCCAATTCCGTATTCACTCATAATACTTTTAGCTGCACTAACTGTTTCGTCTTTAGTAATTGTAACAGGCTCTAAAATCATTCCAGACTCTGAACGTTTTACTTTTTTAACTTCTGTAGCTTGTTGCTTAATAGTCATGTTTTTATGCAACACACCAATACCACCTTCACGTGCCATAGCAATTGCCATATCAGATTCTGTAACTGTATCCATAGCTGCGGAAACAATTGGAACGTTTAAAGTAATGTTTTTTGAAAATTTTGTTTGAATACTTACTTCTCTAGGTAATATTTCAGAATATGCTGGAATAAGTAGTACGTCATCGTAGGTTAATCCTTCTCCTACAAACTTGGAATCGTGTGAAATCATAGTGCAATCAACTTATAAATTAATTGCGAGCAAATTTACACTATTTTATTGAAATAACAGGAATTATTTATTTCTTAACATTTTTGGCCATAAACAACTGGTAAATTATTGAAATTACAGCAGTTGCAAAACTTAAAGTCATAACCGTACCCGATACTATAATTACATATTTAAACCACAAAAAGCCAGTCCAAAGCAAATAAATGCCTCCAAAAGTTAAAATTATTGAAATAAAAGGCTCAATCATTAAAAAATATTTCAGCTTTTTATTGATAGAAGTAGTTGCTAAAATTAAGGATAGTAAAAAGAAAATAACCGACATTGATAGTATATGCCCGTGAACCACTGTTAAAATTTCGCGTTCATTTTTTTTGAATTTCATTATTTCGGCATCTTCATCATCTTCATTTCCCAAATAATGAGTTTCAATATTAGCTGGTTGCATAGCTGTAGTATTATTTACAAAGCTTAAACCACCAAAAAAACCAATACTTAACACGGAAATAAATACCAAAATTAATCCTTTAATTTCTTTTGGTAATTGATGAATAAGTCCGTGTACTTCCATTATATTTGCTCTTTATTGTTTAGAATTGTAACCGTTTTTAATAACTTATTGACTTCGTTCATCATAGATTTTACAGAAATTGTAGCTCCTGAAATCCCTGCAATATCCTGTTGATATTCTAATTTTTTTTCTGAAGAAGTCCCTATAAATTGCTTCAACCATCGTTTACTTCCAACTTCACCTCCGTGATCTTCTCTATAAGTAACTACTTTTACTTTTGAAACAATTAATTCTTTATCAAAAATAACAATAAAATCAAAAAAATCAGCTTTTCCGTAAGCTTTTCCAAAGTAATAATATCCAATTACAGCATGCTCATGGATAATTTTAAAAAAGTTTGTATCGTTTATTTTTATAGGTAACTCGTTATTTACTTCAGAAGGAACAACTAATGCTTCTTTTGTAAATGTTTCGATATTAAAAACTGTGGAAATCTCTTTATTGATTAAAGCATCTACTCTTTTAGATGTTGTAAAACTTGAAGAAATACCTACAATTATAAATATGGCTATTATTTTTCTCATAAGGTAATGATGTTTTATATTCTTATTTTTGATAAGAGAGTTTCAATTGATAAGCTAGCTAAAATATTTAAAAAACGATTATTTTACCGATTCTAAAATACTTCAACTAGCTTTAAATATAATCATTTAATTTAAATTCATTAAAACCAAACACCTACACCTGCGTTGAATTGTTTTTTAGTTGCACTATCAACAACGGCATTGCTAAACAATTGGTAATCTACTTTAAAAACAACTCCATTGGCTACTTTATAATCCAATCCAAAGGTTACATCGTCTCTATCGAAAGCTTTATTTTTTGCTAAATCTCCGGCAGTTGCAGCATGTGTATTGTATTTTTCGTAACGTATAAATGGTGTTAATTGCTGTGCCCCTTTTAAAGGAAAATTATAAGCAACTTCACCATAAGCACCACTCATTTGTGATCCCAGATCTTTATTGTTAAACACATTATAAGCATCAGTATCAGATAAGTCCGTATAAATATATTGTCCTCTCAATTCTAAGTTTTTGTACACATAACGAGCGTCTAAACCTACCATAGAAACTCCAACTGTACTCTCTTCTACAGCGGTATCATCCGTTTGTGTTTTACCAAAATACCCTGCTAAACCAAGTCTTAAACCTCTAATTCCATAATAATCAAATTTTGTAGAAAAGTTAGCCGATGTAACTATAGATTCCGCTCCCTTTTGACGACCTTTTCGTAATCCGTCAGAACCTCTTAAAACTCCAGATCCATCTTTATAAGATATAAATCCGTTAAAAACATAAGCTTGGTATTTTAACGAAGCACTGTTTATGTTTCCTGTAACACCAATACCCAATTCTCTCCAAGTTGATGGCACAATATATTTATCAACGTTAGGGCGCTCAACTCCACGATACGTTGTAGGTTCATGAAATTCATTGATAATTCCCATAGGCACCAACATTAAACCTGCTAATACATTTACAGATGGAGCTACTTTATAAGAAACATACGCTTGTTCTACATAAATTTCTTTTACGTGCTCTACTTCAATTTCAGTTAAAAAACTTACTTTATCACTAAATTTATAAGCAAATAACAACACCAATCTATGCACATCTATATTACCTGGTGTAGAGCCGTCTGGTTCATTGTAATCTATTTGTCCGTAACCTCCTAGTGTTATACCTTTATCAATTGGCGTATTTAATAAACGTTGACCCGAATTAAAATAACTGCTTCCATCTCTCTGCTGAGATTGAAATTGTGTAATTGAATCCTGTGATTGTAGATTTGTGTTTTGTTGTGAATACCCTAAAAAACTTGCTAGTAATAATGCAAGTACTAATCCTCTATTTTTCATTATAAATGTTTATTTAATCGTTTATTTTAATTTAGATTCATTATAAATAGAGTGCAAACATACGTAACGTTAGTTACATATAAAAATACTATTTAGAATATTTCTAAATAGTATGACTTATGTCATATTTTCTTAAAAGGAGTATTAAAATAGTGGGTTGAAATTGAATGAATTATACGTTTTCAAATATTTTTAATGCTTCATTATAAGCACTTTCAAAACTCATAGCATTGATATTAGTGTGGGCTTTTTGTTGCGTAAAATAAGAAACCAGCTTTTCGGTTGGCATATTTCCAATCAATTCATCCTTCGCCATTGGACAACCTCCATAACCTCTAATTGCACCGTCAAAACGGTTGCAACCTGCGTTGTATGCAGCATTTACTTTTTCGTACCAAGCTGAAGGAGAGGTGTGTAAATGTGCACCAAACTCAATAGTAGGATACATTGGAATTAAATTAGAAAATAGGTATGAAATAATTTCAGGAGTTGAACTTCCAATAGTATCTGATAACGATAAAATGGAAACACCCATAGTTGACAGTTTGCGTGTCCATTCAGCAACAATATCAACATTCCAAGGATTTCCATAAGGGTTTCCAAATCCCATAGACAGGTATGCAACTACTTGTTTATTAGATTTTACTGCGATATTTAAAATTTCTTCTAAAATAACAATAGACTCTTCAATAGTTTTACCGGTATTACGCATTTGGAAGTTTTCAGAAATAGAAAAAGGATATCCCAGATAATCTATTTCTTGAAATTGAGTAGCATCCTTTGCTCCTCTTACATTGGCAATAATAGCTAATAATTTACTTTCTGTTTTACTTAAATCTAATTTTGAAAGTACTTTAGCGGTATCTCGCATTTGAGGAATGGCTTTTGGCGATACAAAACTCCCAAAATCTATGGTATCAAAACCTACGCGCAACAATGCATTTATGTATTGTGCTTTTGAAGCTGTAGGAATAAAATGCGACTTAATGCCTTGCATAGCATCTCGCGGACATTCTATTAGTTTTACTTTTTTCATTAGATTATAAATAACAACTCAAAGATACAATACAATTATGATAATAAAATAAAAAACGCAATACCTAAAAATACCACAATTTTAAACCACTTTATATTGCTATTAAATGTAGGATGCTGTTGTAAATACTGTGCAAAACTTCCCGATAAAATAGAAACCATACTAAAAACAAACAAAGCTTGCAACATAAACAACCCTCCCAATATATAAAATTGCGTAACTGTACTTAAACTATCACTAAATAAAAAACCAGGAAAAAATGCTAAAAAGAAAATAGAAACTTTAGGATTTAACACATTCATGATAAATCCTTGTTGAAATAATTGAAGTAATCCTTTCTTTTGAACGTTGGAATCTATTAAAACCTCATCAGTTGCTTTATACGTTACATAAGCTAAATACACTAAATATAATGCTCCAAATAGTTTAATGATAAAGAAAAGTGTTTCAGATTGTTTTAATACTGCCGAAACTCCAAAAGCTACCAACGTAGTATGTACTATTATTCCCGTAACCAAACCTAGAGCAGTAACTATTCCGAATTTTTTACCATTGGTAATGCTTTGTACCAACACATAAATAATATCTGGTCCAGGCATTATTGTTAGTAACATGGATGCTCCGATAAATGAGATAAGGATTTCCAAATTTGGTTGTTAATTAATGATTGTTGGACTTCAACTACATTCAGCCTCCAGTATCTTCAATCTTCCGACTTCCGACTTCTGACTTCCGACTTTAAGACTTAATTATCGCCTTATTAATTTTCTT
>CBDUAL010000127.1:0-8080 GCA_965365125.1 uncultured Lutibacter sp.
TAATATTTAGTACTTGTTTTTGTAATTTCTTTATTGAAGGTAAAATCGTCATTATACTTTAAATTACCATAACTTAGGCTTGCTTCAAGATTAAATGAGTTGGTTGAATTTACGCCCAATTTAATTTGTGTATAAGAAGATTCAACAGTTAACTTTTTAAAATTTTCACTTAAAGCATTTATTTTTAAAGATCCATAATCTATATCAAAACTTCCGGCTTCAAATAATTTTCCAATTGATGTTTGCATATAATCACTGTTGCCAATAATATGAGAACAATTTTCAATTTTTAAATCGCCATAGTCACAGTTGAAATCTAAATCTACAACCATTCCAAATGATATGTGAGAGTAATCAGCATTCAATTCAATACGTCCTCCTTTTTCAATATGTAATGTTGAATAATCAGCATTAATATCACCATCTTTCATATAATCAATAGTAGATTTATTGGTGTAATCAATATTTATACTGTTGTTTGAATTCAATAATTCACCAATGGTTATTTTTCCATAATCACAATTTATTTTAGCAGTACCCTCTAGTTTATCCAAGTTAATACTCCCATAATCATTTGATAGATTCACATTGTTGGTAACGGGCATTTTAACAATATAATTAATTTCCATATTCACATTGCTTTTACGTCCCCAGCTCCAAGAACTAGAACTTTTTCCTATAATAGTTTTTGCTGAAACATTGCTTAAGTTTCCGTTAAATTCAATATTAATTTGGTTCAAACGTTCTTGTACTTTTTCTTCATTATCTCCACTGGTTGTAATGTTTACTTCAATTTCAATCTTGTTTGAATTTCCTGTAACAATATGTATGTTTCCATACTTATTTGATATTGCTAAAGTTGCGTCTTTGTTTACGGTATACTTTTTAGTTACCTTTTTGTTTTTGGTAAACTTTCCTTTATGTTCGGTTGCTACTGCTACTAATGGTATTAAAAAAAGTAGGAGTGCTATTTTATACATATTTTTCATTGTCTTCTGTTTTTAGCTGTTTAATAGTTTCTATTTGAAATAAAATACTTTGTAACAAATCAATACGTTGTTGAAAATTAGAAATCATTGCGTAAATAATTCGTTTATCTCCAGTACTTTCTTTGAGCTCTAAAGTAAGTATTTGGTAGTGTGCCTCAAGTTTTTCAAGTTGCTTAAGGCCGTCGTTTATTACTTTTTTATTGGTATTATTGCGTTCTTTTTCAATCGTTTGTAATTCTTTATGAATGGTATTTACAAAGTAGCTTTGTGTTTCTTGCATTTCAGTTGAAATTCCAGCAAGTTCCATTCCTTTTGAACTATATGCTGAACCAATCCAAATACCAACAAAAAGAATGATTGAAGCGGCTACAGCAATGGCTGCTATAAATTTCAATAATTTACTTTTTGAGTTTGATTTAGGTGCATTTAATTTTGCTTCAAACCTGTTAAAGTGCCCAATGGTTGGTTCTTCAATATCAAATTCGTTTTCTAAATTTTCAAATCTATTTTCTAAATTATTTTTCATTTTAAGTAGCTAAAAGTTGTCTTAATTTATTTTTTGCCCTAGATATTGTTGTTCTGCTATTTTCATAAGTAATTTCCATAATCTCAGCTATTTCTTCATAATCGTACCCTTCAATTAAATGCAGCGTTATGGCTACTTTGTAATTTGGTTTTAACTTTGCAACTTGTGCTAAAATTTCTTTAGCACTTAACAAGCTGTAATCTTCTTTTTCTTCTTCTTCTGAATTTTTAATCGTAACTTTTTCTATAGAAACGGTTTCAATTCTTTTATTTTTTTTCAAAGCAGTTAAGCTATGATTAATTACAATTCTTTTTAACCAAGCACCAAACGTTACATTTCCACTGAAGGAACTTAATTTTGTAAATGCAGCTAAAAATGATTCCTGCATAATATCTTCAGCTTCAAATCTGTCATTTACAATTCTATAAGCAGTGTTAAACATTGCTTTGTAGTATTGTTTGTAAATTGCAAACTGAGCTTTTTTATCTCCGTTTTCGCAACTTATAATCAGTTGGTTTCTATGTTGAATTTTGGTTTCCAAAAATTGATTTCTATTAAAAAGACATGACTATTTTTAAACTGTTACACTTTAATCTAAAATTAATGAAAATAGTAGTTGTATTTGTTTTTTTGGCATAACTATTGAAAATTATAAAGAAAGAAAACAATAGTTAGTGAAATAAGCTATTGTTAATCAGTTAAATAAACTAATTTTGTAATTCGTTTTTTTTTAATACGAAAAGAATTAATGACAAAATGACCCAATATATACTATGAGTAAATCAAAATTTTTAAATATGGACAATCTGTCATTAGAACACATTTTAGATGAAGATGCGGATTTAATACCTTTAATGACTCCTGAAGATGAAGAGGAAATAAATAAGGAAGATATTCCTGATGTATTGCCAATTTTACCTTTAAGAAATACCGTGCTTTTTCCTGGTGTTGTAATTCCAATTACTGCAGGAAGAGATAAATCTATTCAATTAATAAAAGAAGCCAACAAAGGAAATAAAATTATAGGTGTTGTGGCTCAAAAAAATGAAGAGATTGAAGATCCAACAATTAACGATATTTATAAAGTTGGAACGGTAGCACGTATTTTACGAATGTTAAAAATGCCTGACGGAAATACAACGGTTATTATTCAAGGTAAAAAACGCTTTGAAGTTGATACGTTTGTTCAAGAAGAACCTTATATTAAGGCAACTACTAAAGGTCGTATTGAAGATAGAACTAGTGAAGAAGAAGAAGAGTTTGAAGCTATTATCGATTCTATAAAAGAAATGGCGGTAAAAATAATTAAGGAAAATCCTAATTTACCTTCTGAAGCTTCTTTTGCAATTAAAAACATTGAAAGCAAACCGTTTTTAATCAATTTTGTTTCTTCTAATATGAATTTAAAAGTAGAGGAGAAGCAAGAACTATTAGAAACTACGAATTTAAAAGAGCGTGCTTTATTAACGTTAAAAAAGATGGATGCTGAGTTACAGCGTTTAGAATTACGTAATGTTATTCAGTCTAAAACACGTTCTGATATGGATCAGCAACAACGTGAATATTATTTACACCAACAATTAAAAACCATTCAAGAAGAATTAGGTGGTGTATCCTACGATGAAGAGTTGGAGGAAATGCGTGAGAAATCTAAATCTAAAAAATGGAATAAAGTTGTAAAAGAGGCTTTTGAAAAAGAGTTAGGGCGTTTGCAGCGTATGAATCCTCAAGTTGCTGAATATTCAGTACAGCGTAACTATTTAGATTTGTTACTAGATTTACCTTGGAATGAGTTTTCTGATGATCAATTCGATTTAAAAAGAGCGCAAAAAATATTAGACCGCGATCACTTTGGTTTAGAAAAAGTGAAGGAACGTATTATAGAGCATTTAGCAGTATTAAAACTAAAAGGTGATATGAAATCGCCTATCATTTGTTTATATGGTCCTCCTGGAGTTGGAAAAACTTCATTAGGGAAATCTATTGCAGAATCTTTAGGTAGAAAATATGTGCGTATGTCTTTAGGAGGTGTGCGTGATGAGGCTGAAATACGCGGACATAGAAAAACCTACATTGGTGCTATGCCAGGTAGAATTATAAAAGATTTGAAAAAAGCAGGAACATCAAATCCAGTTTTTGTATTAGATGAGATTGATAAATTAGCATCATCTAGTCATAACGGAGATCCTTCTTCAGCAATGCTAGAAGTATTAGACCCTGAGCAAAACACTACTTTTTACGATAATTATTTAGAACTAGATTACGATTTATCAAAAGTATTGTTTGTAGCTACAGCTAACAGTTTATCTACAATTCCTTGGGCATTGCGTGATAGAATGGAAATCATCAATGTATCAGGTTATACTATTGAAGAAAAAGTTGAGATTGCTAAACGTCACTTATTACCAAAACAATTAGAAGCGCACGGTTTAACCAAAGAGCATATTTTAATAGGTAAAAAGGAATTAGAAAAAATTGTAGTTGCTTATACGCGTGAATCAGGAGTAAGAGGTTTAGAAAAACAAATTGCAAAAATGGTGCGTTATGCAGCAAAATCAATTGCAATGGAAGAGGCTTATGATGTGAAAATTACCGTGGAAACTATTGAAAAAGTGTTAGGTGCTTCGCACTTAGAACGCGATAAATATGAGACCAATGATGTTGCTGGTGTTGTTACAGGATTGGCTTGGACAAGTGTTGGTGGTGATATTTTATTTATTGAATCTATTATTTCTAAAGGAAAAGGATTATCTATCACAGGAAATTTAGGAAAGGTAATGAAAGAGTCTGCTACGATTGCTATGGAGTATATCAGAGCTAATGCTGAAGATTTTGGTATAGATTCTAAAGTGTTAGATGAATACAAGGTACATATTCACGTTCCAGAAGGAGCAACACCAAAAGACGGACCAAGTGCTGGTATCACTATGTTAACATCACTAGTTTCGGTATTTACACAGCGTAAAGTAAAAGCTAAATTGGCTATGACTGGTGAAATTACTTTGAGAGGAAAAGTATTACCTGTTGGTGGAATTAAAGAAAAAATATTAGCTGCTAAAAGAGCAAATATCAAAGAACTTATTTTATGTAAGGACAACGAGAAAGATATTTTAGAAATAAAAGAAGCTTACTTAAAAGGATTAAAATTCCATTATGTTACTGAAATGAAAGAAGTAATTGAAATTGCACTTACCAAACAAAAGGTAAAAAACGCAAAGAAATTATAGTATAAAAAAGCAGCCAATTGGCTGCTTTTTTTATGTTGTATTTTTTAAATAAAATGTCACACTGAGCTTGTTGAAGTGTAGATTCAATCTCATTATTTTTAATTGATTTTTTTTGTTTAAAAATTTCTAACATCTAGGATACGCCCGTTTTTTAATTCTCCAGCAATATCTAATTTGTATATTTTTTTTGCAACTTGTTTTGGTGTAAATAAGTCTCCGTGTTCGTAAAAATCAATAAAACGTTGTACCGATTTAAAATTTTCTTTTGGCGTATTTCTAGCCTGTGCTTGCATATCTGTATCTACAATTCCAGGATAAATAGATACTACACTAACACCATTTTTTAACTCTTTTTGCTCTTTTGATAGTACTCTAGTCATCATATCAATTCCTGCTTTTGAAGCGCAATACATAGCCCAACTTTCATAAGCATTTATTGCAGCACCCGATGAAATATTAAAAATTTGCTTTTTGCATTTCCAATCTTTTGTTAATTTGATAAATTGGGAGCTAATAACCAAAGGTGCAATAAGGTTTACACTAAGTGTATAATTTATTTCTGAAGGCTCAATATTATCAAGTGTGTTAACCGTTCCTAAATTACCTGCGTTATTTATTAAAGTAATACTTTTAGTTTGAGTATCGTCTAATTGAGAAAATATTTCAATCAACGTTTTTTCTACTTTTTCTACATTTGTAACATCACACTGATATTGTTCAACAGAGTACAATTTTTCAATTTTACTTCTTGAAATAGAAATGATTCTATACCCGTTTTTATGATATTCTTTAGCTAAGCCTAATCCTATGCCTTTACTTCCGCCAGTAATTATTAAAATATTTTCCATTATTTTTTTATATTATTCTCGTATAATTCAATCCATTTTTCAGGAGTTACTTTTCGCATTAATTCAGCTATTAATTCAAAAGGAATTTCTTCGGGTTTTTTAAATCGAATGCAACTTTTACCCATATCTAACTTTCTTTTGCAATGTTTTGGATATTCAGAAACAAACCAATCTAAGAGTTCTTTGTTTGCATAAATCCCCATGTGATATAATGCAATAAAATTCTTTTGATTCGCAATGTTTATAAATGGTAGCGGCAAATTGGTGTCGCAATGGTACCCTTTTGGGTATTTACTTTTTGGAACAACATAACCAATCATTCCATAACTCATTTGTTCTTCAAAACCAGTTGGAATATTTTCTAATATAGTTGCTCTTAATTTTTCAAAGTAGGTAATGCTGGCTTCAGGAATTTGAGCAATATATTCTAAAGGATTAGTTGCTTTAATTTGCATAAATTTAATAATTACGATTTGTCATACTGAGTTTGGCAAAATATATAAAAACAGTTTTTGCTTGGTTCAGAATAAGAACGTAAAATACAAATTATTTATGAATAATATGGGAAGCTTATTTGTAGTATTTTTTAGATGCATTCCAAAATACGTCCATTTCTTCTAAAGACATATCGTGAAGAGATTTGTTCACCTTTTTTGCTTCGGTTTCTAAATATTGAAATCGGTTAATGAATTTTTTATTGGTACGTTCTAGCGCATTTTCAGGATTTACGTTGATAAAACGCGCATAATTTATCATAGAAAATAATACATCGCCAAATTCAGACTCAATATTGTCTGTGTTTCCTTTTGTTATTTCGGTATTTAACTCAGCTAATTCTTCCTGTACTTTTTCCCAAACTTGTTCGGGTTTTTCCCAATCAAAACCAACGGCAGCCACTTTATCTTGAATTCTATTTGCTTTCACCATTGCAGGCAGCGATTTAGGAACACCTTCTAAAACAGAATCTTTACCTTTTCCTTCTTTTAACTTTAATTGCTCCCAGTTTTGTTTTACCTCTTCTTCATTTTTAACTTCAACATCGCCATAAATATGTGGGTGACGGTAAATTAACTTTTCAGAAATAGCATTGGTAACATCAGCAATGTCAAAATGGTTGGTTTCAGAACCAATTTTTGCATAAAAAACAATATGAAGTAGCACGTCGCCTAATTCTTTTTTAATTTCATCGAAATCGTTATTCAGAATGGCGTCGCCTAATTCATAAGTTTCTTCAATAGTTAAATGTCGTAATGATTGAAAAGTTTGCTTTTTATCCCACGGACATTTTTCGCGTAACTCATCCATAATGTCTAATAATCGACCAAAAGCTTGGAGTTGTTGTTCGCGCGTATGCATAATTTAAGCTTCTTCTGTTTCTTCTTCAACTTCTTGTATTGCCGTAAAGTCAAAGTTTTTTGAAGCTAATAAGTTATACCATTGTAATACTTTTTTAATGTTTGAAGTGTATACACGTTCTTCATCAAAATCTGGTAAAATTTCTCTAAAGTAAGAAACTAGTACTTTTCCACTTTCTTTTGGGTTTATAGCTTCTTTACCACCTTCTTTTTCACCAATAGTTTTGAAAATGATACGTAATGGAATTTCTTCTTCATACGTGTAAATAGCGATTTCATTTAAAGCGCTAAGGTTATGTGTTACCGTTACAGGAAACTTTTTACCATCTAATAATGATTCTACAATAATACCACCTTTAGATTGTGCTTTAATTTCATACAATCCTGGTTTTCCGTTTACAGCTACTATATCTTTTAATTCCATACTTATTTTCTTTTTAATGAAGGAAATTTCATGCGATAATCAGCCTTTACTTTCCCTTTTGAAATATTTTCTAGTTTCTTTTTAATTAATCGTTTTTTTAATGATGAAATTTTATCGGTGAATAAAATTCCTTCAATATGGTCATATTCGTGTTGAACAACTCTTGCGGCTAAACCTGTTAAAACTTCAGAATGCTTTTCAAAGTTTTCATCCAAATACTCAATAGTAATGGTGTCTTCTCTAAAAACATCTTCACGAATGTCAGGAATACTTAAACAGCCTTCTGTAAAAGCCCATTCATCACCTTCTTCTTTTACTATTTTTGCATTGATAAATGTTTTTTTGTAACCTTCTAAAAAAGTACGTTCTTCTTCATCTAAGTCTTCATCAGCGCCAAAAGGCGAAGTATCAACAATAAAAATACGGATTGCTTTTCCAATTTGTGGAGCAGCTAGGCCAACACCTTGTGCGTTCACCATAGTTTCTTTCATGTTTTCAATCAGCTCAGCAAGATTTGGATAATCTTTATCAACGTCAACACCTACTTTTCTTAAAACAGGATCACCATAAGCTATTATAGGTAAAATCATTTTTTATTTTTTGGATTGCAAAAGTACGAAATAATTAGTGGAAACTAAAATAAGGAAATTTATTTCTGTTGTAAATACGTTTGTAAAATTATAGTAGCACTAATTTCATCAATCAAAGCTT
>CBDUAL010000128.1:0-8048 GCA_965365125.1 uncultured Lutibacter sp.
ATTAAACGATACATACCATTACTCGGTTGATATTTATAGACTATTTAAGTCTGTTGAAGAACAAAATAACTGGTTTATAGCATCAGATAAACCAAAGCTTTCAAATTACATGGTTTCGGAAATTGTACACGAAAATCATGATGGTGTTGTTGCTAAATACGGTTATGGGAAACTGGTTAAAACGGGTAGAATTGATACTAAAAAGCTATTAGAAAATTATAGAAATTATTTAATATCGAATAACAAAGTAAGGCAAGAAAGTTTTCAATATAAGGAATTAGTTGTTACTGAAAATACGATTCAATATAAAGATGTTGAAGCTTCAAAAATTATATTTTGTGAAGGTTTCGGACTTCAAAAAAATCCATTTTTCAATTATTTGCCAATGCAAGAAGCAAAAGGTGAGTTGTTAATTATTCATGCACCAAATTTAAACGTTGATTTTTTAATAAAAGCAGCTGTTTTTGTACTTCCTTTAGGTGATAACCTGTACAAAGTTGGAGCAACATTTAACTGGAAGGATAAAACGAAACTACCTTCCGAAGAAGGAAAGAAGGAATTGATTGAAAAATTGGAGTCGTTTATAAAAACACCTTACACCATTGTTGAGCATATTGCAGGGATTAGACCTACGGTTAAAGATAGAAGACCTTTGGTAGGAACACATCCAAAATATCCAAATATGGCTATTTTAAATGGCTTAGGAACTAGAGGAGTTATGATTGCACCTGTTTCGGCTAAAATGTTGTACAATTATTTAGAGAATGGTGTTGATATTGATGATGAATATGCTATTGATCGGTTTTAGCACTCTTTTTTGAATTAGCATTGTACTTTACAAAAATATTAATCCAGATAATTCTTGAAAGTCGTATAGTAACAGGTGCCGTTAAAATTAATAGTACTACAATTGGAACAAAACTTTCTAATAAACTTAACTTAAAAAACAAAGTAGCAATTGCAAAAGTAACAATACCTACACCAACGGTAAGTCCGTAATTTACATACATAGCACCATAAAAAAACGAAGGTTCCATGGTGTATTTTAAACCACAACGAGCACAATTTTCATGCATTTGAAAAGCTTTGTGTAATTTAAAGATGTTTTTTTCTTTCATAAAATCTCCTTCGTGGCATCTTGGGCATTTATTAAAAAATATACTATGTAGTTTTGTTCCTTTTTTTAACATTTTTGTAGAGTTTTGCTTTCTTCGTCTAATTAAAATTTTACTTTAATTGAGAACCAATTTAATTTATAGTAAATTTGCAAGAATTTTGGAAAAATCCAAAAATACATAATTTTAAAATAAGTAAATGCTTAACGTACATAATTTAACGGTTTCTTTTGCCGGTTCTGATTTGTTTTCGGGGATAACTTTTAAATTGAATAAAGGAGATAGAATTGGATTAATTGGTAAAAATGGAGCTGGAAAATCAACTTTATTAAAAGTAATTTCTAAAGATATTGAAAGCTCTGGAGGAACCATGGCTTTTGATAAAGACATACGTATAGGTTTTTTACGTCAGGATATTGATTTTGTTGAAGGAAGAACTATTTTAGAAGAAGCTTATGAAGCCTTTGAAGAAATTAAACAACTGGAAGCGAAGCTTGATAAAATAAACGAGGAATTAGCTGAAAGAACCGATTATGAAAGTGAATACTATCATGATTTAATGGTGAACTTAAATGAATTCTCGCACCGTTACGAATTACTAGGGGGGTATAATTATAAAGGAAATACTGAGAAAATATTACAAGGTTTAGGTTTTCAAAGAGAAGATTTTGACAAACTTACCGATACCTTTTCTGGAGGTTGGCGTATGCGTATTGAACTAGCTAAATTATTATTGCAAAATAATGATATTTTACTGCTTGATGAGCCAACAAACCACTTAGATATTGAATCTATTATTTGGTTAGAGAATTTCTTAAAAAACTATTCAGGCGCTATTGTATTGGTTTCGCATGATAAAATGTTTTTAGACAATGTTACCAATCGTACCATTGAAATTTCATTGGGTCAAATTTACGACTACAAAAAGCCATACTCACAATTTTTATTGTTACGTGGTGAAATAAAGGAAAAGCAACTACAAGCACAGAAAAATCAAGAGAAAGAAATTAAAGCAACGCAACTATTAATTGATAAGTTTAGAGCAAAAGCTAACAAAGCCTCTATGGCGCAGTCTTTAATTAAAAAGTTGGATAAAGTTGAGCGAATTGAAGTTGATAATGATGACAATGCAGTAATGAATGTTCGTTTTAATATTTCTAAAGAGCCGGGTAAAATAGTTGTTGAGGCTGAAGATTTATCAAAAAGTTATGGCGATAAACATGTGTTAGAGAATGTTGACTTGCTAATTGAACGAAATAGTAAAATTGCATTTGTTGGTCAAAACGGACAAGGGAAATCTACTTTGGCAAAAATCATGGTGGGTGAAATTGCACACGGAGGTCATTTAAAGTTGGGGCACAATGTTGAGATAGGGTATTTTGCTCAAAATCAATCTGAACATTTAGAGCCTGAGCAAACGGTGTTGGAAATTATGGAAAATGCAGCTACCGATACTAACCGAATGCGAGTTAGAGATATGTTAGGTGCATTTTTATTTGGAGGTGAAGCAGTTGATAAAAAAGCCAAAATGTTATCAGGTGGTGAAAGAAATAGGTTGGCACTGTGTAAGCTTTTATTGTCGCCATTCAACGTGTTAATAATGGATGAGCCAACAAACCATTTAGATATAGCATCAAAAAATGTGTTGAAAGAGGCTTTAAAACAGTTTGACGGAACGTTGATTGTAGTTTCTCATGATAGAGATTTTTTACAAGGATTAACCACTACAGTGTATGGTTTTAAAGATAAAGTAATTAAAGAGTATTTAGGTGATATAGACTTTTTCTTAGAACAACATCAAATTGAAAATTTACGCGAAGCAGAGAAAAGAACGGTTGTAGAAAAGAAACCCGATACGGTTAAAAAGGCAAAACAACAACTTTCTAGAGAGGAAGAAAAAGAACTAAAAAAGTTGAAGAATAAATTATCAAAAATTGAAACTCAAATTGATGATTTAGAAAAAGAAATTTCAGAGATTGATGCAGCATTAGAAGAAAATTATGAAGTAGTTTCAGCAAAACCTGATTTTTTTGAAACCTATAAATTAAAAAAGGCTGAAGTTGAAAAGTTAATGGAAGAATGGTCTGAAATTGAAGAAAAAATAGAAAATTGTTCTTAGAAACTAAAAATAGTAGGGTTCAAGAAGTTCTTTTAAAAGAAATTTCAACAAAAGAAGTTTCGTTATTTATAAAGCGTGAAGACGAATTACATCCGTTTATTTCGGGGAATAAATATAGAAAACTCAATTATAATTTAGCAGAAGCTTTAAAACAAAACAAACAAACCTTACTAACTTTTGGTGGCGCATATTCAAACCATATTGCTGCCACCGCTGCCGCTGGTTTTGAACATAATTTTAAAACCATTGGGGTTATAAGGGGTGATGAATTGGCGAACGATTTAGAGCATGTCTTAAAATACAATCCTACTTTAAAATTTGCGAGTGCACACGGCATGAAATTTCATTTTGTTTCGCGAAGTGCTTATAGAAATAAAACTTCGAAAGCATTTATTTCAACATTAAAAGAGCAATTTGGCGATTTTTATTTAGTACCCGAAGGTGGTACAAATAAGTTTGCAGTAAAAGGCTGTGAAGAAATTTTAACAGAAGCCGATGCTAAATTTAATATAATTTGTACTGCAATTGGAACTGGTGGTACAATTTCAGGAATTATTAATTCAATAAAAAAGCATCAAAGTGTTATTGGGTTTCCTGCTTTAAAAGGAGATTTTTTAGAAAATGAAATCAAAAAATATATTTCCGAAGAAAAAAAATGGCATATAAATACTCAGTATCATTTTGGAGGCTATGCCAAAATTTCGGAAGAATTAGTTACATTTATCAATAATTTTAAAAATGAAACAGGCATTCCTTTAGATCCAGTTTATACGGGGAAAATGTTATTTGGAATTGTTGATTTAATAAAAAAAGATTATTTTAAAAAAGGAACCAAAATTTTAGCGATTCATACAGGTGGTTTACAAGGAATTGATGGTATGAATTTAACATTAAAAAATAAAAATTTACCTCAAATAGTTTAATAATGAAGTTTAAAGATATATTAATTTGTTTGTTTATTGTAAGCCTACTGGCTAGTTGTAAGTCAAAAAAGAGTGCTATAAAAAAACAATCAAAGCCTGTTGTGAAAGAGGTCGTTCAACCTACAGTTGAAACCATTGAACCGGTTAAAAAACAAGAAGAGGTAAAATCTGTGATAACAAACTCTACGGAAGAATACATAAAGCAATACAGTGCCATTTCAATGAAAGAAATGCATGATTATAAAATTCCGGCAAGTATCACTTTAGCACAAGGAATTTTAGAATCTTCAAGTGGTAAAAGTTTATTAACATTACGTTCAAACAACCATTTCGGAATTAAATGTCATAAAGGTTGGAAAGGCAAAAAAACCTATCATGATGATGATGAAAAAGGAGAATGTTTTAGAGTTTACAAAGATCCAAGAACTTCCTTTAAAGATCATTCAGAATTTTTAACTACAAGAAGTAGATATCGTAATTTATTTGAATTGGAAGCTGGAGATTATGTAGGTTGGGCAAAAGGGTTAAGCGCCGCAGGTTATGCTACTGACAGAAGGTACCCTGCAAAATTAATTGGGTTGATTGAAAAGTACAAGTTGCATCAATTTGATATGGAAGTTTTAGGTGAAAATTATAAAAAACCTAAATTGTCAAAAACATCAAATCATTTGGTTGTTAAAGGTGATACCTTGTATTCAATCTCAAGAAAATATGGATTGTCTGTAGATAAGCTCAAAAAAATAAATGGCTTAAATTCTAATAATTTGGCTATTGGGCAGCTATTGCGTATTAAATAATAAAAAGACTGCCTTTTCAGACAGCCTCTTTTAAAAATCAACTTTATTATTATGTAGTAACTGTAAATTTTCCAGCTTCAACTTTTGGGAAATCAATTTCAGTTTCAGCAATATGATTTACATAATTTGTTAACGTATTTGACACTACATTTAATACTATTTCAAGAATATCTTCATCAGTATAACCCGCTAATTTAGCTGCTTGAATTTCTTCAGTAGAGATTTTTCCTCTGTTTTTTGTGATAGATTGAGCCAGTTTTAATCCAACCTCAATTTTTGCATCAGTAGCTACTCCTTGTCGGCTTTGTTCTGTTTGCTCATCACTTAAACCATTCATTTTTCCAATTGCAGTGTGTGCTGATAAGCAATAATTACAACTGTTTTCTTCACCTATAGCAAGCGCAAGTTGCTCTCTAAACTTATTGCTGAAGTTTCCGCTAGCAGTTAATTCGCCTAACTGCAGGTATGCTTTTAAAGTTGCTGGAGAGTTTCCAAACACTTTAATTAAATTAGGAATAAAGCCTAGCTTTTTTTGAACTCCGTTAAATAATTCTTTTGATGTTCCTGTTGTTGTTTCTGGGTTTAATGTTTCAATTCTAGTACTCATATCTTTTGTTTTTAAATGTTATTGTTTATTTGATTTTCTATTAAGTTTGTTTGTTGGTTTTCTTCATATTCTTGAAATCCCCAGCAATTAGGACAATTAATTTTTTGATTTGTTTTCATGATTTTTTGATTTTAAATTACACTACAAAGATGCAATTGTTGGTAATGTTAATAAATGGACAAAGGTTCTTTGTAGTTGGATGATTAATTTTTTGAAGATTCAATAAGTTTATTTAATTGAATTTTTAACTCATTTTCAGGAGCAGCTCCTGTTGATCTTCCTACAGTTTCACCTTCTGAAATATAAATAAGTGTTGGAATACTTCTCACTTGAAAAGCAGCTGCCAAATCTTTGTTATCATCTACATTTACTTTTTTTATAGCTACTTTATCAGCATATTCTTCAGCTAATTTCTGAATTGTTGGACTCAATGTATTGCACGGTCCACACCAATCTGCGTAAAAATCTAGTAAAACTAATTTGTTATCAGATATTACTTTTTCGTATTGATTTTGATCTATTTGAATATTCATAATTATTGGTTTTTAAATTCATTACAAATATGCGATAGATATGAAAGCTGAGAAATGGACAAAAGTTCTTACTGGTTGGACTTTTGTTTTTTAGGGAGTTTTTTTAGCTGAATTAGTTCTTAATATGGTCATCCTTAAATTGAAGAGGAGACTTTTCAACAGCTTTTGTGAAAAATCGACTAAAGTATGCCGGGTCGTTAAAACCTAAATTAAAAGCAATTTGCTTTACAGATTCATTAGAATAAATTAACTGACGTTTAGCATCAAGAATAATTCGGTTTTTTATAAAATCACTTGGTTTTTCTGCGCTAATTTTTTGAAAATGTTTTGCTAACGATTTAGGAGACAATCCTAATCTATTTGCGTAATCGGTTACTGAATGTAGTTTTCTAAAGTTTTGCTCAACCAAAAGACTAAAATCTTTAAATAAGGTAGATTCTATATCATCTTTAAGAGGCTCAATCTCTTTTTTTATTCTTACTGAATGTATAATGAATTGCTTTAAATATGATTGAAGCATATCATATTGTGCGGTATTTTTATTGTTGAATTCTTCAATTAAACTAGTTAAAATAAATTCTAACTTTAGTTCGTCGGCTTTGGTAGTTTTAACAAAAGGGGTTTCATATATATTATTAAATAGTACACCGTTACAAGCAATTTCTTTATCGTGCGTTTCAATACAATAAAAATCTCTTTTAAAAGTAAGTTTAAAAGCTTCTTTTATTTTTTCTGAATCAACTGAAAATAGTTGTCCAGGAGAAAGAAAAAATAACACACTACCATCAAATGCATAACTTTTAAAATCAATATTATAATTCCCTTTACCTTCTTTAATCCAAAAAATACTATAGTTATCTACTTGCTCGTTCTTATTTACAACGCAAGCATTTTCAAATGAAATTTTACTTACTGAAAAAACATCTTTAAAAGTATATGTTGAAGTGTTTTGAATGGCCATTTGGTATAAATTTAAAATTTAGTCGAAAAATACTATAAATATTACAAAAAAAGAACTCTGCATTTGCAGAGTTCTTATCAAATTTAAACTAAACAAATTTAACCTATATTTTATTATTTTTTTGTTGACCACCTTTCATCCCTTTTTGGTTGTTTTTAGCCATGTTTTTTTTGACTGACCTTTTTTGGTGCTTCATTTTTTTCTCCCATTTTTCGTACTGATCTTTAGATAATATATTTTTCATTGCAGTTTTATGCGCAATCATTTTATCTAAACGATTATTTTGTATTGCAAATTTTTGGTCACTTGTCAGTTCAACACCACTCTGTTTGTTTTCTTTTCTTTCGGTTATAGCGTTTTTACGCTCTTCAGTATTTTTTTTCATTAATTCAAAAACCTCTTTTTGCTGAGAAGCGTTTAAATCTAAATCTAAAGTCATTTGCTTCACTTTTAATGTAGCCATTTGCTCAGTTGTAAAATCGGAACCTTTACGTTGTTTTTTTTGTTTTTGTTGTGCATTTATACTGAATGATATCAATAAAATAAGTACTGTAATTCCTGCTAATTTTCTCATAATAGTTAATTTTAAATTTTGTGTTATATCTCTTTGACCCTCAAAATATTTAAAGGTTTAATACGTTAACACTCATTAACATTCGTTAACAAAAAGCCTTATTTTAAATTTTATATAGAATTGTTTTAAATAGTGTATTTTTGCAAAATTATGATGCATAAACTTTCAGATTGGTTGCCTACAACAAACAAAGAGGTAAAGCTTAGAGGTTGGGAAGAATTAGATGTAATTCTTTTTAGTGGAGATGCGTATGTTGATCATCCAGCATTTGGACCTGCAGTTATTGGAAGAATTTTAGAAAGTTATGGCTTAAGAGTAGCCATTGTTCCGCAGCCTAGTGTACATGATAATTTACAGGATTTCACAAAATTAGGAACCCCAAAATTATTTTTTGGGGTTACAGGTGGTTGTATGGATCC
>CBDUAL010000129.1:0-8018 GCA_965365125.1 uncultured Lutibacter sp.
AATTATTCGCCCCTACTAAACCTTAACCTGGTTCACCTATAATTTATAACTGATCATATCCCGGTATTTGGACCGGGAAGGGGTGATCTCATCCTCTACGACAATATCAAAAACATATTTACCTTTGGATTGAATGGAAGAATATAGCTTTTATCCACTACCCATTTACCTCCTTCTCGTTTCAGTTGAATCTCTCCTTTAATATATTTTGTTTCATAAAACGAAAAAGAGGTTGCTCTAAATTCATGCACTGTTTTTCCATTTACAGCTAAAGACAGGCTGTAAAGCCCATTTTTATTGTATGCACCATCTAATTGGTCATAAACATTTACACCAAAACCAATTTCACCAAAAGCTTTAATTGTTGAAGCTAAATAATTGCCATTCTCTAATTTTCGATATGAAAGTTGAACGGGAACATTTACGTTGTTTATATGTGTGTTTTCAGTTAAAGAATACCCCATTAAACTGTTTATTCTAGGTTTTTTAGAATCCTTTACTTCAAACCCAAAATAAAACGGATTGATAGGTTTTTCGGTTTTTGTATCTCTAATTTCAAAATGTAAATGCGGACCAACAAAACCACCAGTGCTTCCGCTAAAAGCTAAAATTTCTTCTTTAGTAACGGGTAATTCACCTGCTTTAGGAAATAAATGAATTTCATAAGATTCTTTTTTATATTGTTGTTTTTTAACGTAAGATTCGATTCGATCATTAAATTTTTGAAGATGTGCATAAACCGAAGTATAGCCATTAGGATGTGTAACATACAAAACCTTACCATACCCCCAAAGTGAAACTTTAATTCTAGAAACATAACCACCAGCAGCAGCTATTACTTTTAACCCTTCTTTTTGTTCCGTTTTAATGTCGATACCTGCATGAAAATGATTGGTTCTTAATTCTCCAAATGTTCCGGATAATACCAAAGGAATATCTAAAGGATTGCTAAAATAATTTGTTGGGTAGGTTGAAATATCTCCTTGCCCAAAGACAAAAAAAGTAGTTGAAATTAAAATTAAAGTAGCGAATCTTTTCACAAAATTGTTTTAGGCTAAAATAGTAAATTATATTTTTTACAACGTTTAAACTTAAAGCTTTTATATATAGATAACTAACATTTTTATAAAATGATAGAAAACAGTTGTAATATTGGTAGACTAATACTAACTTTGTATTTATAGTTTATATTCTTAAGGGATTTATGAGTCATATTACAGAAGTTGTAAATTTAGTTGAAAACAAACTCAAAAAACTTTTAGAAAATTATAATTTTTTAAAAGAAGAAAATGAATTTTTGTTAAACAAATTAGCTTCTTTAGAACATAAAATTACTCAAGAAAAGCAATTAAACAATGAGCTTGAGAAAAAATATCAAGTACTTAAAATTGCAAAAACTATAGAAGGCAGTAAAGAAGATAGAAGAGAAACAAAACTCAAAATAAATGCTTTAATTCGTGAAATTGATACGTGTATTACTCAATTAAGCGAATAAGTTCTTTAAAATGGCAGAATCTTTAAAAATAAAAGTAACAATTGCTGGACGCATATATCCTATTAAAGTAAATAGTATAAATGAAGAAGAGGGAATGCGAAAAGCAGCAAAAAATATAAATGATTTAGTTACTAAATTTGAAAAGAACTATGCAGTTAGTGATAAACAAGATGTTTTGGCCATGTGTGCCTTGCAATTTGCATCATTAATTGAAATTAATGCTATTAATAAAGATCAAGATATTTCTGAAGCAACCAAAAAAATGCATAAATTAGGTGCTATAATTGATGAGCACATAAACAAATAAGTTCTTTAAAATAATATTAATTAATAATACTGCCTACATTAGTTATTGTTTGTTAAACTCAACACTATATCTTTATAAAGGATGAGTCTTAATTGTAAAAGCAAGCCGTCTTTGAACGGATCCTTGATCAATTAGTTAATCCTAAACTTGTTTATAAGGAGTTTACATAAAACCTTTCTAATGTAGGTTTTTTTATATCTAAATTTGAAATATGGTAGAATATATAATGCCAGTAATTGCTGGTATCGCAATAGGATTAATAATAGGTTTAATTATTGCAAAAGTTGTTGAAAAAAATAAGGCAACTAAAATTATAAGAAATACAAGAAAAGAAGCAACCACAATACTTAGAGAAGCAACAGTAGAAGCTGAAGCTTTAAAAAAAGACAAAATTTTACAAGCAAAAGAACGATTTATTGAATTAAAATCGGAACATGAAAAAGTAATTATTTCAAGAGACAAAAAAATTGCTGACGCAGAGAAACGTATTCGTGATAAAGAATCTCAGGTTTCACAAGAACTGGATAAGAATAAGAAATTAAATAATGAATTAGTTTCTAAAATAGCTGAAAATGAAAAGAAGTTAGATTATTTAGAAAGAAGAACTGACGAGGTTGACAAACTGCATAGAAAACAAGTTGATAACTTGGAAGTTATTTCTGGTTTATCTGCTGAAGATGCTAAAACAGAATTGGTAAAATCTTTAAAAGATGAAGCAAAATCTGATGCAATGGCAGTTATTCAAGATACGATTGAAGAAGCCAAATTAACAGCACAACAAGAAGCACGTAAGGTTATTTTAAATACCATTCAACGTGTAGGAGTAGAGCAAACAGTTGAAAACTGTGTGTCTGTCTTTAATATTGAATCTGACGATGTTAAAGGTCGAATTATTGGCCGTGAAGGTCGTAACATTCGTGCTTTAGAATCGGCAACTGGTGTAGAAATTATTGTTGATGATACTCCTGAAGCCATTATTTTATCTTGTTTTGATCCTGTTCGTAGAGAAATTGCACGTTTATCATTACATAAATTAGTAACTGACGGTCGTATACATCCTGCTCGTATTGAAGAGGTTGTTAAAAAAACTGAAAAGCAATTACAACAAGAAATTATTGAAGTTGGTAAGCGTACGGTAATTGATTTAGGAATTCATGGTTTACACCCTGAGTTAATTAAAACAATTGGACGAATGAAATACCGATCTTCTTATGGTCAAAATTTATTACAACATTCACGTGAGGTTGCAAACCTTTGTGGTTTAATGGCTGCTGAACTTGGTTTAAATGCAAAACTGGCAAAAAGAGCCGGTTTATTACACGATATTGGAAAAGTACCCGAAACAGAAAGTGAACTTCCACATGCTTTATTAGGTATGGAATGGGCTCAAAAATATAACGAAAACCCAGAAATTTGTAATGCTATTGGAGCACACCATGATGAAATTGAAATGAAAACATTAATAGCTCCAATTGTACAAGTTTGTGATGCTATTTCAGGGGCAAGACCAGGAGCGCGTCGTCAAGTGTTAGATTCCTATATTCAACGTTTAAAAGACTTAGAAGATATTGCTTTTGGTTTTCAGGGTGTACAAAAAGCCTATGCTATACAAGCGGGTAGAGAATTGCGTGTAATTGTTGAAAGTGAAAAAGTAAACGATGCAAAAGCATCTGAATTATCTTTCAATATTTCTCAAAAAATTCAAAATGATATGACTTACCCTGGTCAAGTTAGAATTACTGTAATTCGTGAAACAAGAGCTGTTAATATTGCTAAATAATACATAAACTATTAGATACATCAAAAATCTCACTTCGGTGAGATTTTTTTTTAATTAATTCTAATAATCTCATAAATTAATCTTTTAATTTATATTTATTGAATCAGTTAAAATTTAACCATATTATTAAATTATGTTTATTTGCTTTTAAAATTAGAATTATTCTATTTTTTCTTTAATTTGTTATATAATTCTTATAAATAAATCAATTAAGTTTAAATTTCTAATAAAAACGAAACTGTCAAACCTCTTTATTTTAAATTATGATGAATGATGTTATTATATGTGCCAATAATTGTTTAATTTTCCGTCTTAATAAATTGGTTAACCAATTTACAGTGAATTAATGAAATTGAAAAACTTCCTTATTACTTTATAGAAAGTTTTAAGAACAACATAAATACAATACAATGAGTTCAAATCAGGTAAAAAAAAGTCAAAACAGAAAAGATATCGTACAGTATATAAATCTTCAATTAGCTTCTTTGGGGCAACCTCTTTTTCAAGACAATGAAGGTGATATTGAGAAATTTTGTAACCCTAAACTGCAACAGTTAACAGGTTCTTTTACAAGAGGGTTTAGAGAAAAATCCAGATTACTTTCAAAATATCTTTCTCCTGCAGATTCGAGAATTCAAGATTTTATAAATGATTATTTAAATGATATTGAATTTAGTAAAAGTTATGCATTGCCTAATGATACTTTAATATTAAATCAAAAAGGGCATGCAAGAGAAATTAGTTTACCACCAAATGGAACTTCTTTTGTTAGTGAAAACATTACATCACACAGAATAAAACAGGGTATTTTAAACAATCCAATAAATGATAAAAGAACCACTAAAGGAACTTTTCATATTGTTGAAGGAGATTTACCTGTGCCGTTAGATAAAATAGAAGTACCTAAAATAGCATTTGCTCATTTTTTAAACGCAGCGCTAAATCCTTCGGAAGAATTAAAAACATTGCCTTTTACTGCCAATCAAGCCGATAAGGCAAAAGTGATGGTATCTTTATTAATGCGCCCAATGGTTTGTCCTGAGGTAAAAGGGGTCATTTCAAAAAAGAGCTTAGAAGTCCGTTTTTTTGCGCCAGGTAGTTTGGTAAGTAATTTAGATTTTGTAGAATCTATATTTGGAAATGCAGGAGACCCTAATTTAGCACATAATGATGCTGCTTTAGATCCAGAGCATTGGACAGGTCATACAGGTTGTATTATTTTAGCTCCTCAATTAAAATTACTGAAGAAAAAAGACATTGGTTTACCTCATTGGGATGCTGCTACAGACAGACAAAAGCATGATGGAATGTGCTGGAAAAGTGAGGACGAACTATATAATGATGGTGGTGCCTTTAAAATTACATGTAGAGATGATAGAGGAGTAGTTGTTACTTTAATTGCTGATAATTATTTTGGATATTCAAAAAAAGAAATTAAAACACAAATAAGTTATTCGGCTAATTTATTTGGTTTAGTTGAAGAGGAACACGCAGGGGGTGCTATTGCATTTCCAAGAGGTGTAATGGGTGATATTGTTGATGGTACTGCTTTTTCAGGGAAATTTGGAAACCGTTTTACTTTTGCAGAAGTAAAAAAATTATTAGGCGATAGAATTGAAATATACCCTGCTAATTATGCTTTAGATAAAAAGTACCCAAATTTAATTTATATACCTGAAAATGCATATATCAATACCAATACAAATAGTATTACTTGGACACATAATAATCAGGAGCAAAAGTTAATATTATCTCCGCACAAAACATACATTCATCCAACAGGAAATAAATTCAAATTAGAAAAACACAAAGCTATTTCTTTATGGAGAATAGTGAATACATCTCCTGAAGGAATTTTTTGTCACAAGCCTTGTACAGTTTCGGGTGGAGGAAAATCTGAAATTTCAAAATCAATGTTAAATGCAATTACATATAGTTCATTTAACATTATAGATATTGATGAAGACTTCAAAAAGGCAGATGAAATTATTGAATTTAATTACTCTAAAAGATGGAAAGATTACGATTCAACTTTACCACCTTCAAGAACGTTCTTAGATAAAAGAAGAACACTAGGTTCTGCCGTTAAATTATTAACACCATCCCCAAAAAATTCTGATGAATTTAATGAGTTTGTAAGTTCAATTCCGGTGCATATCCGTTCTTTAGTTTTATTTGTAAAACGCTTATACCGTCAAGATCACGAATCTTTAAACTGGAAAGAATGCATGTCTGTTGAAATTGTGAACGGGCAAAAAGGAACCGGGCTTAAATATTTTAAGACTGATGTTGTTGGAAGTTACGTGCGTATTGGTTTTAACCAAGAAGGAAGCTGGTTGTTAAATAAATTAAGATCAGATTTCTCTGCAAGTCAAAAAATACAATTAGAAGATGATATTTCTGCTTCAATTACATTGCCTAGAAACCAATTTAAAAACTTAAATCCAGAGTTTACAAATAAGAGTTTAAAAGTAGTAGCCAACTGTGAAAGTCATTTATTCCAAAGACCTGATGAAGCCATTGTAAGAGGTTATGATGAAGGTGCTGAACGTGATTTAGTTTCAGACAATGTTTATTTAACTAACTACGAACTTTTAACTAAAAAAGATGCTATTGAAATTTATGAAGACACTATTAATTTTGATAAATATACTCAACCAGTAAAAGACCTTATTTTAAGTGTTGTTAATAGTCCTAATGAAGAGGAATATTTTTCATTACCATCGCACACTAGAATTGTAAATGGAGAACCAACTAAAAATCCTCGTTATTTAGAGCGTAACATTTTTATTGATGAAACTGAAGATAGTTATTTAGGAGAAATTGGAGTGCGTTTATTCAGAAAAATTAAATCTGAAGACCCAGTTATTAATGTAGTTAACGCAGTATTGCCAGGTAGAAGAAATAACCCCGTTGATAAAGAAGCAGGTATTCGTCCGTTGGCAGTTTATAACCCAATTCATTACCAAGAAACTCCAGAGTTGTTTATGGATTTTATTTGTAGTCTTACAGGTAAATCACCCTCAACTACAGGAGCAGGTTCTGAAGGAGCTTTAACAAAAGGTCCTTTTAATATGTTAACACCTACAACCGATTTAAACAATGCATTGTTATCACATATTTTAACTGAATCAAATGCGTTTAGTACGGCTGCAGGTTATGTGGGTGCAGAAAACAAAGTTGATCACGATATAAGTTTACTAATTCCTGAAATTTGGGCACGTTTAGAACCTAATGATAGAGATCCTAAATTATTAATTGAAAATGGTTCTTTAGAAAAATTAGAAGATTTTGAATTTAATGGGAAAAAAGTGTTGGCTAGCCGTTTAGGATATAGAATTACAAGTAACTTTTCATTAAGATGTTTAAACAGATTGTTTGATGAACCAAATGCAGTGTTTAACGAAAAAATGTTGAAACCAGAATTACAAGGTTTAGAAGATTTTGTTGATGGAATTGATAATATTGTTGAAGCGCAGCAAAAAGTAGCACTTCGTTATTTTGAAGATAGAAGTATTGATGCCGCTATTCCACCTTTAAAAATATTATTACATATTATGGCGTATGGTACTTATGAAGGAAAAGAAATTAGTGATCCTTCATTAAGAGCTTATTTTGATAGAGATTATGTGATAAATAGTGATTGGTATAAAGAGCGTTTAACAATTAAACAAACGAAAGATATTCAATTTTACCAAAAACAAATTTCTTATTTAGAGAACTTTATTAATGACGATAACAATTCAATTATTGTTGCTGAATTAAATTTGTTGAATAAATTAAACAAAGTAAAAGAATTGTATACAAAAGTAATTACTGATTCTTATTTAAAAGAATTAGAAGGTACTATTGGAGCAGATCCTTTATATAGAAAATAAATTAAATAAGACTGTCTGAAAATTAAACTTTTCGTCAACCTGAACTTGTTTCAGGTTCTCAGAATAATTGGTAATCAACTAGGAGAGATTCTGAAATAAATTCAGAATGACGGTTTTTTAGTTAATCTTCAGACAGTTTTTTTTATTGAAGGTCTATTTTCTAGGATGAAATGTATTGATAACTTCTTTTAAAAAGCTTTTATCTACGTGCATATAAATTTCAGTAGTAGTAATGCTTTCGTGACCTAACATTTGTTGAATGGCTCTTAAATCGGCACCACGTTCTAGTAAATGTGTCGCAAATGAATGGCGAAATGTGTGCGGACTAATTTTCTTCTGAATTCCGGCTTTTTCAGTTAAATTTTTAATGATGGTAAAAATCATAACTCTTGATAATTTTTGACCTCTTCGGTTTAAAAATAAGGTATCTTCAAATCCTTTTTTAACAGCAATATGTGAGCGTATATCCTTCACATAAAATTGAATGTATTTTTCGGTTTGAATATTAATAGGTACAAAACGCTGTTTGTTTCCTTTTCCAATAACTCTAATAACCCC
>CBDUAL010000130.1:0-7971 GCA_965365125.1 uncultured Lutibacter sp.
TGTATCCACTGCAAAATATGTAATGCCTTATTTATTGTCGGATTTTTTACATGAAAATGAAGGGGTAGATTTAACAATGGATGTTACCAATAAAGTATCGGTAATACGCAGCTTAGAAAATAATGAAGTTGATTTTGCAATGGTTTCTACAATGCCTAAAAAATTAGCCATTAATCGTATTGAACTTATGAAAAATAAGCTCTTTTTAGTGGGAGGTAAGCAGCGTATAGATACTTCAAAAAACATTTCAAAAAGTGCCTTTGGGGAATTACCACTCATCTATAGAGAGCACGGTTCTTCAACACGACTTGCTATGGAGAAATACATAGCAGCGCGTGAATTATCTATCTACAAAAAGATGGAGTTGACCTCTAATGAAGCTGTGAAACAAGCCGTAATTGCAGGTTTAGGAGTTTCTGTAATGCCCTTAATTGGTATTAAAAATTCTTTAAATATGTTCGAATTACAAATTATTCCAGCAAAAGGTTTACCTATTCAAACCACGTGGAATCTTATTTGGTTAAAATCTAAAAATTTATCAATGGTTGCAAAGGCTTTTATTGAACATATTAATGAAAACAAAGAAGCTATTATAAATGAACATTTTGGTTGGATTGATACTTATTAAAAAAACATTTCAATAAGTATGGTATCAATTTTAATTATTTCAGCATCATTTTATGCTATCATTTTGTGCTGCTTTTTGAAGTGTAAATAGTAAATTTGCACAACAAAATTTTAAATAAATACAATAGCATAGCTATGGAAGAACTTACACTTACCACACCAGCTCTTTTGTTTTCAGCAATATCACTAATTATGTTAGCTTATACCAATAGGTTTTTAGCCTATGCTGCAGTTATTAGAAATTTGCATGCGGTGTACCAGGATAAAAAAGACAAATCTTTAATTCAACAAATTAAAAACCTTAAACAACGAATTAATCTTACACGTTGGATGCAAATATTTGGAATTTCAAGCCTGCTTTTGTGCGTTTTAACCATGTTTTTAATTTATATTCACCAGCAAATAATTGCTGTTTGGGTGTTTGGCTTTGCATTGATATTGCTAATAATCTCCTTAATTCTTTTAATAAAAGAAATTAAAATATCCTCGCAAGCATTAATGCTTCACATTAGTAATATTGAGGATACTATAAAGGATGCTTAATTTAAGATTGTTTAGGTTTGAATAAACAGAGGTAATACCGCATAAAATTTCTTTATTTTGAAATAATTTTTTGGTATTGGTTTTTTTCTTTTTTTTGAAGTGTAAACAGTAAATTTACATTAGTAAAAAAATAGAACCAATGAAAATAGTAATTTCACCAGCCAAGTCATTAGATTTTGAAACACAAGTTCCAACACCAACATTTACAGAAGGCCTTTTTTTAAAAGAAGCTTCAACATTAAGTGCTGTTTTAAAAAAGAAATCACCTAAAAAATTATCAGAATTAATGCATATTTCAGATAAATTAGGCGAATTAAATTGGCAACGTAATCAAGATTGGCAATTACCTTTTACCTTAGAAAATGCAAAACAAGCCGTGTTTGCTTTTAAAGGCGATGTATATATTGGTTTGGATGCGTATACGTTATCGCAAGAGAAAATTCAACAACTACAACAAAAATTAAGGATACTTTCCGGTCAATATGGAGTGTTAAAACCGTTAGATTTAATGCAACCTTATCGTTTAGAAATGGGAACTAAATTAAAAGTAGGGAAAAGTGAAAATTTATACCAGTTTTGGGATACAAAAGTTACCAATAATTTAAATTCAGAACTTGATAAAGATGAGGTTTTTGTGAATTTAGCGAGCAATGAATATTTTAAGGTCATCAATCCAAAATTATTGAAAGTACCTGTTGTAACCCCAGTTTTCAAAGATTATAAAAACGGAAAATTAAAAATAATTAGTTTTTATGCCAAAAAAGCGCGTGGATTAATGGTGCGCTATATTATAGATCACAACATTGAAACTACTGAAGGCTTAAAAGAATTTAATTATGAAGGCTACGCTTTTGATAGCAATCTTTCCAATGCTAAAGAATTGGTGTTTACACGATAATTTTTTTTTATTTTTTTTATTTGTATTGTTTTTTTATATATGTTTGTTGCGTTGTTAATATACGATGAAAAATATATGTTTTTTCGATTGTAACTTATTTAAAAAGAAGTTTTTAAGTTGCAATGTGCTTAGTGAGTACAACGGAAAATTAAGAGCAAGAACTTCTTTCAACTTCATATTTGAAATTTATAGCCCATTGCAGGTTATAAGGCTTCGTAACGTGTATTTAGAATTAAGAGTTTAGATATTTATTTTAACATTAAAGATGATTAGTCTTTAAATAGACTGTTTTTATAGTTTAAAATTAAATATTAAAAATGAATACTAAATATATTGATTTAATAAATCAAACATTTGATTTTCCGCAGGAAGAATTTAAAGTAGATGCAAAAAAAGAACTGCATTTTCATGATATAAACACCATGAAATTAGCAGAGGAATTTGGAACACCTTTAAAGTTTACTTATTTACCAAAAATTAGCCAAAACATTCAAAAAGCAAAGGGTTGGTTTAAAACTTCTATGCGAAAACATAAATACAAAGCTAAATACCATTATTGCTATTGTACAAAAAGTTCTCATTTTAAACATGTGTTAGATGAGGCGTTGAGTAATGACATTCATATTGAAACGTCTTCGGCAGTAGATATTGATATTGTTAATAGTTTAAAAAAATCGGGTAAAATAACCGATAAAACGTATATTTTATGTAATGGTTTTAAAAGAGATGAATACATTCAAAAAATTCAAGATTTAATTCAAAAGGGACATAAAAACTGTATTCCTATAATTGATAATTACGAAGAAATTGACTTGCTAACAAACGGCATTCGTAAAAAAATAAATATTGGAATTAGAATTGCTTCTGAAGAAGAACCTAAATTTGAATTTTACACCTCAAGATTAGGAATTGGTTATAAAAATATTGTTGATTTTTACAGACGAGATATTAAAGAAAACAGCAAAGTAAACCTTAAAATGCTGCATTTCTTTATAAATACAGGAATTAAAGACAATGCTTATTACTGGAACGAATTAAGTAAATGTTTAAAAGTTTACATTAATTTAAAAAGAATTTGCCCGTCTTTAGATAGCTTAAACATTGGAGGAGGTTTCCCAATAAAAAATTCATTGGCATTTGATTACGATTACGCATATATGATTGATGAAATTATTTCTCAAATAAAAATTGCGTGTGATGAAGCCGAAGTGCAAGTTCCTCATCTTTTTACAGAATTTGGAAGTTTTACTGTGGGTGAAAGTGGTGGTGCATTGTACAAAGTTTTATACCAAAAAAAGCAAAATGATAGAGAGCGTTGGAATATGATTAATTCATCATTTATTACAACACTTCCAGATAGTTGGGCAATTAATAAACGGTTTGTAATGTTGCCATTAAATAGATGGAATGATAATTATGAACGGGTTTTACTTGGAGGTTTAACCTGTGATAGCGACGATTATTACAACTCAGAGCAGCATATAAACGCAATTTATATGCCCGTTTATAAAGAAGAAAAGCCGTTATTTATTGGTTTCTTTAATACAGGGGCATACCAAGAAACAATAGGTGGTTACGGAGGTTTACAACACTGTTTAATTCCACAACCAAAACACATTATAATTTCAAAAAATAAAGAAGGTAAATTAGAATATAAAGTTTTTAAAGAAAAACAAACACCAAGCGATTTTTTAAAAATATTAGGTTATGAATAATAAAACTTACGCAGGAATTCCTGAACAATTTAGTAAAATCGAAACTTCAAAAGTAGTTTTGATTCCGGTACCTTATGACGGTACAAGTACATGGCAAAAAGGATCAGATAAAGGTCCAGAGGCTTTTTTACAAGCATCAGAAAACATGGAATTATATGATATTGAAACAGATTCGGAGGTTTATAAAAACGGTGTTTTTTTAGCGGACGCTGTTACTGAAAACGCTTCACCTGAAACTATGGTTGAAGCAGTTCATAATATTGCTAAATCTTACATTAAAAAAAATAAATTTGTAACCTTAGTAGGTGGAGAACATTCAATTTCAATTGGTTCAATTAGAGCATTTAATGAGTGTTTTAATAACTTAACAGTGGTACAAATTGATGCGCATGCCGACCTTAGAAAAGAATATGAAGGCTCAACTTGTAACCACGCTTGTGCTGTTTACGAAGCTAGCCAAAACACCAATTTAATTCAAGTTGGTATTCGTAGTATGGATGCCATTGAAAAAACGGTAATGGATACTGATAAAGTGTTTTTTGCCCATGAAATGGCGCAGGATGATTATTGGATGGAAAATGCAATTGATTTAATGACAAACAATGTGTTTGTTACTATTGATCTAGATGCTTTTGACCCTTCAATAATGCCGTCAACTGGAACACCTGAGCCAGGTGGATTATTTTGGTATGAAACATTAGAGTTTTTGCAAAAAATATTCAAAGAAAAAAATGTTGTTGGATTTGATATTGTTGAATTATGTCCTAATTCAGCAGAAAAATCTTCAGATTTTTTAGCTGCAAAATTGTATTATAAAATGTTGAGCTACAAATTTCAAAGTGCTGAAGATGATGATTATGAAAATGAAAGTGGTTATAAAGAACCTCATAGTAAGTTATCTAAATTTGATGAAGACGAAGATTAAATATTATTTAATTAACACCATACGAACATTAGTTTAAAAAATAAGAATGGATACACCAATTACAAATTTTATAGAAAAATATTTTCTGCATTTCAATTCAGCAAGCGTTGTTGATGCCGCCAAAGAATACGAAAATCAATTAGCTAAAGGATCTAAAATGTTAGTTTCTTTAGCAGGTGCTATGAGTACTGCTGAAATAGGTAAAATATTTGCAGAAGTTATAAGACAAGATAAAGTACAAATAATTTCTTGTACAGGAGCCAATCTTGAAGAAGATATTATGAATTTGGTAGCGCACTCTCATTATAAAAGAGTTCCTGAGTATCGCGATTTAACACCTCAAGACGAATGGAATTTATTAGAAAAAGGTTTGAATAGAGTTACAGATACTTGCATTCCTGAAGAAGAGGCTTTTAGGCGTTTACAGGATCATATTTTTAAAATTTGGAAAGATGCAGAAGACAATGGAGAACGTTATTTTCCACATGAATTTATGTATAAATTAGTGCTATCAGGGGTGTTAGAGCAATATTATGAAATTGACCCAAAAAATAGTTGGATGTTGGCTGCAGCTGAAGCTAATTTACCAATGGTAGTTCCTGGATGGGAAGACAGTACTATGGGTAATATTTTTGCTTCCTATGTGTTAAAAGGAGAATTAAAAGCCAGCACCATGAAATCGGGTATTGAGTATATGACTTTCTTAGCTGATTGGTATACTGAAAATTCAGACAATGGTATCGGATTTTTTCAAATAGGAGGTGGTATTGCAGGTGATTTTCCAATTTGTGTAGTGCCAATGTTATATCAAGATATGGAAAGGACAGACACACCATTTTGGAGTTATTTTTGTCAAATTTCTGATTCAACAACAAGTTACGGGTCTTATTCAGGTGCAGTTCCTAATGAAAAAATTACTTGGGGTAAACTTGATATTGACACACCTAAATTTATTATAGAATCTGATGCTACTATAGTGGCGCCACTTATTTTTGCTTATTTATTAAAAATGTAATTTTTTATAATGAAAAGAGTAATTGTAGATTATGCTAAGCTAACCAGTGATATTTTAGATTTATTGGTTGAAAAATTTCCGACAGGTTATACTTATAAAGACATTATTACATTTAAAAATGCAAAAGGTGAAGCGGTAAGAGCTGTTGAAGTGACTACTGAAGATACTGTTTATCTTGTTAAAATAAGTCTGAAATTAGAAGAAACAATGGAAGATTATGATGCTGACGAAGATAATTTTGATGCTGCTTATGATGATGACTTTGAAGGTGTAGCCGAAGACGAAGCGTATGATTCATAAATAAAAAAAACCGCTGAATAGCGGTTTTTTTATGTTGTTGAATAAGTAATTAATACTTAGATTCCTGACCTAATTCTTTTACTAGTAAATAATATACAATAGCTCTGTATTTGTTACGGTTAGATTTTCCAACTTTTTCTATAACAGAAGCAATTGCTGCATCTAATTTATCGTCATTAGCTAGACCTAACTTTTTAATTAAAAAATTGTTTTTTACGGTAGCTAACTCTTTTTCATCTGAGCCAGAAACCGTTTCTGCATCTTTTTTGTAAATAGAAGGACCTAATCCTTTAGTTACAGCGGTTAATAAATCAGCGTCAAAACTTAAACCTAATTTTGTCATTTCACCTTGGTAAAGTGCTATTTTTTCATCGAATTTACTCATAAGTACTTATTTTTTATTTAAGATTGTTTATTCTTACTCTCAAATATAAAAAATAATGTTAGTATAATTCAAATTTATTTTAACAATCTGAAATATTAACACATATTGTTTAAGCTTCTTTTAAAGTTTTTTTATTCAAGCAAAGCAATTTACCATTTTATATTTCTTTCATTTAAAAAACATAGGATGACAATTTTGTGTAAATATTGCAGCGTTTACTAAATGAATAATGTCAAATTAAACTTGTTGAAATATGTTATGTGACAACTTGACACATTTTTTTTAATGGCATAATCATTGACAAATTGAACATGTAGAATTTTAAAATGAATTAAGAACAAAAAATAAATATATATATTATGAGTAAGATTATAGGAATAGATTTAGGAACAACCAACTCTTGTGTTTCTGTAATGGAGGGTAACGAGCCAGTTGTTATACCAAATGCAGAAGGAAAAAGAACTACACCATCTATTGTAGCATTTATAGAAGGTGGCGAACGAAAAGTAGGAGATCCTGCAAAACGTCAGGCTGTTACAAACCCAACAAAAACTGTTTATTCAATTAAACGTTTTATGGGTAACAAATATTCAGAAAGTAAAATGGAGGCTGAACGTGTACCTTATAAAGTTGTAAAAGGTGATAACGACACTCCTAGAGTAGATATTGACGGAAGATTATATACGCCTCAAGAAATTTCAGCAATGATTCTTCAAAAAATGAAGAAAACAGCTGAAGATTATTTAGGAACTGAAGTAACTGAAGCAGTAGTAACCGTGCCAGCTTATTTTAACGATTCTCAACGTCAGGCAACTAAAGAAGCAGGTGAAATAGCAGGTTTAAAAGTAAGTCGTATTATCAACGAACCTACTGCAGCTGCATTAGCTTACGGATTGGATAAAAAAGGTGAAGATCAAAAAATTGTTGTTTTCGATTTTGGAGGTGGAACACATGATGTTTCTATCTTAGAATTAGGAGATGGTGTATTTGAAGTATTGGCAACTGATGGAGATACGCATTTAGGTGGTGATGATGTTGATCAAAAAATTATTGACTGGTTAGCTGAAGAGTTTAAGGCTGAAGAAGATATGGATTTACGTAAAGATCCAATGGCTTTACAACGTTTAAAAGAAGCTGCTGAAAAAGCAAAAATCGAGTTATCATCATCTGCGAGTACAGAGATTAACTTGCCATATGTAACTGCTACGGCAACTGGACCAAAGCACTTGGTGAGAACTTTGTCGAAAGCTAAATTTGAGCAATTGATTGACGATTTGGTTCGCAGAACTATTGAGCCATGTAAAACTGCATTGAGCAGTGCTGGTTTATCAACTGGTGATATCGATGAAATTATCTTGGTTGGAGGTTCTACACGTATTCCTGCTGTTCAGGCAGCTGTTGAGAAGTTCTTTGGAAAAGCACCTTCAAAAGGAGTAAACCCGGATGAGGTTGTTGCTATTGGTGCGGCTATTCAAGGAGGAGTATTGACCGGAGATGTGAAAGACGTTTTATTATTAGACGTTACACCACTTTCTTTAGGAATCGAAACTATGGGGAACGTAA
>CBDUAL010000131.1:0-7835 GCA_965365125.1 uncultured Lutibacter sp.
CTGCAAAATAGGTTTGTGAACTGCAATTTTTATTGTTTAATAATACTTGCTAAAGGTACATGATTTGGTTAAAAACAATCACCAAATTATTTTAGTTACTATAAATTAGATACTGAATTTAGATGAAGTAGTTCATTTAAATTCGCTTTTAAAATTAAGAAAAAAACACTTCTACAAGGCTTAATACAAGCTATTTGTTTGTTGTTTTTTTAATGGTTATTCATTTAATTTTCCTTTTTTTTAAGGAAAAAATGTATTTTTAGCAACGTAAATAGTTACGCTATGAAGAATATGTTTAAAAAAACAACTGTTTCTCTTTTATTTTTAATGCTTGGGTTTTCCGGATTTTCGCAAAAAGACTCCATAAAATTAGCTAGTAATCAGGTGTTAATTGGTGAAGTTAAAAGTATGGACCAAAGTGTACTTGTTTTTAAAACACCTTATAGTGACAGTGATTTTAAAATTAAGTGGTGGAAAGTAAAAGAAATTTACAGTAAAAGAGAATTTATTATGACTTTGACTGATGGAAGAAGACTTAATACTTCTATTCATTCTGATTCTATAAATAAGAAAGATGTTATTTTGGTTCACCAGGGTAAAACTATAAAAACTAGCTTAAACAAAATAACTTCCTTAGATCCGTTTACTGGTGGTTCTTTTTTTAAACGAATTGAACTAGCATTTGACACCGGTTTTTCGCTTACAAAAGCCAATAATTTTAAACAACTAACTATGAATGCCAAAATTAATTATAAAGCATCTAAATGGAATTTTTTAAACTCATTTAACTTGGTTTATAGTAAGCAAGACAATACCGATGATATTAGCAGGTATGAAGCTAACATAAATGTACAACGATTTTTACTTAAGGATTGGTACTTATCTGGCGCTATTGATTTATTATCTAATAGTGATCAACAATTAAAATTACGTTCAACGGGTAGTTTGGGTGCGGGTTATTTTGTGACAAAAACCAATAATCTTTATGTTGGTACTGGAGCTGGTTTAGCTTTTAATAATGAATCTTACACAAACTCAAGCGACAGTAAAAGCAGTTTGGAATCTTATTTTTCTGCGGAATTAAATAAATATGATATTGGTAATTTTAGTGTTCTTACCTCAGCTACTTTATCTCCCAGTTTAACTGAAAAAGGAAGGCTACGTTTTGATTATAAATTTAACTTAAAATTTGACATTACTTCTAATATATATATTAAATCTGGATTAACTTACAACTTTGATAACCAACCAGTAACTGGTGCTTCAAAGGGAGATTACACGTTTCAAACTACTTTAGGTTGGGACTATAATTAGTTTTTTTTGCATTTTACAATAAAAAGCAAACAAACCTGTTAGGTTTAGTTATTATAACTTTTTGCGTTAAGGATGGAACACTTCGACTGAGCTCAGTACAGGTTCTATGTTTGAGCTCTTTTTTAGTTTAAAATAAAACTAAAAAAAGCGAGTAATGACAGCCTGACCCAACGGGGAACGCCCAAGTTTTTAAACCCAATTTAAGGTGCTGGATTTGGTTGTAAGGCTTGAATTTCATCAATCTTTATCAATGTTTCTTCTGAAAGTTCAACGTGAATACTGCCAATGTTTTCTTTTAATTGCTCCAATGTTGTAGCTCCAATAATATTCCCTGTTAAAAAAGGCTGTTGATTAATAAATGCTAAAGAAAGCTGGGTTAATGAAATGTTTAACTGGGTTGCTAACTCGGCATATTTTTGTGTTAAAAAAGTACATTGTTCACTGTTATATCTACTATACTGTGGAAATAATTTAATCCTAGATTTATCGGGTAATTGTCCGTTTAAATACTTACCTGTAAGTACGCCAAATGCCAAAGGGGAATAGGCTAATAAACCTACATTTTCGCGCATGGAAACTTCGGCCAAGTTAATTTCAAATAACCTGTTTAATAAGGAATACGGATTTTGAATGGTTTTACAGCGTGTTAATTTATGTTGGGTGCTCTTACTTAAATGATGCATTACACCCCAAGAGGTTTCATTAGAAACACCGTAATGACGAATTTTACCTTGCTTTACCAATGTGTCTAAGGTTTCTAGAACTTCTTGTACGTTATCTTCCCATTCTTCACTTGGGTTGTGTTTGTAGTTGCGCTGTCCAAACATTGGCACATTTCTATCTGGCCAATGCAATTGATACAGGTCTACATAATCGGTTTGTAAGCGCTGCAAACTGTTATCTAAAGCGTCTAAAATTGCAGGTTTTGAAAAGCCTAAATTATTACGTACATAACTAAAAAAATCGCTAGGTCCGGTTACTTTTGAAGCTACAACTAGGTTTTCTCTTTTTTGATGTTTTAACCATGAACCAATACATTTTTCTGAATTTCCTTGGGTTTCTTTACTTGGTGGCACCGAATACATTTCGGCAGTGTCAATAAAATTTACACCTTGTTCAACCGCATAGTTTAATTGTTCATGCGCCTCTTGTTCCGTATTTTGCTGACCAAAAGTCATAGTTCCTAAACAAATTTTACTAACTTTTATATTGGTATTTGGAATGTTTGAGTATTTCATTTTTAACTTTATTTATGTTCAAATGTAAAAAAAACTAAACAACTGATTAGTAATATAATTACAGTTTAGATATGTTTGTTCTCGTAGCGTTTTATTTATTTTTGACTTCTTTTTGTTCAGCCATCTCAACTTGTTTTTCAAGAAGCTCGGTAATTCTATTTAACAGCTCAATATCTTTGGGCGTAGCAACTGTTTCATTTTTAGGGTCTTGAGATTTATTACGTATGATATTCATAAACTTAACTACTAAAAAAACGGTAACTCCAATAATAAGGAAATCAATTATTACTTCAAACAATTTCCCATAGCCAATTGCTATTTCTTCTGGTTTTGCAATACCATTTTCAATAACAGCTTCTCTTAAAATCCATCGCTTATTTTCCCAATTAGTTCCATTAGTTAAATAAGAAAGGGGTGGAAGAAAAACTTCTTTTATTAACACATCTACAACCTTATTAAATGCTGTTCCTATGATTACTCCAATCGCAATATCAATCATATTACCCTTAACGGCAAACTCTTTAAATTCTTTTAGTAAATTTAATTTCATGGTATACGTTTTTAATGAATTTCTATATTGTAAAAAACCATTTTCTAAATGCATAGAAAATGGTTTTTATATTATGATGAGATGCTGAAACAAGTTCAGCATGACGCTCTTTTTTAGGGTAAAGCTTATTTTAAAATAGCTTCAATTCCTGGTAACGTTTTACCTTCTAAGCTTTCTAACATTGCTCCACCACCGGTAGAAACATAACTTACTTTATCAGCAAAACCGAATTGTTTTACTGCTGCAACAGAATCTCCACCACCAACAAGTGAGAATGTTCCGTTTTTAGTTGCATTTGCAATAGAGTTTCCTAAAGCAACTGTACCAGCTGCAAAAGATTCCATTTCAAAAACTCCTAAAGGACCATTCCAAAGTATGGTTTTAGATTCGTTTACCACTTTATCAAATAATTCGGTTGATTTTGGTCCAGCATCAAGTCCTTGCCAACCGTCAGGAATGTTATTGATATCACAAACTTGCGTATGAGCATCATTACTAAAAGCATCAGCAGCAACAACATCAACAGGAATATGAACTTGTACTCCTTTTTCTTTTGCTTGTTTTAAAATATCTAAAGCCAATTCTTGTTTGTCATCTTCACAAATAGAATTTCCAACTTTTCCACCTTGTGCTTTAATAAATGTAAAACTCATTCCACCACCAATAATTAAGTGGTCAACTTTGTCTAAAATATTTTCGATAACTGTAATTTTTGAAGATACTTTTGCACCTCCTAAAATTGCTAAAACTGGTTTTTCACCTTCTTCTAAAATCTTTTTTAAGCTTACTATTTCTTGTGCTAATAAACTTCCAAAACATTTATCTTCAGGAAAAAATTGCGCTACAATAGTTGTTGAAGCGTGTGCTCTATGCGCTGTACCAAAAGCATCGTTTACATAAACATCCCCTAATTTTGATAATTGTTCAGCAAAAGCAACATCTCCTGATTTTTCTTCAGGATGAAAACGTAAATTTTCTAAGACCAATACTTCACCCATTTGCAGGTTTTGAGCCGCTTTTTCAGCTTCTTCTCCAACACAATCTGAAGAAAATTTCACATCAACACCAATTATTTCAGAAACTTTTTCTGTAATATGTTTTAAAGAATACTTGTCTTCAACTCCTTTTGGACGTCCTAAATGCGACATTAAAACAACTGCACCACCGTCTTCTAATATTTTAATAATAGTTGGTTTTGCTGCTTGAATTCTTGTTGCATCAGTAACATTAAAATCTTCATCTAAAGGAACATTAAAATCTACACGAACTAAGGCTTTTTTACCTTTAAAATCTATGTCTTGTATTGTTTTCATTGTATTTTATTTTGTGCTACAAATATAAATTAATTTCATAGAACACTTATAGTTTTTTACGAAAGCGATTTCATGTAGTATTCATAATATTTTTTAAATATAACATATTAGTTCTCAATCAATAACCTTTTTAACTATCAATAGTACAATGAATTGTTTTTTTTTAGGGAATTCACACTAAATTAATTTTCTAAAAAAATATTGAAAGCAGAAACAATCTAAAAAATTGAAAAATTGTTTACTTTCGCTTTAATGGAATTTTCGGATATTTTAGGGCAAGAACATTTAAAAAATCATTTAATGAAATCTACCGATAATGGTAGAATTTCGCATGCCCAACTATTTATTGGCAAAGAAGGCGCTGGTGTGTTATCTATGGCAATTGCCTATGCACAATATATTTTGTGCAGCACAAGTAACAACAAAGAAACTTGCGCTGTAAAATGTTCTAAATTAATGCATCCCGATTTGCATTTTGCATTTCCTGTGGCTTCAAACGACAAAATTAAAAGCAAACCTGTTAGTACTAATTTTTTAGAAGAATGGCGCCAATTTGTAGCTGCTCATCCTTATGGAAATTTATTTGAGTGGTTGCAATCTATTGGTATTGAAAACAAACAGGGACAAATAGGTGTTGATGAGGCTGAAGAAATTGTAAAAAGTTTAAAACTTAAAAGTTACGAAGGTGGTTATAAAATAATGATTATTTGGATGGCTGATAAAATGAATACTTCAGCAGCCAATAAACTATTAAAACTCCTAGAAGAACCCCCTGAAAAAACAGTATTTATTTTAATTGCTGAAGATGAAGACCAGTTAATTACCACCATTAAATCGCGGTGTCAAATACTACAATTTCCATTACTTTCTGAAACTGATATTACAAAAGGGTTGGTAGCATTGGAAGGAACCGATCCTCCAATTGCCGCACAAATTGCGCAACAAGCCGACGGGAATTTTAATAAAGCGTTGCATTTATTGCACAACGATAATTCAGACGAACAGTTTGAACAGTGGTTTATTGTTTGGGTACGCGCTGCCTTTAAAGCAAAAGGAAATGCTGCAGTAATTCAAGATTTAATTGAATGGAGTGAAACCATTGCTAAAAGTGGAAGAGAAACTCAAAAACGTTTTTTAAATTACTGTTTGCAATTTTTTAGACAAGCTTTATTGCTGAATTATAATGCTGAACCTTTGGTGTTTTTAGAACCAAAATCTCCTGGTTTTAAGTTAGAAAATTTTGCACCTTTTATTCATAGCGGAAATATTTTAGAAATTAACAAAGAACTAAACGACGCTATTTACCATATTGAAAGAAACGGAAATCCTAAAATAATTTTACTAGATTTATCTATAAAACTTACACGTTTACTTCATTCAAAAGAACAATCATAAATGTCACTTTTCAATCAACATTCAGCCGCAATTCTAGTATTACTTTTTTTTATAATCACATATTTTATGTCGGTTTTAGAAAAACTAAGCGATTGGAAAGGAACTGTAGCTTATTATTCAAATCATTTTAAAAATACAATTCTACATAAAATGATTTCTTTACTCTTGTTGCATATTGTGCTTTTTGAAATTGGAGCACTTATTTTTATTAGTGTAGGCTTGTATTTTTTAATAATCGAAGACACCACTTTTATTGCAACTATTGGGCTGGAAATTTCAGCATTAACACTGCTTCAGTTTTTAGCTGGACAACGAATAGCAAAAGATTATCCTGGCGCAATGAACATTACCGTTTACTTTATATTGAACATTATAGGTATTTATTTACTAACTTAAAATATTGATTATGAGGATTTTAGGAATTAGCTCACGTATAAATCACCCAGAATTTGGTATGGGTGTTGTAACCAACGTAACCTCCAAACATTATTGGGTTACTTTTATTGAAAACGGCCTAGAAACTATTGATCTAAACAGTGAATTTGAAGTTATTGAAGCTGTTGAAGATGAAGTTGATACCATTAGCTTTTTTGAAGTTGAAACTACACTAAAAAACATGTTAAAACAATGGTCTGATATTTCTGAAGTCATTCCGATTGCTGATAAATGGAAAGGCGGAAAATTAATTTTAGAACCAAAAGACACCAATTTACAAAGCAAAGAAATTCCTATGGAAACCTTTTTTCATAAAATTGTAATGGTGCGCGATCGTGTACGGGTTATGGAGCAAAAAATAAATGCCAGTAAATTAGACGATCAAGACAAGGTAGATTTGCAGCAATATATTACCCGTATTTATGGAAGCCTTACAACCTTTAATGTGTTGTTTAAAATAAAGGAACATCAGTTTTCAGGAGCTAAATCTAAGTCATAAAAAAAGCTGTCTAAAAAGTAAAAATTTCGTCAACCTGAACTTGTTTCAGGTTCTCTAATGATTAATCATCAATCTGGTGAGATTCTGAAACAAGTTCAGAATGACGGTTTTAAAACTACTTTTTAGACAGCTTTTTTTAAAGATTTCATTCTCGTTAAAACGAAAATTCTGAAACAATTGTTTTAATATTACTCTGCAGGAGTTTCTTCAACAACTTCAGCCGCCACCTCTTCAGCCGCATCAAAATCAGCATTTAAAATTGCTACTACATCACTCGTAATATTTAAAGCATCATCACCATACATTACGGTTCCATTTCCTTGAGTTCCTAAAACAATACCAAGACCTTTAGATTTAGAATAATCAGCAACAATACTATCAATTGTTTTAATTAAAACTTCACTTTTAGATTGATTTTCTTGTTCTAGCATTTGAGATGCTTGTTGTTGTTGACCTTGTAATTGTTGTCCTTCTTGTTGCAAAGCTTGTTCAGCTGCTTGTTTTTTTGAAGCAGACATACTTGGAGCGTTTTTGTAATACTCTTGCACTTTAGCTTGAAAAGCAGCTTGTGAAGCTTGTAATTGTCCGGCTACTTGTTGTTGCTTCGTAGTCATTTCTGTTTCTAAAGCAATCATTGCTTTGTATTCACTCATTACATCTGCAACATCAATGTAAGCAATTTTGGTTTGACTACAAGATGCAAGCACAATAGCAACGACAACTAATACTAATTTTTTCATTTTTTAAATTTTAAGATTGGAATTTATTTTTTTGCGAATATAGTAACAAATACCAAAGCAGAAAGTAATAATTATCAGTATTACGTTTATTTATACTAAAAATTACAATAATAACTATCTTCTATTGAAAAAGGGTTCAAATAAACTGTGTGTGCGCTGTTACAAAAAAAGGAATACATTCTTTATGCTCAACATCATTAAAACGTCTTAAAGCGCTTAAAAACGCTTTTTAAGTGTTTTTAAGGATGTAAATTAAGGAAGAATACTCTTTTGAACTCAAAGCCTTTAAATTTGACACAAAACCAATGAAAAAAGCTTTGATGAAATTTGATTTCCCTGTTTTATATTTTT
>CBDUAL010000132.1:0-7773 GCA_965365125.1 uncultured Lutibacter sp.
CTCAGCTTGATTTACACGTACGAAGTTTAGATAAATCAATAGCCAAAAAGTACTAGTAGAACTTCAATAATTTGGGATAGTGTATTTCTATGTTATTTGGTGTTATGTTAATTTATTCGCCATATCTTTCTGTTTTAACAGCCTTGTATGTTATTGCTATAATTGAAGGAATTACTATTTTGTATATGGCTTCAAAAATGAATAAACCTTATTAAATATTCAGAAAAAGAGTCTGTAAAATAAGATACAATTCCGTACATTTAACCCTTAAAGCTAGAGGTAATTAGGTTTGATTATTTTTTAGTTTTATTTTTATTTAAATTGTTGATTTTTAGTTAAATAGAAGAATGTTGGTTCGGAAAATAAAATGTATTAGTTATTGTTTATTAGTGTTGGTTGTTTTACAGGCATGCAATACAAAAGAAAAGAAAGAATATACAGATGTACACGAAGGTGTAAAAAGCGATTTTTCAGAAGCTTCTTTTGTTGGTTCTGAAAGTTGTAAATCTTGTCACCAACCAGAGTATGCACTTTGGGAAAAATCACACCACGATTTGGCAATGAAATTGGCAGATTCTGTTTCTGTTTTGGGAGATTTTAATAATTCAGAATTTATACACAAAGGAGTTTCTCATAAGTTTTTTAAAAAGGACGGAGATTATTATATGAATACTGCCGATAAAAATGGCACGTATCAAGATTATAAAATTATATATACGTTCGGATTTTTTCCATTACAACAATATGTTGTTGAGTTTCCAAATGGTGAATACCAATGTTCAATTGCAGCTTGGGATTCTAGAGACAATAAGTGGTTTCACTTGCAGCCAAATTACGATTTAGCACATGATGAATGGTTAAATTGGACGGGTAGAGCAATGAGTTGGAATACCATGTGTGTTGACTGCCATTCAACAAATCTTAAAAAAAATTACAATCATACTACAGATTCATTTAATACAACATTTAGTGAAATTAATGTAAGTTGTGAAGCATGTCACGGTCCTATGAGCAATCATAATGCTTTTTATGAAGAGCATAAAGATAATTATGAAGGATTAACACCACCTAAAATGTATATGCCAGCTGGTTTACCTTCAAAAGAATTGGTAGACAAATGTGCTCGTTGCCACGCAAGAAGATCTCAATTAACCAATTATTTTGACTATAAAGGAGAATTTTTAGATCATTATAGAGTTAGTTTACCTGAAGATCCGTTATATTTTGTAGATGGTCAAATTTTAGATGAAGATTACGTATATGGTTCTTTTGTGCAAAGTAAAATGTACCAGAATGGAGTTTCTTGTAGAGATTGCCATGATATGCATTCATTAAAATTAAAAAAACAAGGAAATGATTTATGTATGACTTGCCACGTGCCAAGTTATAATACTAAAGAGCATCATTTTCACGAAGAAGGTACAGATGGAGCAAGTTGTATAAACTGTCATATGCCAGGTAGAATTTATATGGGGAACGATTTTAGAAGAGATCATAGTTTTAGAATTCCAAGACCAGATCAATCTGTAAAATACGATGTGCCTAATGCCTGTAACACCTGTCATACCGATAAAAGTAAAGAGTGGGCAAGCGATTTTGTAATTGAAAAATACGGGCCTGAAAGAGCCGATCATTTTTCAGACCATTTATTACAAGGCTTCTTTGAAGACCATAATCAGTTTAAAGTAGTGCTTGAAAACGAAGCATACCCAGAAATTATTAGAGCTTCTGCATTAAACCAATATACAAACGCACCTTTAACAGCGCAAGAGTTAGAAGCGTTGAGTGTATATTTAAACAATCCTTCTGTATTGATTAGAAATCAAGCGGTAATGGCATTCGAAAAAACAAATAATTCCAATGTAAAAAATAAAATAAAACCTTTATTAAAAGATTCGGTACGTTTGATTCGAATTTCAGCAGCAAGCTATTTTAATAAAAGTTTTGTTGATGAAACAAACGTTCCAAATTTTAAATCGGCGAATAAGGAATATTTAAATTATATGGATATTAATGCTGATTTTGCTTCTGGTCAACATTCAAGAGGTATTTATTTTCAGGAAAAAGGAAATATTGAAGCTGCTATTGATGCGTATAAAAAAGCCATTAAAATTGACAATAGGTTTAATAGATCTAGAATAAACTTGGCGTTAATTTATTACCAACAGGGTTTAACAAAAGAAAGTGAGGCTTTGTATTTAAAAGTAACAGAGCAAGAACCCGAATTTAGTTACACCTTTTATATGTTAGGTTTATTGTATAACGAATTGGGCGATACCAATAAATCTATGGAATATTTAAAGTTGGCTTGTGAAAAGGTTCCTTTTAATGCCAATGCATTTTATAATTATATTGTGATGCTTCAACAAAAAGGGAAAAATAAAGAAGCCATTGAAATGGCTAATAAAGGGTTGAAATTAAGTCCTAATAATGAGCGTATTTTATATGTAAAATTAATTGGTTTGTTGAATATGAATAAAATTCAAGAGGCTTATACAATTTGTTCTCAATTAATTCAAATAAACCCTAATAATGAAAATTATAAGCAAATATTGGCTTCAATAACTCAGGGAGGAACACCTAAATAAAACGAGGGGTTGCTATATATAAAACTTGTAAAACGGTGTTAATTATTTTAACACCGTTTTTCGTCCAATTGTTTTTGTAATAATATCATTTTCAATATTCCAACCTCTAGCCGGAGAATATGCTCTACCGTAATAAATAATTTGCAGGTGTAATTTATTCCATAATTCTTTAGGGAAAAGTCGTTTCGCATCTTTTTCAGTTTGAACAACATTTTTTCCGTTGGTTAAATTCCATCGATACATTAAACGGTGAATATGTGTATCCACGGGAAAAGCAGGAACTCCAAAAGCCTGACTCATAACAACACTCGCAGTTTTGTGACCAACTGCAGGTAATTCTTCTAAAGCAGCAAAATCTTGAGGCACTTTACCATGGTGTTTGTCAATTAAAATATGAGATAACCCGTATATTCCCTTTGATTTCATTGGAGATAATCCTACAGGTCTTATAATCTCTTTAATTTCTTCAACCGATAATTTTACCATATCATACGGATTGTCAGCTTTAGCAAATAGGAGTGGAGTTATTGTATTTACACGAGCATCGGTGCTTTGAGCAGAAAGTAAAACAGCAATTAATAACGTATAAGGATCTTTATGATCTAAAGGTATTGGGGTTTCAGGGTATAATTGTTCAAGCGTATCAATTACAAATTGAACTTTTTCTTTTTTGGTCATTTTATGTATATTTACAAAAGCTAAAATACAAATTATGACAACATTAAAAGCAGGAGATAAAGCGCCAAATTTTGAAGCATTAGATGAACAAGGAAATACAATTAAATTAGCCGATTATGCAGGAAAAAAACTAGTTCTGTTTTTTTATCCAAAGGCAAGCACACCAGGTTGTACCGCTGAGGCTTGTAATTTACGCGACAATTATCATACTTTTTTAGCAAAAGGATATGAAGTTTTAGGAGTAAGCGCTGATTCAGCCAAACGACAACAAAATTTTATAACTAAAAACGAATTACCTTTTCCTTTGTTAGCTGATGAAGAAAAAACGGTAATAAATGCCTTTGGAGTTTGGGGGCCAAAGAAGTTTATGGGTAAAGAATACGATGGAATTCACAGGGCAACTTTTGTTATTGATGAAAAAGGTGTTTTAGAAGAAGTAATTACGAAAGTTAAAACAAAAGCACATACTGAACAGATTTTAGGAGAATAATAGTTCAATACAAAAAATTAAAAAGAGATTTGATAAGCATCAAATCTCTTTTTTTGTTTAATAACCACATGAATATGTAGTTTTACAGCCTTTTCTTTTAAATATATTTAGTGAAAATAGTTGTGAATTTAAATACGCTCTCATATTACAAACATATTTAATATGAATTTTGAGTTTATAGCATTTTTAATCATAAAACTAACCACTTACTAAAACCTAATTGAAAATGAAAAAAAATGTAATGATTTTATTTATGATTTTCACAATCATAGGAACAGCTCAAAAGAAAAAAAATGGAACAATTTATATTGAACATCCGGCAATAAAGGTTGTTGAAGAAATGGAACAGGCTTTTGTAGCAGGAAATAAAGTCAAGGTGGCTTCGTATGTTTCTGAAGATTTTAAATCTTACAACGGCTCTGATACTAATAAAGATGCAAAAGGAAAAACAAAAGAAAATTTGTTAAACAGTGTCACCTTTTGGAAAGAAAATATTAGTTATTTAAAAATTGAACGTTCAGCAGGTGCATACCCTGATGCATTGGAGTATAAAGATACTACGAATGACGATGTAGTTTGGGTGCAAACTTGGACACATGTAACAGGTGTTCACAACAAAACAGGGGTAAAATTAGATATGCCTTTTCATAGGTTATATGTTGTAAATAAAGACAATAAAATTCAAACAATGATTAACTATTTTGATGCATCTGTTTATGATGAAATTGGAAAGAGTTTTTCAGAACGTAAAAACGGAACCATATACAATCATCACGAAAATATAAATAAAGTAAGAAGAATGATTCATGCTTTTGAAAACGATGATTTAGAAATCGCCTATAAGTTTTATGATGAGAATTGTAAATTTAGAAACATTCATATGCCTTCAGATGAAACCTATACATTAGATGAGTCTAAAGAAGGGGATTTGAAATTTAAAGAAAAATTTGAAATAAATAGTATTGATGTTCAAGGGTATCCAGATTATTTAAATTACGGAATTAGAGATTCTAAAGTAGTGCAATCCTGGTGGATTGTTAGGCTCACAAGAAAATCTGATCAGAAAAAAATTAATGTTCCAATTATGTTTCTTCATGATTTTAATGATGATGGTATGATTACCATGGAGAGTGCTTATTATAGCACAAAACTATTAGAAGATTAATGTTTGAGTTAATTAGAAAAATAGAGAGGCTAATTGTTCTCTCTATTTTTTTATTGAAATACTCTGGTAAATGGAAGGTAGTATAAAACTGTACTTATTGCTTTGGGAGGTAAAACAGAACCCACTAATTATAAATTAAATACGTACTTCTAATTTTTTTGAATTCGTTTATTTTTGGTTGCCAAGAATCTTGAATATCTTTGGCTGAAAGTCCGTTTTTAAGTTGCTGTTCTAGGTTTAAATTGCCAGCGTGAACGGTAAAAGTACCTCCAAAAAAATGTTCTGTTGAAGGTGTTTTTTTGTAAGCGTCAACCAACCATTCAATATTTATGGCGCTTAATTTTGAAGTGTTTTTTAAATCTACACCATAACATAATTTACCTTGGTGTTTTGGATATTTTGATCCAAAATTAGGTTCAGGTGTATAATTAAACTCACTTTTTGGGAAAAAGGGTGCACCATATTGTTGAAATTGATATTCGCTTCCGCGCCCAGCGTTGATAGTTGTTCCTTCAAAAAAACCTAAACTTGGGTATAAATTAATAGCAACATCGTTTGGTAAATTAGGAGAAGGACGAATGGCTAAGTGGTACGTACTTTTATGAGTGTAATTTTTTAAAGGAATCACTGTTAAATTACAAGTTGTATTGTTTTTAAGCCAACCTTCGCCATTAATCATTTGCGCATACTCACCAATGGTCATTCCATAAACAAGAGGTACAGGGTGCATTCCAACAAAACTTTTGTGTTCTATATCTAAAGTAGGTCCGTCAATATAATGTCCGTTCGGATTTGGTCTGTCTAAAACGATCAGCTGAATATTATTTTCAGCACAAGCTTCCATAACGTAGTGCAAGGTAGAAATATACGTATAAAAGCGAACACCAACATCTTGAATGTCAAAAATAACTACATCAATTCCTTTTAATTGTTCGGGTGTTGGTTTTTTGTTTTTTCCATATAACGAAACAATAGGTAAACCTGTTTTAACGTCTATACCGTCGGCAACTTTTTCACTAGCGTCAGCTTTCCCTCTAAAACCGTGTTCAGGTGAAAACACCTTTTTGATATTGCAATTTAATTTTAATAATGAATCTACCAAATGGGTATAAGTTTCAATTTCATTTTTAAATATTACGGAAGTTTGGTTGGCAACAATGGCAATATTTTTGTTCTTCAAAAGATGTAAATACGAAGGAATTTGTTGTGCTCCAGTTTCAATTTTTAAAATTGAAGTACTATTTTTTTTGGTTGAATTGGTTTCTGTAGTTGTTTTATTGTTTTGACCACAAGAAATGAAGCTAAAAAACAAGCTAAAAACCAAGAAGAAATATGTATTTTTGAAAAATTTAGAAACCATTTATAAATTGAATTACGAGTTATTTATAGCCAAGCGAATTATTGCTGCTAAACAGTATAAAAGTAGTATATCGTCACCAATAATAAAAATTGCAATTATTGCCATTTCATTGGGGATTGTTATTATGATGATTTCAATTGCAACAGGTTTAGGTTTGCAACAAAAAATTAGAGAAAAAATTGCTGGTTTTAACGGGCATATTCAAATTACAAATTTTGATAATAATTATTCTGAAATTACCCTAGAACCCGTATCTACTAATCAAGAGTTTTATCCTGAATTTAAAGAGATAAATAATATTGATAATGTACAGGTTTTTGCTACGAAGGCAGGAATTATTAGAACAGCATCCGACTTTGAAGGTATTATTTTAAAGGGAGTTTTTACTGATTATAATTGGCGTTTTTTTGAAGAATATATGGTTGAAGGAGTATTGCCCAATTTTTCAGAAAATGTTTCTACCGATGTTTTAATTTCACAGGAAATTTCCAATCGCTTGCAAATTAATTTAGGCGATCAGTTCAATGTGTTGTTTGTAAAAGACGATCCTTCCAAAGCACCTTGGTTACGTGTGTTCACCGCTGTAGGAATTTACAATACCGGTTTTCAGGATTTTGATGAAAATTTTGTAATTGCAGATATCCGAAATATTCAAAAAATGAATCGTTGGACGGCAGATGAAGTAGGTGGCTTTGAAGTACTTATTTCTAATTTTGATGAAATTGAAGCTAAAAGTAAAGAGGTTTACGCGCAAACTGCTTCAACATTAAATACGCAAAATGTGATTGAAAAATATCCTGCTATTTTTGAATGGATTGGTTTATTTGATAACAATATTTACTTAATAATTGCCATTATGATTTTGGTTGCAGGTATTAATATGATTACAGCTTTACTTGTTTTAATTTTAGAACGCACTCAAATGGTGGGGATTTTAAAAGCGTTAGGAGCAAGTAATGTAAGCATACGTAAAGTGTTTTTATACAATGCAGGTTACCTAATAATTAGAGGCTTATTTTGGGGCAATTTAATTGGATTGTCAGTTTTATTTCTTCAAAAATATACGGGTATTATTACACTAGATCCGGAGGCATATTATGTTACCAACGTACCTGTTTATATAAATATTGGTTATGTAATACTATTAAACATAGGTACGTTACTACTGTGTTTGTTGATGTTGATAATTCCTTCAATAATTATTTCAAAAATAAATCCGGTGAAATCTATTAAGTTTGAGTAAAGCGATTTTAGATGTACGTTTTAGAAAATTGAGTAAAGGGATAGAAAATTAAATTTATGATATCAAACTTAGATTTTTCATCTTCAGTATCAAAACTTCTAATATCAAATATTAAATATCAAACTTAGGTTTTTCATCTTCAGTATCTATACTTCTAATATCAAATATCGAATATCAAACTTAGGTTTTTTATCTTCAGTATCTAAACTTCTAATATCAAATATTAAATATCAAACTTAGGTATTTCAT
>CBDUAL010000133.1:0-7751 GCA_965365125.1 uncultured Lutibacter sp.
TGCAAGTTCTTTTAGTGGGTTTTACTTACCGCTAATGATGATTTTATGGTTGTTGATTTTTAGAGCTATAGGCTTAGAATTAAGAAGGCAGGTGAATAATGTAATGTGGCATAAAATATGGGACAAAGCCTTTGGAATTTCAAGTTTGTTATTAGCCTTATTTTTTGGATTGGCATTAGGAAACGTTGTTAGAGGTGTTAATTTAGGGGTTGTAGAAAATGGCGTGTCAACACAAGAAGCGATTTATTTTTTTGTGCCTCTTTGGAATGCTGAATTTTCACCATTTTCTGAACGTTTAGGAATTATAGATTGGTTTACAATTTTATTAGGATTAGTAGCAGTTGTTGCGCTAACAATTCACGGAGCTAATTGGGTTATTTTTAAAACAAATAGTTCCATCAATGAAAAATTAAAAGGCATCATTTTTAAATTGAATATGCTGTTATGTGTTTTAGTGTTGGTATCCGTTGTAGTTTGGGACAAAGTCAATGAAAATCCGCTGCAAAATTTCATCAATCATCCTTGGTTGTTTGTATTTCCTTTCATAGGTTTAATAGGCTTGTTAAATCTATTCAGAATAAAAAAAATGAAAAAAGACGGACTTGGTTTTTTAAGTTCAAGTTTGTTTTTATTTGGAGCTTTTGCGTCAACAGCAGCAGCATTGTTTCCTGTTTTATTGCCTTCAACAAATACGGTAAATCCTTCGCTAACCATTTACAACACGGCAGCAGATGCTTACGGTTTATCAGTTGGAGTGTATTGGTGGATCATTGCTTTTGTGTTGGTGCTGATATATTTAATTATTCAATTTAGAGTATTTAAAGGTAAAATGGATGCTGTTCCTTATGGGCATCATTAATTTTTTTGTATTTTTAAGAAACAAATTTTTTATTATGAAAAAAACGGTTGGCAGTACTGATAAAATTATCAGGGTACTTTTAGCATTGGCAATTGGTTATTTTACATATTCAACTAGCTTTGATGCGGCATGGATACAACTAGTTCTATATGTTGTTACTGTAGTTTTATTGATAACAACTTTTACTGGAGTTTGTCCGCTGTATGCTGTTTTTAAGATAAATACCTGTAAATTAGACGGATAGTAGTTTAAATTTTTTACAAGAAACGCTTTTATGTGATTGTTATCACGTAGCAGTGTTTTTTTAAGTAATTTTCTTAATAATAAGAACTTCAAAAAATTACCATGTCTAAACATTTTAAAGTATTAGTTATAGGTGGAGGAACCGCGGGTATTATGGTTGCATCTATGTTAAAAATAAAAAACTCAGCTATTCAAATTGGGATTATTGAACCTGCTGAAACACATTATTATCAACCTGCTTGGACGTTGGTTGGAGCAGATACCTACAGTTTTGATAATACAGGAAAACCTATGTATTCTTTAATTCCGAAGGGAGTAACGTGGGTAAAAGAATTTGCTGATACTTTTGATCCTGAAAACAACAAAGTTATTACTAAAGGAGGGAATGAGTTTACCTACGATTATTTGGTAGTTGCTCCTGGTATAAAAATAGCGCCAGAATTGGTTGAAGGTTTACAGGAAGCTATGGATAAGGGAGTTGTTTGCAGTAATTATACCAACCCAAAACATACTTGGGAAACATTGAAAAATTTTAAAGGAGGTACTGCTTTATTTACGCAACCTACAACACCTATTAAATGTGGTGGTGCACCTCAAAAAGTCATGTATTTGGCCGATGAGTATTTCAGAAAAGTGTGTGTAAGAGATAAGACAGATCTTGTTTTTGCTTTACCAAGTGGTTCTATTTTTGCCGTGAAAGTTATTGCAGATACGTTAATAGAGGTTGTTGATAAAAAAGACATCAATGTTCGGTTTTTTCATAAGCTAGTAAAGGTTGATGCAGATAAAAAAATTGCTTGGTACGAAATTGAAAAAGATATAACCGGTGGTGGTTGTGTAACAATTTCAGATGGAGATTTGGAATCATTAGACAAAGAAATTCAATACAATTATAAAGACGTTAAGGTAACTAAAGAAGGTGGTAGATACGGTATTCATTTTGATATGATGCATTTAGCACCACCGCAAAGTGCACCAGATTTTATTAGAAATTCACCTTTAGCAGCGGATACAGGTTGGGTTGAAGTACATCCAAATACAATGCAACATGTAAGGTTCTCAAATGTATTTGGTTTAGGTGATGCATCTAATTTGCCAACTTCAAAAACAGGAGCAGCCATTAGAAAACAAGCACCGGTAGTTGTTGCAAATATTTTAGAATTAATAAAGGTAAATGCCTTAGCTGTTAAAGAGTATAAAGGTTATACCTCTTGTCCGCTAGTTACAGGTTACGGTAAAATGGTGTTGGCAGAGTTTGATTACGACAAAAACTTTGAACCTGATCCTAAATTAAAACAATTCCCTTTAATGATTGAAGATTCTTCAAAAGAGCATTGGCGTTTATGGGTTTTAAAAAAGTATATGTTGCCTTATTTGTATTGGAATAAAATGATGAAAGGTATAGAAGTTTAAACAAAAAATGAGGCTGTCTAAAAAGTAAACTTCTCGTCAACCTGAATTTATTTCAGGTTCTCATAATGATTGGTTATCAGTTTGATGAGATTCTGAAATCGTAGATTCACGAATTCCTATTTAAAAAACAAAAAAGGATGTGAGTAAATAAATTCAGAATGACGAGTTTTAAAACTTTTTAGACAGCCTATTTCTCTTTAAAGCAATTCAATTATATTTTTAAAAACGTACCGTAGCTCCTAGTAAAAAGTTAATAGTTGCTTGCGGATAATAACCAGCATAGTCACCATAATAGGTGGTGCCTTCATAGTCATATTCATAGGTGCCATAATATCCATTTGAAATATATTCAGCATTAAAAATGTTATTTACTAACAAATCAAAACGAATAGATTTTGCAATTTTGTTTGGTGTAATTTCATAAGAAACATTAAAATCGTTTACAAAATAGCTGTCTAACTTTGAGTTTTCGGCATCAATATTACCCATATACTGCTCACCAACAAATTTAGATAACAATGATAATTTAAGGTTTGAAATTGGTTGATATACCAGGTTGTTTCCAGCAATAAAATTAGGTGAAAATGCAATGTTTGTGCTTTCAAGTATCACCTCTTCACCATCAATATAAGCTGGGAAATCAATGTTTTTATTGCTGCTAATGGCAACGTTAGGCATTACACTAAACTTATTTGAAATTTTTACTGCAGCATCAATTTCTAACCCTAAACGGTAGCTTTTATCACTAGTAGCTCTAATAGGAGACCCAACATCATCAATAGCACCTGTTAATACCAATTGATCTTTGTAAAGCATATAATAAGCATTGGTGTTAATTTTAAATGTTTCCTTATCAATTCGCCATCCTAATTCAAAGTCGTTTAACTTCTCTGGACTAGAAATACCATTTTCAAAATCATTTCTGTTTGGTTCTCTATTTGCTTTTGCATAAGAGAAATACAAACTGTTGTAATCGTTAATTTGGTAGGTTATACCAGCTTTTGGATTGAAGAACGAATAATTTTCATCTACATTTATTGGTGTTCTATCTGAAGTTAATCCGTTGGTTTCAAACGAAATAAAACGTCCTTGTAAGTCAACAAATAAAGACCAAGCTTCACTAAATTTGTAATCTAGTTTCGCAAAAATATTTGAATCTGTTTTTTGAGTTTCAGAATTATAATAATTATCTCTAATATTAGCATCTTCAGCAAATTCTCTTGACCAAATAACTTCTCCAAAATGATCACCTGAATAGTTGCTAAAAGATCCTCCAAAAATCACATTGTAATTGGTGTTTGTATAAGTTGCGTTCGCATTAAAAACATAAAAATCATTGTCTAACCAACGTCTAACAATTACATCAGATATTGGGATAAGTGCTATTGTCCCATCGTCATATTCATCTTCTCTAATACCTGTAGGTTCAATAATTCCATTAAAATTATTAAAGTCAGGAATTCCGTCATAGTCAGTATCACTAATTACTTCTTCTTCCTCTTTAAATTGTTCAAAATACCCTTTTCCTTTGGTGTAGTTAAAAGCAATGTTTGTAGACCAGTTTTCCGAAATAGTTTCATTCCAATGTAATTGGTAATGATCTTGGTTGTAGTTGTCAACTTCATTTTCATAAGTGTATGGGTTGTAAGTTCTTCCAAACTCTTCCATTTCTTCTTTAGTTACACCGTACCAAGCTTGGTACGTTTTTTCGTGACCACCAAAAGTAATAGCTTTAATCAACGTATTGTCATCAACATAAGCAGCTTGTAAAAAGTAAGACGAAAGGTCTGAATAAGCCCTGTCAATATATCCGTCAGAATCAATTTTTGAAACTCTTCCTGAAATTTCAATATGGTCATTCAATAATCCTGTACTAAATTTTCCAGTAATTTTTGTGGTGTTGAAAGATCCTACAGAAGCACTTAATTCTCCAAATGCATCTTCAGAAACAGCATCGGTTAACAAGTTTAAACTAGCTCCAAATGCACCAGAACCATTGGTTGAAGTTCCTACACCACGTTGTAATTGTAAGCTCTCTGTTGAAGATGCAAAATCGGGCATATTAACCCAAAAAGTTCCTTGACTTTCAGCATCGTTGTAAGGAATACCGTTGATAGTTACATTTACTCTAGTTGCATCACTACCACGCACTCTAATCCCTGTATATCCAACACCTGCACCAGCATCTGAAGTGGTAACAACTGATGGTAAATAGTTTAATAAAATTGGAATATCCTGACCTAAATTTCGGTCTTTAATTTCTTCTTTGCTCACATTGCTAAATGTAACAGGAGCTCCTGATTTTACACGTACTGCAGACACCAATACTTCATCTAAACTTTCATAGTTGTCAGATAAATCTATGGTAATAGATGTGTTTTCAGTTAAGGTAATTTTTACTTCTTTTGGAGTATTAATTAAACTTACTTGTAGTGTGTAGGTTCCTTTTTTTAGGTTCAATAAAAAAGAACCATCTTTATCTGAAGTAGTTCCAATTTTTGTGCCTTTTACTACAATTGAAGCGCCAGCAATTGGACTTTCACCGTCAACTACTTTTCCTTTAATAGTAAATAATTGTTGTGCGTTTGTATTAATTGAAAATACAATGATTAAAAAAGCTACTAAATTCTTCGCTTTATTAAAGTTTTGTTTTAAGTATTGTTTCATTTTTAATAAATAAAACGATATAAAAAGAGGTAATTAATCGAATTTATGATAAAATTAAAATGCCCCAACAGAATTCTTCTGTCTGAACGTCCCTTAACAGCATTACCTGCTCAGGTTCAATGGGTTTGATCTCAGCCGTTATAGGCACCCCTTTTGAGATGCAGCAAAACTACTCAATATTTTTTTAATAGTAAAATAAAGAAAAATTATATTTCTGGCTTTCTTCGGAAGGCCTTTTTGTAAGCCTGTTTTTTCTTTTTATCTAGTCGTTTTCGAATGCTAGATTTACTAGGTTTGGTGGCTTTTCGTTTTTTAGGAATTTTTAAACCATTTATAATGAGTTTAAGAAATCGATCAATTACAAGTTCTTTATTTTTATGCTGACTTCTACTTTCATCGCAATTTAAAAGTAACACCCCTTCTTTAGTAAGTTTAGATTGCAAATTTTTAAATAAAAGTTCTTTTTCTTCGGAAGACAATTCCATAGAATTTTGAAGGTCAAAAAACAGTTCAACTTTTGAAGAAACTTTATTTACGTGTTGACCACCTGCACCGCTACTTCTAACAGCTTTAAAACTTAATTCTTTGATGAGGTTTTCAGCAATCATAACCCTGAAAATGTTTGTAAATTAGGTTTTGATGCTAATATTTTATCAATAGCTTTCACAGCTTTATTTAACCTCGTTTTTTTATCACCTTTTAGTAAAATATAAGGTCGATTGTATTTTTTTAAGGCATTTTCAAAAGCATTAAACATTTCTAAACGTTGCTCAGGTCTGTCTCTTAAATCGTCGGCATCCCAAGGAGTGTCAATATACGTTAACAAATATAAATCGTACTGATTTGTTTGGGCAGCTTCTTCCAAATCGGGGTGAACATAACCGCCATAAAACTCTTCAGAATACACCTTGGTTTCTAGTAAATCGGTATCACAAATTAAAACCCGATCAGCTTTTTTTGCTAGTTCATTTTCTAATTTTATTTGACCAATGGCTATTGGAATTAAATCGGAGTTTTCGCAAGTTTTACGTTCGTTGTTCCATTTATCTTGTAAATATTCACGTGCATATTCTCGCACCCAAACAGTGTTGTAATGGTGTGCTAAATTACGAGATAATGTTGTTTTTCCTGTGCTTTCAGGACCAAACAATACAACTTTTACAATGTTTGCGTTTGTTTGTTTAAGAGTTTTTTCCATGATAAATAGCCAGAAATTGCGATAAATGTAAAGATAAGATATTGAAAGCTTGTAAACGTAAATCCTTTGTAAAAATATAGCGGAACAGAAATTAAGTCGCCAATAATCCAATAAATCCAGTTTTCAATTTTTCTTTTCGCCATTAACCACATTCCTACAAAAAATATAGCTGTGGTAATAGTGTCAACATAAGCAACCCAACTGGTCCATTTATCAAAATAAGTATAAACAAAATACACAAAAAATAAGGTGGCTAAAAATATAAAAACAGACATGTTTTTTTCTTTTTTAGTGGTTTTTGTAATAGGTGTGTTATGCGTATCATCTACTTTTCTGGTCCAAATATACCAGCCGTAAACACTCATAATAAAATAATAAGCATTTATCATCATATCGCCTAAAAGTTCCCATTTTAGTAACAAATACACAAAAATTAATGTACTTACCATACCAGTTGGATACACCCAAACTTTGTTGTTTTTTGAATACCAAACCGATAAAAAACCAAAAATAACAGCAATAATTTCTAATGCAATATCTATAGTTTCGTAGCCGCTGTATTGCCCAAAAAGAGTTTCAAATAATTCGTTCATAGTTATAGCTCGTTATTTTCAAATGCAGTGCCAATAACCACAAGGTCTGCACCGTTTTTATAGGTATTATTTAATTGTTCCTTTGACCGTATACCACCACCAACAATAAGTGGTATTGAAATATTTTTTTTCACTTCTGAAATGAGTTCAGCATTTACAACTTGTTTTGCGCCGCTTCCAGCTTCTAAATAAATTAATTGTTTGCCTTTGTACATGCTGGAAACAGCAGTTGCAACAGCCAATTCAATATTATTTTGTGAAATAGGTGTAGTTTTACTTACTTTTAATACCGACGAGTTTGTGCCGCCATCAATTAAAATATAACCTGTTGGAATTATTTCTAATGTTGAATTTTTTAAAAAAGGAACTGCTTTTATTTGTTGTTCAATTAAATATTCAGGATTTCTACCAGACAGCAATGATAAAAACAACAATCCATCGGCATAATTTGTGACTTGAGAGTAATCTCCAGGGAATAAAATGATTGGGATTTGCGTATTTTCTTTCAGTTTCTTTACAAAGCTAGAGGTAACTCCATCTTCAACAAAACTTCCGCCAACAAAAATAAAATGAGCATTTAAGTTTTCAATTCTTTTTGTAATTGAAGAAATTTCACCCAAAGTACTTTTATCAGGATCTAATAAAATAGCCAATAATTTTTCACCTTTTTTTGAAGCTTCTTGTATGTACGAAAGAATTGATTTAATCATTTTTATCAGGTTCTAAAGCATAAACCAAGGTGAAATTTTCAACTTGATGAAAATGAATATCGTATGTT
>CBDUAL010000134.1:0-7744 GCA_965365125.1 uncultured Lutibacter sp.
TACCGTCATCAGTCAAATAATTGGTATAAACTAACTGCTCAACATCGTTATCATTTTTATTAAAAAAATACCTAGTTAAACCTTTGTCCTCATATAAATATAGTGTTGCTTTACCTTCAACCAATACTTTTAAAAATAATGTTTCTGGGTTGAAGATAGGATTTTTATCATAACTCATTTCATCTAGTACCGTACTAGACCTATCAATTTCAACATTAAACCTTACATACTTTGACACGTTTAAAATTCCGAATTCTTTAACCGATTTAATGGTTAACGCTTTTATTTCTGAATCTTCTAAAAGTCTGTATTTAAATTCCGTTGGATTATTTAACCAATCATTATTTTTTATTAGGCAATCTACCTTTTCACTAGAGTTGTTTATATAATATCCTTTTACAAATGTATTTTGGGCGTATCCATTTAGTCCAAAAATTAAAGTCAATAATAAAGTTGCAATTTTTTTCATATTTTTTTTTATTGAGTGTTTATTTCAAAAATATTAACATTTATGTAAGATTTCTGTTTGCACATCAAATGTATTTATTTCTCACTGGACCATCATCAAAATTAATGGAGTAGGTCCACATCATATCAAAACCTTTTTCTCCAATATCTGTTTTCTCTTTATTAAGTGCCGCAATACCGTCAATATCTCCAGTATAATTGCTATTTACAAAAATATCTAAAGCTGCTTGATGATCTCTATTATCATAACTATCTTGTTGATACGTATCATCTTCCCACTCATAAAAATTAGCCCATACACCATGTGGAAAACGAATGGTAATAGGATTTACCAACCTTATAAAATCTTTTTGAAGTTCTGTATCAAAACCTTGAATGTTGTAACCCAATAAGGTGTTTTTAAAAACCTCGGTATTTGCGGTCTCTACATTTAACTCTGCCGTAATTGTAGCTGGCAAAGTAAAAGGGTATGTTTGTGCCATTACTAATGATGGTGCAAAAAACAATAAAACCAGTAGACTTTTATAAAGTCTACTGGTTTTATTATTGAAAAAATTACTTTTTTTCTTTGGAGAGTTTTTCATCAAAATTTTAGTTCAACAACTATTATTTCACTGTTAATTTAATTTCATGTAAATCTTTAGCTAAAGAAGATGCACCTACTGAAATTGTAAAATCACCTGGCTCTACAACTTTAACCATCTCTTGATTATAAATTGAAAGATTTTCAAAATTCAATTCAAACTGTACGGTTTTAGTTTCACCAGCTTTTAAATGAATACGTTCAAAACCTTTTAGCATTTTATTATATCTTCCTACGGAAGCAAAATCGTCTCTTACATACATTTGAACTACCTCATCACCATCAACTTTTCCTGAATTGGTAACATCAACAGATACTATTGTTGCTCCGTTAGGTGCAATTGTAGTTTCAGCTAATTTTAAGTTTGAATATTCAAATGTGGTATAACTTAACCCAAATCCGAATGGAAATAAAGGCGTTTTATCTGAAAATTTGTACAATCCTTTTCCTGAACCAACAAAATCTGGCTTTTCTAAATAAGTAACAGGAATTTGACCTACTGAACGTGGGAAAGAAACTGTTAATTTACCTCCTGGATTGTTATCTCCAAATAATGTTTCAGCAATAGCTTCACCAGAATTCATTCCTAAATACCAAGTTTCTAAAATTGCTGGAATATTTTCAGCAACATAATTAATTGACAGTGGTCGCCCGTTGATTAAAACTGCAACAATTGGTTTTCCTGTTTTATGAATTGCTTCAACCAATTCATTTTGAACTCCAAATAAATCTAAATCAGCTCTATCTAATCCTTCACCACAAGTTTGTGTAGACCCCCCAATAGCTAATATTACTACATCTGATTTTTTTGCTGCTGCAACTGCTTCGGCAAAACCTTTTGTTGAAGTACTTTTTAAAGATGCACCTAAAGCATAATTCACTTTAATATCATTTCCTACTTTATTTTGAATACCTTCTAAAACTGAAGTATAATAAGGAGGAATACCTGCATAACCACCTAATTGAGGATATTTTCCGTTTTTTAAACGAACCTCAGCAGCGTTTGGTCCAATTACCGCAATACTTTTAATTTTATTGGCATTTAATGGTAATAAATTATTATCGTTTTTAAGCAATGTAATTGCTTTTTTCGCAATTTTTAAAGCAACATCTTGGCTTTCTTTTGTACTTACAACTTCTTTTGAATCTTGATCATCTAACTTTTCAAACAAACCTAATTTGTATTTGGCTGTAAGAATACGTGACACACTTTGGTCGATATATTTTTCTATTGAAGGGTCTTGTTTTACAGCTTCTACCAAAACAACATCAATATAAGTAGAATAATCAGGATTTTTTCCAATAACTAAATCCATATCTACACCCGCTTTTAAACCTAAAATAGCCGCTTCTACTCTATTTTCAGCAATAAAATGCATTGAATTTAAACGTAAAACATCATTATTATCTGATACAATAAATCCGTCAAATCCCCATTCTTTACGTAAAACATCCACTAACAATTTGTTATTCATATGCATTGGAACTCCATTAAAATCTTGGTGACCCGGCATAATTGAACCAACTTTTGCTTCTTTTACAGCCGCTTCAAAAGGAGGCATAAAAACTTCGTACAATCTACGTTCAGACATATCGCTAAAACCACCATTAATTCCTCTTCTATTTTCAGGATACCCAACAAAGTGTTTTGCAGTTGCAATAATGTGGTTTTCATCTAAATACTCATCACCTGTTCCTTGTAAACCTTCAATAAAAGCTACACCCATTTTTGAAACTAAATATGGATCTTCACCATACGATTCTTCAACTCTACCATAACGAGCATCACCTGAAATTACATCTAAATTAGGAGAATAACAGTGCGTTAAATTAGCAGCACGTGCTTCTTTTGCAATTTGTGTAGTCATTTCAGTTAATAATTCTGGTTGCCAAGTTGAACCTAAAGCTATTGCTTGTGGATATACTGTTGCACCTTCTAACCACAAACCATGTAAACACTCACTATAGTTCATAATTGGAATTCCTAAGCGTTCATTTGCTGGAGCATCTTGTGTTAATTCTGCAATTTTTTCTTCTAAAGTCATTTCACTTAAAAGTGCTGCAACTTTTTTACCAATTTCTGCATCTGCAGGGCTTTCATTTTTAACTTCAGTTGTTTGACAACTAGCTACTAATACTAAAAAAACTAGTGAGAGATATACTTTATACATGGTTGTTATTTATTAATTTTAAAATTTATATTATTAATTTATTTGATTTCAAATGATTGTGGTTCTGAATAAATCCCTGTTCTTTTATCAACATCCCAAACACGAACTTTCCAAAAATAAGTCCTTTTTAACAACAAAGCTCTTCCTTTAAATAAAATGTTTGTTGAAGTGTTTTCGTTGATACGTTTACTATTCCAAACATCGCCAATATTATTTTCAATATTCTCTTTTGAAGAAGCAACCAATATTTGATAACCTGTTTGACTGGTAGCTTTGGTTGGAACTGTCCAATTAAATATTGGTTTTCGGTTATTAATTTCAGTAGTTAAACCTGAAGGAATTCCAGAATATGGGTCTCTGTATTTTACTATTAACTCCTCACATTTAGCTCTTAAATTTAGTAATTCTTTGTGATATATTTTATCCGCCACTAAATTATTTACTTCCATTGGGTCATCTTCCAAATTGTATAATTCTTCAACAGATTTATCATTTACATATCTAAAATATTTCCATTTATTAGTTCTTACACCTTCACTTGGAGGAATATTTTCAAACTCCCACAAATGCTCTATTAAAATAGTATCACGTTTTAAACTTGCGTTTTTATTGTTTATGAATGGTACTAAACTTTTTCCGTGCCAAGATGTAGGACTTTCAACACCTGCCAAATCTAAAATGGTTGAAGGAATGTCGATATTTAATGCCATTTCATCAATTTCATGCGGATTTTCAACTCTTGGATCGTAAATAATTAAAGGCACTTTTATTGAGTTTTCGTACATTAACCATTTACCTGCAATTTGACGTTCTCCTAAAATTTGACCGTTATCTCCCATTAAAATAATTACCGTATTATCTGCCAATCCTTTTTCATCTAATTTTTTACGGATTTTTTCAATTTCATAATCTATTCCGGCAATCATTCTATAATAACCTTTTACATTGTATTGGTATTTTTCAGGTGTATCATACCTCCAATGCCATCTGTAACGGTTAAATCCATCTTTTACTATTTGAGGTAATTTTTCATAATCACTATCTGATGAAATATTTGCTTCAGGCACCGTTGTATTTTCTAATACATGATTTGATGGTTCTTGCCAAAAATATTGCTCTGTAGTATTATCACTTGCGTGTGGCGCACTAAAACTTAATTGCAAACAAAAAGGTTGTTCGCTACTTACATTGTCTAAAAAATTTAATGCCTGATAACCAGTATATCTAGTTAAGTGTACCGTATCTTTATCTATTGTTTTATAGTAGTAACTTGACTTATCTTTTTTTGAATATAATAAATCGTAGTTATCAAATTCATCATATAGTTCGGCTGTATTTTTATATTTCACCCCAAACTTTCCAAAAAAAGCGGTGTGATAACCAGCCTCTTTTAATAATTTAGGATACGCATTTTGCATATACTCGGTTTTCATTGCTCCAGTTTGAAAAGTATATCCGTGTGTACGCTCTTGTAAACCACTAAAAATACTAGCTCTACTTGCTGCACAAATAGGAGTAGTTGCAATTGTATTGTTAAAAAAAGTACCCGATTTTGCTAAGTCATCCATTTCTGGAGTATACGCTAATTCATTACCAACATACCCAATAGCATCCCAACGCTGATCATCAGTTAAAATAAAAATAATGTTTGGTTTTTTAACCTCCTTTTTTTGCGCAATTATTTTAGTTTGAAAACTAAGTAGCAGTACAAAAAACACTATATAAAAACTATTTTTAGTCATTTGTTAATGGATTTCAATATTAATTATTTAAAATTAATTCTGTTTTACAGTGTAAAAACATTAAAAACCAAACTTATACAAAAAATAAAGATTAGGTATCCTGCTCCGTTCTGCTTTTACAAAAAAAATTGCATAAAAATTTCAAACTCATATTTAGTCTAGCTAAATTACTCTAAATGAATTCAACCAAAAACCAATAAAAAAAATTCTAAAAAAACTGATTGTAACTATAAAATTGAAATAGGCTTAAGATTATTTAAAATAATAGCCTAATGAGAACCTGAAATAGATTTAGTACCTTTATTTTGAAGCTCTTTTTTTTCTTACTTCAAACAAAGCCAGTCCTTTTTCTTTTAAATAGCTGTTATTTTTTGGGCTACCAATTATTTGCGAAGAATACACGCCTGAATGCCCTGAAAATAAATAAGCTGTACTACAAGCAATGGCTATAAAAACGCCCGATTCAATTCCAAATAATTCAATTCCCATAATTGTGCAAGCTATAGGTGTATTTGTTGCACCTGCAAAAACAGCAACAAAGCCCATTCCTGCCAACAAACTCATAGGCAAAGGTATAAACCAAATTAACACGTTTCCTAAAGTAGCACCTATAAAAAATAATGGAGTTACTTCACCTCCTTTAAAGCCAGCTCCTAAAGTAAAAGAAGTAAAAAGTACTTTTAATAAAAAGTCGTACGAGTTTAAATTATTGTTGAACGCATCAACAATCATAGGGATTCCTAAACCAATATATTTTGTAGTTCCAATGGCGTAAATAGCTACTGCTAAAACAGCACCTCCAACCACAGGTCGTAACGGTGGATATTTTATATGTTTTGTAAACAAATTACCCCAAAAATGGGTGGATTTTGAAAAAAGCATCGCTGCCAATCCAAAAATAATACCTGCTAATAAAGCCCATAATAAGTTTACAGGATTCATTTCAGCAACTGAACTTATGGTATAATGTGTATGAGACACATTCCAAATTTCACAGAAATAATTGGCTAAAACAGCTCCCATAAAACTTGGGATAATGGCATCTAATCTAATGCGTCCTAAAACCAACACTTCCAATGCAAATATTCCACCAGCTAAGGGTGTTCCAAATACAGCCGAAAAACCTGCACTAATACCTATTATAATAACAATTTGACGATCTCTTTTTGAGAGCTTTAATAATTTTGTAAACTGATCGGCAACTGCTCCACCAATTTGAACCGCTGTACCCTCACGACCAGCAGAACCACCAAAAAAGTGCGTTAATAAAGTACCAAATAATACCAAAGGTGCCATTCTAAATGGAATAATTTTCTTGGGAGAATGAAATTCTTCTAACAATAGATTATTACCTTTTACAACACTATCTCCATACAAATGATACGAAATTCCAATAATAAAACCACCTACTGGCAACAAAGCTATAATCCATAAATGTGATTCTCTCCAATTGGTAGCCCAGTTAAGACTTAAAAGAAAAAAGGCTGAAATACCTCCAACAATAGCACCTATAACGGTACATATTAGCAACCACTTAACAAGATAAAACAATGAAGGAATTTGCTCTATAGAACTTAGAAACTTTTTAATTTTATTACTATTCATTAATTCCTTTTATAAATTTTACATTCACTTAGATTATTCAAATTGAAGTCATTGCCTTAAATAAGGTTAATTATCTCCTAACTTTTCAAATAGCTGCTCAAATTTAAAACAAAAAATAAATTGACAACCTATTATTACATATTTATTGAAATCAATTATCTAAAACAAAAAAGAGTTGGCTTTTACCAACTCTTTAAAATTATATGTATTTATTTCTATTTCCAGAAAACAGCGTATAACGCTACTAATATTAGCATGATGGCAAATGAACCGATGTTAAATAACGGACTTGTTTTAAATAATTCCTTCGTTATTTCAATTGCTTTTTCATCATCTTTTCCTTTATGCTGAATTAAACTTACAATTACAATAACAACCATTGTTAACACAGCCGTTAATCCCATTTGATCCATCCAAGGCATTGCTGTAGCTTTAAATGCAACAGCGATTGGAATAGAAGCTAAAGCTCCAATAATAGCCGCTTTGTTTGTTGTTTTTTTCCAGAACAACCCTAACATAAATACGGCTAAAATACCCGGAGAAACGATCCCTGTATATTCCTGAATAAACTGGAATGCTTGATCGATACCTCCTAAAAGTGGCGCCATTATACAAGCAATTAATAAAGCTACACCTGCTGATAATCTCCCAACATTTACAGTTTGTTTATCACTTGCATTTGGATTGATATATTGTTTGTAAATATCCATGGTAAAAATGGTTGAAGTTGAATTCAGCATAGAAGCTAAAGACGATACAATTGCTGCTGCTAACGCTGCAAATGCCAATCCTTTCATTCCTGTTGGTAAAAATTGTAACAACCAAGGGTATGCCCTATCTGCTTGTTCTAATGAGGGTAGGTTTTTCAACCCAGAAGCACCTAAACGCGCCATAATTTCGGGATCGTTTACCATCACATACGCTGCAATTCCAGGAATTACAACAATTACTGGAATAATTAATTTCAAACCTGCTGCTAATAAAATACCTTTTTGAGATTCTTTTAATGATTTGGCAGCCAATGTTCTTTCAATAATGTATTGATTGAAACCCCAATAATATAAGTTTGCTACCCAAAGTCCACCAACTAAAACACCAATTCCTGGTAAGTTTTTAAATTCAGGATTTCCTTCTTCTAAAATCATAGCAAAACGATCTGGTGCTGCAGCATAAAC
>CBDUAL010000135.1:0-7707 GCA_965365125.1 uncultured Lutibacter sp.
TGGACCAGGCTTACTTTGGGAAAAAAATAAAAACCTAAAATTCAACATTTCTCCAATAGCTGTAAAACTTGTTTTTGTTGACAAAGCTTTTACATTACCTAATGATAAATATTTTGGTGTAGAAGAAGGAAAAGGTTTAAGAACAGAATTAGGTTTTAGAGCCTCAGGATATGCTAAATTCAACATTATGGAAAACATAAGCATGGAAAATATTCTTGTTTTATATACTAATTACATAGAAGATCCTCAAAATATAGATATTGATTACACTATGAATTTAACCTTAGATGTTAATAAATACATTTCAGCAAACTTAATTTTTCAAGCTGTTTATGACGACAATGCTTTTGAAGGCTTCCAAATTAGAGAAGTTTTTGGAATTGGAGTGAACTACAACTGGTAAAGTAATTCAAAATTTAAAATAATTTAATAAAAGAACACATTTGGCAAAATTTTTGCTGGATGTGTTCTTTTGTTTAACCCTATCTTATAGCTAAAAAGCTATTTATTAATACCATATACATTTAATTTTTTAAATTGGATGTTTTTTAATTCAACAGTAAACAATATGATGCGTTTTGCTTTAACCCTAATTCTAATTTCAACTTTCACTATTTCATTTGCTCAAGAAAAAAAAGAGGATAAAAAAAATGAAAAAAAAGAAGGCTGGGAAAATCAAGGAAAATTCACCTTTCTATTTAACCAATCAGCCTTTTCTAACTGGGTTGCTGGCGGTGACAATACCCTAGCAGGAAATATTAATTTCAACCATAGTTTTAATTATAAAAAGGATAAATTTATTTGGAACAATCGAATAATTGCCTCTTATGGGTTGACCAAAAGTAAAAACACCGATTTTCCTAAAAAAACCAACGATGGAATGACGTATAATTCAATGTTTGGCTATGATGCCGATAATTACTGGTTTTATTCGTTATTAATTAATTTCAAAACTCAATTCACAAAAGGGTATAAATATAAAAAAGATGCCAACGGAAAGGAATATAGAGAATCATACACCAACTTTATGTCTCCAGGTTATTTATTAATTGGACCAGGTATGCTTTGGGAAAAAAACAAAAACTTAAAATTAAACTTAGCACCAGCAACTTCTAAACTTGTATTTGTTGATGAAAAGTACACAACACCAAATGGTGGTTATTTTGGGGTTGAAGAAGGAGAAAATTTACGTTACGAAATAGGTTTTAGCGCCTCATTTTACCATAAATTTAAGTTAATGACCAATGTTACTATGGAAAATATTTTGGCGTTTTACTCTAACTACATTGATAAACCTGAAAATATTGATATGAATTACACCGTAAATATTGATATGAATATTAATAAACATTTATCTGCCGATTTTATTTTTCAATCTATTTACGATGACAATGCGTATAGCGGATTTCAAATTAGAGAAGTATTTGGCATAGGATTAAACTATAATTTTAAATATTAAACTAAAAAACACTTCTAATTTTAAGCTACTAATTAAGTGAAATTTATTCCTTATTTTAGCAGTAAAACAGCCGTTAATGTCTTTACTTATATTTTACGCAGTAATCTCCATTTTTTTCTCATTTTTATGCTCTATACTTGAAGCTGTATTGCTAAGCATTACACCTACATTTATTCAAATAAAAAAACAAGAGGGAAGATTGTACGCAACAACATTAGAAAACTTAAAAAAAGATGTTGACCAGCCTTTAATTGCAATTTTAACCATAAATACCATTGCACACACCGTTGGAGCCATTTTGGTGGGGGTTCAGGCCGAAAATTTAGAGTTCGATATTCACTTTTTAGGCATAAACATTGTTGGTATAGTTTCAGCAATCATGACTTTTTTAATACTGGTAGTTTCTGAAATTATACCTAAAACTATAGGCGCAACTTATTGGAAACAACTTGCAAACTTTACCGCCAAAACACTAACTTTCTTAATTTTCCCTTTAAAATATAGCGGAATTTTATGGCTACTTCAATTAACAACAAAATTAATAGGAGGTAAAAGTACTCATGGTTCAATTTTAAGTCGAGAAGATTTTCATGCTATGACAGATATTGCACATGAAGAAGGTGTTTTTGAAGAAAGTGAAAGTGCTATTATTAAAAACTTACTATCGTTTAAAGATGTTGAAGCAAAAGATATTATGACGCCAAAAACCGTTATGATGGCTGCTTCTGAAGAAATGACCATTCAATCTTTTTATAATGAACATCCAAAATTACGTTTTTCAAGAATCCCAATTTTCAAAAACGATTCCGACACCATTACGGGTATGATTTTAAAAGATGAAGTCATGGAAGAAATTATAAAGGGCAATGGAAACCAGCCTTTATCAACTATAAAACGAGAAATATCTGTCACAAATAGAAATATTCCTATTCCTGATTTGTTTGAAATTTTCATTTCAAAACGCGAACATATTGCATTAGTTACTGATGAGTACGGCACAACCAGCGGCTTGGTAACTATGGAAGATGTTATTGAAACACTACTTGGTTTAGAAATTATGGATGAAAGTGATAATGTTGCCGATTTACAACAATTAGCTAGAAATAGCTGGGAAACAAGAGCCAAAAAAATTGGGTTAATTAAAGAAAAAAGAAGGAAAAACAAAAATGAGTAACAACAAATCGCCCCAATTTTACATGAGAATCTTCCACCGTTATTTAGGCTTTTTCTTAGCCGGAATAATGGCAGTTTACGCATTTAGTGGCGTAATACTTATTTATAGAGATACCGATTTTTTAAAAACTGAAAAAGTTGTTGAAAAAAAATTAAAGCCAAATTTAGAAACTGAAGCGTTAGGCAAAGCACTTCATTTTAAAAACTTTAAAATTAAAAAAACTGAAAACGATTTGGTTTATTTTAAAAATGGAGCCTACAATACGTTAACAGGAGATGTGCAATACACTACTAAAGAATTACCGTTTGTTATTAAAAAATTCACCAATTTACACAAAGCTACCTCATCATCACCTTTATATTATTTAAATGTCTTTTTTGGAGTGTCGTTATTATTCTTTGTAATTTCCTCATTTATTATGTTTAAACCAAAAAACAGCATATTTAAAGAAGGTATTTATATAGGTGTTTCCGGTATAATTTTGACCATTATTCTGCTATTCATTTAGTTTAAAAAATTTATATTTTTATGAATAATTGAATTCAATAATTCTTTTATACAGAAAAACACACCATTTTTTATGTATCCAATAAGAATCAATCCTTAAAAAGTTGGTTCTTTTTTGTTTTAAAACAGTTTTCATAGATAAAATATAGCAGTTCATTGATTATAGTTTCTAACCTTTATTAACTTTCATTTATTTGAATAAATATTTAAAACTTCAAATTATGAAATTAAAAATGAACAACATATGGAAAATAGTTGTGCTTGCATTGGTAATTACAACAAGCGCATTCGCACAACAAAGAGGGCAACAAATTGGTCAACGAGGTGGTAGTGGTAAACAAGGTCCGCCAAAATTACCAACTGCCAAAGAAATTAAAACAATGGTTAGTGATTTATCAGGTGAACTTTTATTATCAGACGAACAAGAGGAACAGGTGTTAGAATTGTACACTTCACATTTTGAAGCAGTTGAAGATAAAACAAAATCGGGAAGACCTGCCAGAAGTGAAATGGAAGCATTGAAGGACGATTTTGAAAAAGACATTAAGGCTGTTTTAACCGAAGAACAGCATGAATTATTTACTGCATACCAAAAGAAAAACAGTAAAAAAAGAAGACCTCAACGAAAAAATTAATTAAAGTGGTTTGTTTGAATATGATTCGCCTATCAAAACTTTATGTTTTAGATAGGCGATTTTTTTTAGTCTTCTTTTAAAGTCAAATTGGTTGATAAAATAAGCCAATTCATTGATTTTCTTTCTTTATAAACCATAATCCAAGTTACTTTACTTCACAATGAAACAACAAATAACACATATCGTACATAATATAGATCCTATTTCTTTAAACGAAATGGACGGAGTTTCACTAATGAAAAGAACAGATACAAAATTTGTAATACATCAAAAACAATTGATTGAAGTATTAAAAAGTGTTACCGATAAATATAGGGTTCTTGAAATTAACGAAAATAGATTATTAACCTACGCATCCTTATACTTTGATACTGAAAATAAAAAATTTTACCACGATCACCATAACGGTAAAATAAACAGAACAAAAGTAAGAATGCGAAAGTATATGGAATCTAACAGTTGTTTTCTTGAAATTAAACAGAAAGACGGAAAAGGAAAAACTACTAAATCTAGAATTCAGATTAAAGATTTTGAAACAGAACTATCACAAAATCTCTTAGAATTCATCAACACTAAAACTTCAGAAAAATTCAACCTAAAACCAAGTATATGGAACAAATTTGACCGAATTACGCTGGTAAATAAACAGGCTATGGAACGCCTTACCATAGATTTAAATCTTGAGTTTAAAATGAATTCTAACTCAAAAACATTTGACAATTTGGTAATTATTGAAGTTAAACAACAACGTTTTGATCGTACTTCACCAATAGTAAAATCGCTAAAAAAAATTGGTATAAACCCGTACAGTATGAGTAAATATTGCATTGGAATGACCAACATATATCCTGAATTAAAATACAATAGATTCAAAAGAAAAATATTGAAAATTAATAAAATAACAGCTTAAAACCAATACCCAATGGAATTCTTAGACATCCCCTTTTTTGATGATGATTTTTTTAAAATGATCTTTAGATTTACACTTAATTTTATATTCCTAACCGTTATTATTCGGTTTATATATTACCCCGATTCAAAAAGAAAAGATTACGTATTTACCTATTATTTAATAAGTATCATCGTGTTTTTCTTGTGCTTTACACTTAAAAAATACGAAATGGATATTGGAATGGCACTGGGGCTTTTTGCTATTTTTGGTATCATTCGTTACCGAACAAATCCAGTTGACATTAAAGAAATGACGTATTTATTTGTTGTAATTGGCGTATCTATCATAAATGCACTAGCTAACAAAAAAATGAGCTATGCTGAAATTCTTACAGCCAATGCCGTTATTATTGTTGTACTTGTACTCATTGAAAAATACTGGGCTTTAAAACAGGTGGTTTCTAAATCTGTTATCTATGAAAACATTCAGAATATAAAACCTGAAAATTACCACCTTTTAAAAGACGATCTTGAAAAAAGAACAGGTTTAGAAATTAATAAAGTAACCATTGGCGATGTAGATTTTTTGAAAGACACAGCCAAAGTAACCATATTTTATTTTAATTAAACCTTTCAAAAATGAACAAAAAAATAGCACTTACAGTATTGGTTTTAGTTCTTTTATTTTCTCAAAAAAACTATGCACAAGACGAAGACCTAAATGATTGGGAAAGTTGGAATTCAATTGGAATAAAATACAAACTAAATAAAAAATGGACTTTTGATTTAGAGCAACATTTACGCCTTAAAGAAAATATTTCAGAAATAGACAAATACTTTACAGAGTTAGGCGCAAAATATAGTATTACCAAACATTTTAAAATTGGTGCTGGTGCTAGATACATTAGTAAAAATGATAATACAGGTAAAATTCAAGGATACGAAGACTATTTTAGGTTTCATTTAGACGCTATGTATAAACATAAAATCCAGGATTTTACTTTAGAATACAGATTGCGATATCAAAATAAAAATGAATTCGGTGTAAGCACTTCGGAAGGAGATTACGCCAACCAACACCTTAGATTTAAAGCAAGCGTAGCTTATAATATTAAGAACTGGAAATTAGATCCCGAAGTTTCTGCTGAACTATTTAATCATTTTGAAAAAGGAGAAACAAACGGTTTTGACAAGTATAGAGTTACTATTGGAACCGAATACAATATGAAAAAATACGGAAAAATTAAATTGTACTATCGATACAAAAAACAGCTAAATGAGACCTTTCCTGAAACCAAAAATATTGTAGGGCTAAAATACACCTATACCATTAAAAATAAATAAACCTAGTTTTCACAACAAACAATAGCTGCCAATAAAACCAATTGGTAGATAAAATAAGCTAGTTCATTGATTCCTTTTTCATAAAAAAAGTAAAACAAGTTATTTTGAATATTATTAAACACCTATTAAATTAAGAATCTTATGAAAAACCTACGTATTAGAATTTCAATCCTACTATTTATAGTATCGGCATTTCTATTTATAAACTGCTCTAATGATGATGTTAGTGTAGATGACTCAACAAATGATACCACAACTGAAACAGCAACCGATCCAGTTCTTGATGATGGTGATTTTGTTGCAACCGATTGGACTACCGAAACACATAGTAAAGATGCCAATCCAAATTTTACCGAAGTTTTTAGCAATACGGAAGTAAAGCGGTTAGACTTTGTTATTTCAGCAGCAAACTGGAATATAATGTTAAACGATATGACCAATTTATACGGAACTTTTGGCGGTTCAAATAGTGGACCTAGTGGAGGACCAGGTGGTGGCCCTGGTGCAGGTGGCGGAACAAGTTTTCCTGATGAAGATCCTGTTTTTGTACCAGGATCCGTTTTTTACAATGGCAAAGAATGGTATAAAGTAGGTTTGCGATTCAAAGGAAATTCTAGCTTGCAAAGTTCTTGGGAATCAGGAATCTTAAAATTAGCTTTTAAATTAGATTTTGATGAGTATGAAGATGATTATCCACAAATAAAAAATCAACGTTTTTATGGATTTAAAAAGTTTAGCTTAAAAAATAATTATGGTGATAAATCTATGCTAAGAGAAAAAGTAACTGCTGAAATATTTAAAAATGCGGGTTTAGCAGTTTCAAATACGGCATTTTATACTTTGTATGTTGACCACGGAAATGGCCCTGAATATTTTGGATTGTACACTTTGGTTGAAGAAGTTGATAATACCGTAATTAAAACTCAATTTTCTAGTAATGATGGTAACTTATACAAGCCCGAAGATTATGGATCAAGCTTTGCTTACGGAACTTTTAATGAAGATGGTTTTGAGAAAAAAACCAATGAAGATGAAGCAGATTGGACTGATATTAAAAATTTATTTACAGCCTTACATGCAACTACAAGAACAAGCGACCCAGCAACTTGGAGAACCAACTTAGAAGCCGTTTTAGATGTAAATACGTTTTTAAATTATTTAGCCGTAAATACGGTTGTACAAAACTGGGATACCTACGGAAGAATGGAACACAATTATTATTTATACAACAATCCAGATAACAACCTGCTAACTTGGATTCCTTGGGATAACAATGAAGCATTACAAGAGGGGAAAAGAGAAGGTTCGTTAAATTTAAACTTCTCTGACCTTAGCAGTAATGACTGGCCATTAATTGAATTTTTATACGAAGACGAGGTTTACAAAGCAAAGTACGATGCTTATGTAAAAGCAACAATTGACGGACCTTTTGAAACAAGTTACATACAAGGTGTTTACGATACGTACTCTAATTTAGTTGAACCTTATGCAACAACTGAAATAGCTGGTTATACCTTTTTAAATAGCAGTAGCGATTTTTATTCAGCAATCTCTACACTTAAATCGCACGCGACAAGTCGTTCAACAGCTGCTCAAAACTACTTAGATTAGTTTAGTTTTAATATCTTTGTTTATACAGCTTGTTTTTTGGTATAAACAAAGATCTTTTTTTGTTATAATAAAAATATACTAGTAAC
>CBDUAL010000136.1:0-7686 GCA_965365125.1 uncultured Lutibacter sp.
CAACTTCGGAAATTTATGAGTGGAGCTTCAAATGAAGAAGTACAAGCTGCCAAATTAGATAGAATGAAGCAGTTTTCAGAGGCAACTACGTGCCGAAGAAAAATACTGTTGAGTTATTTTGGAGAGTTATTAGCTGAAAATTGTGGAAATTGTGATGTATGTAAAAATCCGCCACAGTTTTTTAACGGAACCATAATTGCACAAAAGGCATTGTCGGTAATTACACGTTTAAAAGAATCAGAAGCTATTGGAACCGTGATTGACGTGTTGCGTGGCGCACACAATGCAACGGTTTTAGATAAAGGCTACGATCAATTAAAATCGCACGGCGTAGGAAGTGAAATTTCTTGGAGAGATTGGCAGCAATATTTAATTCAATTAACAAATCAAGGGTATTGCGAAATTGCATTCCATAAAAATAATGCTTTGCAATTAACCGATTTTTCTAAAAAAGTATTGTTTGAAGGTGAGCACGTAAATTTAACACGTCCGGTAGCATTTAAAGAGCAACCAACCGTTGATAAAAAAGCCAAAACAGCAAGAGTCGCAAAACCTAAAAAGGATTCTTTATTTGAGCGTTTACGAAAATTACGTCAAGAAATTGCGTTGGCTGAAAATATTCCAGCTTACTTGGTGTTTAGTGATGCTGCGCTGAAAGAAATGGAAAGAGCACGTCCAATGAGTGAATCAGACTTTTTAGAAATTAGTGGTGTTGGTCAGCGTAAATTAGAGGTGTATGGTGAAGATTTTATTGCTGAAATTGTTGCTTTTTCAAACGAAAAAACGAAAACGCGTAAAAAGAATGATACACATAAAGTAACCTATGAATTGTATAAAGAAGGATTGACAATTGATGAAATTGCTGAAAAGCGTAACTTAAAATCTACAACTATATTTTCGCATTTAGCCAAATTATATACCGACGGAAAACCAATTGAAATTTACGATTTTGTAACCAAAGAAGAGGTTGAAAAAGTACGATTGGCAAAAAACGAATTAGATAATCCGCAGGCGTTAAAACCGTATTATGAGCATTTAAATGCGGAAATTGAGTATTTTAAAATTCGCTTGGCGTTAACTGTTATTGAAAATAACGGCTAATTACAAATGAATTCTTTTTATTAAAGGATTGTTTTCTACAATATTTGAAAGTACAATATGGGTTCTGGTTTCACCGTAGGTAATTAGTTGGTCTATAAATTTTTCTAAGTGTTTTTGATTGTTTAAAACAACTTCCATAATTATATTTTCGTTACCTGTAATTCTATAACAATTCACCACTTCAGAAAATGATGAAACATTACTGATAAAAGGCTTTAAACGTCCCATAAAAGCTCTTAATGTAATAATAGCTTTTAACTGATGCCCTGTTTCAAAATGTGACACTTTTGCATGATAACCTTCAATAATCCCTGCATCTTCCATCTTTTTAATCCGTTCAGCAACCGCAGGAGAAGTAATGCCTACTCGCCTTGCAATTTCAGTATTTGATTGTCTTGCATTTTGTTGTAAACAATCTAAAATTTTCCAACTTATGGTGTCTATCTTCATTTTTTGTAGAATTATAAGGTAAATATATTAATATTTAAAGATAAATATAATATTTGCTTTAAATATTAAATATGATATTGAGTTTTCCGAAGTAATTTTATAGCGCCAGAATACTAGTTATGTTAATCACAGGAAATAAAGATTTAAATCACTCGATCATTTATCAAAAATCTATTGATATTTTTAAGCTGTCACGAAGTGTTGCGTCTTATGTTACCGATGATAAAGATGTAATTTCAATGTATCATTCAGGAGATAGAGTAGATAATTATGCCGATAATTTGATAATGAACGCCTTAAAATTAGTTCCAAAAGTTGTTGAGACTGAAACGCAAGAAAGTCCGTCAAAAAAATTAAGGTATGCAAAATCATTACGCTTTTTTATTGATAGGTTGTACCAAGATTGTTTGCATTTAGAAGGTTCTAGAATTCACGGGAAAGATTTTGTTCGCATGTTGCGAAAAGAATTGAAAAGTCTGCGAAAAATTCACAAACTTTATGTGAATTCTTTATTGTAGTTTTTTAAAATAAGAGTTACATATTTCGTCTATATTCGCCTCCAACTTCAAATAAAGCGGCTGTAATTTCACCAATAGAACACACTTTACAGGTTTCCATTAATTGCTCAAACATATTTTCATTGTTGATCGCTTTTTCTTTTAGCATTGAAATTTGTTGTGTAGATTTTTTATAATTTCTCTTATTTAAATTTTCAACAACTTTAATTTGATATTGTTTTTCCTGCTCAGTTGCTCTAATAACTTCTTGCGGTAAAATGGTAGGAGATCCTTTACTGCTTAAAAAAGTGTTGACACCAATAATTGGAAAATCGCCATTGTGTTTTAAAGTTTCGTAATACAAACTTTCTTCTTGTATTTTACTGCGTTGGTACATCGTTTCCATAGCACCTAAAACACCGCCACGTTCGTTAATTCTATCAAATTCAGCATATACGGCTTCTTCAACTAAATCGGTTAATTCTTCAATAATAAAAGCACCTTGAATTGGATTTTCGTTTTGTGTTAAGCCTAATTCTTTGTTGATAATTAGTTGAATTGCCATTGCTCTTCGCACACTTTCTTCAGTAGGTGTGGTAATGGCTTCATCATAAGCATTGGTGTGTAAACTGTTGCAATTGTCGTAAATAGCGTACAGAGCTTGCAAGGTTGTTCTTATATCATTAAAGTCAATTTCTTGCGCATGCAAACTTCTGCCCGATGTTTGAATATGGTATTTTAACATTTGAGCGCGTGCATTTGCTTGGTATTTGTTTTTTAGTGCTTTTGCCCAAATTTTACGAGCAACTCTTCCAATTACGGCATATTCAGCATCAATTCCGTTTGAAAAGAAGAAAGATAAATTAGGACCAAATTTATTGATATCCATGCCTCTTGAAAGATAATATTCAACATACGTAAATCCGTTAGCTAAGGTAAAAGCTAATTGCGAAATTGGATTGGCACCAGCTTCGGCAATATGATATCCTGAAATGGATACTGAATAAAAATTTCGAACATTATGTTGAATGAAATATTCCTGAACATCGCCCATTAAGCGCAGGGCAAATTCGGTTGAAAAAATACAGGTATTTTGTGCCTGATCTTCTTTTAAAATATCAGCTTGTACCGTACCTCTTACTTTTGAAATGGTTTCACTTTTTATTTTTTGATACACTTCCGAAGGTAAAACTTCATCACCCGTAACACCTAATAGTAATAAACCTAATCCGTTATTTCCTTCAGGTAAACTGCCTTGATAAGCAGGTCTTTCAGCTCCTTTTTTGTTATAAATTGAAGCTATTTTTGCTTCAACTTCAGTTTTTAGGTTATGTTCAATAATATATTTTTCACATTCTTGGTCAATAGCAGCATTCATGAAAAAGGCGAGCATCATTGGAGCCGGACCATTAATTGTCATGGAGACCGAAGTCAAAGGATTTGTTAAGTCGAACCCTGAATACAATTTTTTAGCATCATCTAAACAGCAAATTGAAACTCCAGCATTTCCAATTTTCCCGTAAATATCAGGTCTACTTTTTGGATCATTTCCATATAAGGTAACAGAATCAAAAGCGGTTGATAAGCGTTTAGCCTTCATTCCTAAACTTACATAATGAAAACGGCGGTTTGTGCGTTCGGGACCGCCTTCGCCAGCAAACATTCTTGTTGGGTCTTCACCTGTTCTTTTAAATGGAAATAAACCAGCAGTGTAAGGGAATTCTCCTGGAACATTTTCTTCTAAACTCCAATATAAAATGTCACCCCAAGCTTCGTATTTTGGCAATGCTATTTTTGGAATTTGAAGGTGTGATAGCGATTCGCTATGTGTTGTTATTTGAATTTCTTTGTCTCTAACTTTATAAGTATAAACATCATTTTTATAGGATTGTTTTTTTGCTTCCCAATTCAAAATAATATTCCAATTGTGCGGATTTAAATTTAGTTTTACTTTGTCAAATTGAGCTAAAAGTAATTTTATAAACGGAATTTCGTTATTCTGAACTTGTTTCAGAATCTCATCACTATCTAATCCAGAATCCACAAGAAAAGATTGCTTCGTTTCTCTCGCAATGACGGAAAGAATCGTTTTATAAATTCCATACAATTTTTGCGCAACTTCCTTTTGCGTTAAACTAGCTTTGCTATACGTCCTGTTGTTTTCTGTAATTTCAGATAAATAGCGTGTTCTATTTGGCGGAATTATAAATTGCTGTTCTTTATGTGTAGCAGAGAGTTTGAATGAACTTTTAAAATTAACAGCCACTTTTTCGTTTAATTTTTGAATGATAACTGTATATAATTCATTGGTTCCAGGATCGTTAAATTTTGAAGCAATGGTACCATAAACAGGCATAGAATTTACATTTTCATCCCATAAATTGTTGTTACGTTGGTACTGTTTTTTTATAGCTCGTAAGGCATCTAAAGCACCACGTTTATCAAACTTGTTAAGGGCAATAATGTCTGCAAAATCAATCATGTCAATTTTTTCCAATTGCGTGGCAGCACCGTATTCGGGAGTCATTACATACAAAGAAACGTCTGAATGTTCTAGTATTTCAGTATCACTTTGCCCAATTCCTGATGTTTCTAAAATAACCAAATCATAACCAGCGATTTTTAAAATGGCAACAGCATCACTTACGTGTTTTGACAATGCTAAATTAGATTGACGTGTTGCTAGTGAGCGCATATAAACACGATTGTTTTTAATAGCATTCATTCTAATTCGGTCGCCTAACAATGCGCCACCTGTTTTTCGTTTTGTGGGGTCTACAGAAACAATTCCAATGGTTTTTTTAGGGAAATCAATTAAAAAGCGTCGTACAATTTCATCAATGGTTGAAGATTTTCCCGAACCACCTGTACCCGTAATTCCCAATACTGGAACAGTTGATTTTTTAGATAATTCTCTAATTTCTGAAATAAATTCAAGATGTTTTTCTGAAAAATTTTCAGCTGCTGAAATTGATGTAGCAAGTTGTAAGGGATTTTTATTTTTTAAATCGGTAACCTTAAAATTAATAATTTCGCCAGTTGCAAAATCGCAACGTTCAATCATATCATTAATCATACCTTGCAATCCCATTTTTCGTCCATCATCTGGCGAATAAATTCGGGTAATTCCATACGCCATTAATTCTTGAATTTCTTCAGGAAGAATTACGCCACCACCGCCACCAAATAGTTTTATGTTTGAAGCACCTTTTTCTTGCAATAGATCAAACATATATTTAAAATATTCGACATGTCCGCCTTGGTACGAGGTAATTGCAATAGCGTTGGCATCTTCTTGAATAGCACAATTCACAACTTCTTCAACACTTCTATCATGCCCTAAGTGAATAACTTCAACACCAGTAGCCTGAATAATTCTTCGCATAATATTTATAGCGGCATCATGGCCGTCAAATAGCGAAGCAGCGGTTACAATTCGTACTTTATAGTTGGATTTGTAAGGTTTAATTTTTTCCATTTCGTAAAATTAGCTAGCATTATACATGCAATTTATGAAATTTTTAAAAATATACAGTGTTTTTTGTGAAATACATAACATTTTAAAAAATAATAATACCGTCTCAATTTTTAGTATTTTTGTCGACTAATTTATATTAAAAATGAAAAGGATCACCATTCTAATAAATTGTAAGGATAGTAAAGGGATTATTGCTTCAGTAACCAATTTTATTCATCAGCAAAGTGGAAATATTACGTATATAGATCAACATGTTGACAGGGTTGATGATATGTTTTTTATGCGATTAGAATGTGAATTTTCTGCAAAAGTTTTTTCATTAAAAGTTTTTAAAAATATTTTTTCAGAAGTAATTGGTAAAAAGTATAAGATGAATTGGCAATTACACGATTCAGACTCAAAACCAAAAATGGCCATTTTTGTTTCTAAATACGAACATTGTTTGTATGATATTTTAAGTAGATATAGTTCTGATGAATTAGAGGTTGAAATTCCTTTGATTATTAGTAATCACCCAGATTTAGAACATATTGCAAAATCGTTCAATATTCCTTATTTCTGTATAAAAGTAACAAAAGATACTAAGCAGCAAGCAGAAGACGAGCAGTTACGTTTGTTAAAAGAACACAGTATAGATTTTATTGTTTTGGCGAGGTATATGCAAATTATTTCACCAAAATTAATTGAAGTATATAAAGATAAAATAATTAACATTCACCATTCATTTTTACCTGCGTTTCCTGGAGCAAAACCTTATCATTCAGCTTATGAGAGAGGTGTTAAAATTATTGGAGCTACTAGTCATTATGTTACTGAAGATTTAGATGAAGGACCAATTATTGAGCAAGATATTACCCGTGTTTCGCATACACACACCATTAAAGATTTTATTTTAAAAGGACGAGATTTAGAGAAGATAGTACTTTCAAGAGCGTTGAAATTACATACAAAGCGAAAAGTAATGGTGTCTAATAATAAGACTGTTGTGTTTACTTAATAGTAAATAAAAACAATTACAGTATATTTGTAAGAAGAAATTACTGTAATTTGGATACCAACCACTTTTCATATAAAATTCAAATAAACGGCACTCACTTTAGAGTTGATATTCGCTATCCATAGATTTAGGTTTAGTTGCATAAAACTTCCATAAACCTAAAATCTAACGTATGACATTTAAAGAAGAAATTAAGCAAGGAATACCAAGTGAACTTCCTAAAATAAGACTTTATAATCAAAAAATAAATCACGCGCCAAAACGAAAAGAAATTCTTACAAATTCTGAAAAAGAATTGGCTTTAAAAAATGCATTGCGCTATTTTAATGAAAAACACCATAACGTTTTAGCTAAAGAATTTTTAGATGAATTAAATGAATACGGGCGTATATATATGTATCGTTTTCGTCCTCATTATAAAATGTACGCACGCCCAATTAATGAATATCCGGGTAAGTGTGAGCAAGCAAAAGCCATTATGCTTATGATTCAAAATAATTTGGATTACGCTGTGGCACAACATCCTCATGAATTAATTACTTATGGTGGTAATGGTGCTGTTTTTCAAAATTGGGCACAATATGTATTGGTAATGCAGTATTTAAGTGAAATGACTGATGAGCAAACATTAGCAATTTATTCAGGGCATCCAATGGGTTTATTTCCTTCACATAAAAATGCGCCAAGAGTAGTAGTTACAAACGGAATGATGATTCCAAATTACAGTAAGCCTGATGATTGGGAAAAATTCAATGCTCTGGGAGTTACGCAATATGGACAAATGACAGCTGGAAGTTACATGTATATTGGTCCGCAAGGAATTGTGCACGGAACAACAATAACGGTATTGAACGCAGGAAGAAAAATTGCAAGAAAAGGAGAAGATTTAGCAGGAAAGTTATTTTTAACTTCGGGTTTAGGTGGGATGAGTGGTGCACAACCAAAAGCAGGAAACATTGCAGGTTGTATTACTGTTTGTGCCGAAGTAAATCCTAAAATTACAGAGATTCGATTGTCTCAAGGATGGATTGATGAAAAATTCACAGATTTAGATAAATTAACAGCTAGAGTTAAAAAAGCAAAAGCAACTAAAGAAGTAGTTTCAATTGCATTTTTAGGAAATATAGTTGAGGTTTGGGAGAAATTTGCTGAGGAAAATATGT
>CBDUAL010000137.1:0-7657 GCA_965365125.1 uncultured Lutibacter sp.
CGAAACAGCATCGCTTCCAATGGCTTTTTTTATACATTTGATTTGTAATAACACTAGTTCGATCATTAATTGGTGGTAGGCATAATCGTAGTTATCAAAAGAAATATCAGATTGCTCTGGCATATCTTCATCTACAATACTTTCCCATTTGAAAAAATGTTTGAAATCTTTATTGATTTCTTTAAAAGTATCACAATTAAATTTTACCGTACGATGATAATCTTTATCTACACCATATATCTCTCTTAACTTCTCTATTTGTACCTTGTATTCATTTCCTAAAAACAAGCGCGATGCTTTAACAGGTTTCCCATTAATTCGCATATAATTAATCGCGTCTTTATCATCAGTATCTGTTGAAATAGGATTTTCAGTAAATGGATTAAAAACAATACTCCAAGTACCTGTTGAAATTAAAGCAAACTTTTTCTTTATACTTCTTACATAAGGAAGTAAAGCTGCTGAGCTATCATGAATACCTACACCAATTTTAATACGATTCCCATTGTAATTCATATTAATACTTGTTTCTGTTGAAACTATTGGTGGCAATTTCTTATCAATACCTTCTTTATACACCCAACTATGGTAATCTTTTTTATCATAATCCCAAAGCGCTGTATGACAACCAATGCTTGTATACTCACTTAAAGGAATCTTCGCAAAAATATAACTCAAATATTGAGGCAGATGCAATGAATATTTAATCTTTTTGTAAACCTCAGGTTTTGAATGTTTCAACCAATACAATTGCAAACCAGAATTTAGCATACTTAAATCTGAACATCCTGTTGTTTTCAGAAATTCTTCTTTAGGTCCATATTTACTAAAAAAGTCATCAATTATATTTTGATCAAGCGGTTTTAAATAATTATACAAAGGCGTTAAAGGATTGCCATGTTCATCAATATGTACTAAACTAGCACCATACGTTGAAAAATTAATTGCCTGAACTTTATATTTTTTCGCTTCTAATATTCGGTTAAAAACTTCTTTCAACCATTCTTTTAATGCTGGAAGATTTTCAGTAGGATACCCATCTTCATCTTCAATCTCATCAAAAGAAATGTATTCTTTATGAACTTCTTTAAAGTTTTTATCAAATAAGAAAAACTTTTTATTGGTTTTTCCTATATCAAAAACTGCGGTTACTTTTTGTTTCATTCCAGATATCTTAAAGTCCTGTAGCTATAGTATTCTTACCTCTTTCTCTAATTAATCCTTCTCTAACATCTAAAGATCTGTATGATTTAATTGGGTTTAAAACACCTCCGCTTACTAAACGTGCTTTTTCTAACAATGGTCTAACATCAGTTCTAAAAGCTCCTTGAAGTATTTCTTGACATTTTACAACATCATTATCTAGCTGCGCTGCTTTTAATGCATCTTGATCAACTAACAATGCTTTAGCGTAAGATTCTTGAATTGCTTCTAAAGATTGAATTAAATCTTCTAAAGGATCTTTAACGTTATGACTTGCATCAATCATCCAAGCTAAATCTGGATTTTGAGGATTATTTTTCATTCCATACACTAATTCATTAAAAATTAAGAACAATGCATAAGGCTTAATACTTCCTGCTGTTAAATCATCATCACCATATTTACTATCGTTAAAGTGGAAACCTCCTAATTTACCTTTTAATTGTAAAATTGAAACAATTTGCTCTATGTTACTGTTTGGTAAATGGTGTCCTAAATCAACTAATGTATACGCTTTATCTCCACATCCGTTTGCTAACATTAATGAAGCTCCCCAATCTTGAATTACAGTACTGTAAAAGTTTGGCTCATAAGGTTTGTATTCAATTAACATTTTCCAATCTTGTGGTAAACCTTTGTAAATATCAATTAAACTATCTTGTGTATTTTGAAATGCTGTTTGGAAATTATTTTGACCAGGGAAACAAGAACCATCTGCTAACCAAACTGTTAATGCTTTTGAACCTAATTTATTTCCAATATTTATAACGTCTAAGTTGTGTTGAATTGCTTGCTCACGAACTGCTTGACTTACGTTACTTAATGAACCGTACTTGTAACTTTCTTTTGCATTTTTTTGATCCTGAAATGTATTTGAATTTACAGCGTCAAATTTAATATCTAATGAATTGGCTACTTCTTTAATAGCTGTATAATCTTCAGGAACATCCCAAGGAATGTGTAAAGAAACCGCACCTGCAGTTTTTGTTAGTGAATGTATGATACCTACATCTTCAATTTTTTGCTCTAAATTTGACGGCTCTCCAAAATATGAAAAACGTCCAAAACGAGTTCCACCTGCTCCTAATGCCCAACTTGGAATAGCTACCTGAAAATCAGCTAATTTTGATATAATTGAATTTACATCGTAGTTTTGCTTTGTTAACTTGTTTGATAAAAAATCTAAACTCTCAACATGTGATGCTAAGTCCTTTTGGTTTTCAATTTGAATTTGTTCTTCTTGTATTTTCATTTTTATAATATTTTTCAGTTTCAAAAACCCCCACAAACTTCATACTAGCTTACGGTAGCTTACTGCAATTCAAATAGATGCGCTAACGCACAAATGCGTTTGCCATACCACCATCAACATTAATAATGTTTCCAGTAGTTTTATTTAAAATTGCAACTAAAGAAAATACGCCATTGGCAATATCTTCTGGGTATATAATTTCATTTAATAAATTTCTTTTTGCGTAATGAGCAGGTAGCTCTTCAACTGTAATTCCGTAAGCTTTCGCTCTTCCTTCAGCCCAGTCACCTTCCCATATTTTACTTCCAACAATAACTCCGTCAGGGTTTACTGTATTTACTCTAATTTTATCTCCACCTAATTCTGCAGCTAACAAACGTGCCATATGTTGTTGTGCTGCTTTTGCAGTACCATAAGCTACGTTATTTGGACCAGAAACCAATCCGTTTTTACTAGCAATAGAAATAAAATCACCTCCTAAATTTTGTTTACGTAAAATAGCTACAGCCTGCTTTGCTAAATTAAACTGACCTTTCACTAAAATATCTTGTAATATATTCCAATCTTTATCTGTGGTTTCTTCCAATGGTTTTGAAATTGCCAAACCTGCACTATGCACCACAATATCAACTCCTCCAAATTCTAAAATTGCTTTTTCATAAGCAGCCTTCATAGATGTTGTACTAGTTACATCGCATACGGCATAAGTAGCAACATCACTTTTATAAGTTGCATTGGCTTCAATTAAGCGATCTTTAGCAATATCAGTTAAAACAACATTTGCTCCTTCTGCAGCTAATTTATCGGCAATTGCTTTTCCAATTCCACCTCCCGCACCAGTTACCAAAGCAACTTTTCGCGATAATGGAAGCTCTTTTGGCATTCTAGATAACTTCGCTTCTTCCAACAACCAATATTCAATATCAAATGCTTCTTGTCTTGGTAATGAAGTGTATGAAGTAATTGCTTCAGCTCCACGCATTACATTAATAGCATTGATATAAAACTCACTAGCCACACGTGTTGTTTGTTTATTTTTTGCAAAGCTAAACATACCAACTCCTGGGTAAATTATAATTACTGGATTTGCATCACGAATTGCAGGACTATTGTCTTTTTTACACGTATTATAATAGTTCGCATATTCTGCTCTATATACCTCAAAAGCAGGTGTTAACTTTTTTAAGATCGCATCAGAATCGGCTAAATCTTCATCTTTGCTTAATGTTAAAACTAATGGTTGAATTTTTGTTCTTAAGAAATGATCTGGACAAGAAGTTCCCATTGGAGCTAATCTTTCTAAATCATTACTATTTATATATTCCATTACCACTTCATTATCGGAAAAATGTCCAATCATTCTGTTTTCAGAAGAACATAAACCACGTAATAAAGGCATTATTTGAGCAGCTTTTTCTAAACGTGCTTCTTTTGGTAAACTTTCTAATTTTTGACCTCCAAAAACACTTCCTTTTTCGTTGATTTTTTTCTCAATATATTCAGAAGCCATTTCAATTACTTCTAAACTATTTATATAACAGTTATAAGAGGTATCTCCCCAAGTAAATAATCCGTGAGAACCTAATACAATACCTCTAATTCCAGGATTTTCTTCTAAACATTTTTCTAATTGCAATCCTAAATCAAAACCAGGACGTTGCCAAGGCACCCACCCCATAGTATCTCCCCAAATTTCTTTGGTTACTTTTTCACTATCTTCAGCAGCTGCAACAGCTATTAATGCATCTGGATGTAAGTGATCTATATGTGCAAATGGTAACAAGCCATGCAAAGGTGTATCAATTGAAGGTGCTTTACTATCTAAATCATAAATACAATGATTGAACAAACCTACCATACGATCTTCATCATGCAAACCTCCATAAACATTTTTCAAGTCTCTTAAACGCTTCGTATACAACCCTGCTATTCCAGATCTTTTTAAAGTTCCAATATCTCCTCCTGAACCTTTAACCCACATAATTTCAACTTCCTCATTCGTCAAAGGATCTACTTCAATTGTTTTACAACTGGTATTCCCACCTCCATAATTAGTAATTCTTAAATCTGCACCTAAAATATTTGATCTATATAAAAATAAATCAACTTGATTGTCTTCAAGTTGAGCTGCCCGATCTGGGTCCCATAAATAATCTACGTATTTAAAACTTTTCATTTTTGTTTTATGTTTTAGTTAGCTTTTTAGTAATCTCAAAAATATACCACTTTTAAGAGTTTTGTATCCTGTACTATACCGTATGAAATTAATTTACTAGTATCCAATAAAACCTCCAATCAAAACATATAAATAAACTATTAATAATCAACTACTTACCCAAATATAATACACACACACAAAGCATAAGTGTTAATAAAATTTATTTTTAAACGTAAATTTGCACCTAAAAAAGAAACTTTAACTGTTACACATCTCTTTTTTTAGCCCAACTACCTAACACAGTGCACCGTATAGCAGTTCCTTTTTTTAAAACTAAAAAAATAAATGATAAATTATAAAACTAATTTTACACTCCTAAAATTTATTGTAACTTAGATAATTACTCTATTTAAGGACAACTAAGTGTTTAGTGTACTTTATTTACTATTTATTACCCATTTTAATACTTTTATTCTATTAAACTTACTAAATTTGTGCAAAGTAAATTATTTTATATCTCGAAAAACTAAATTATGGACTTAACGGAGTTTATTAAAATTGACGAAAATTCTAGGGTTCCAAAGTACCAACAAATTATTGATTCTATTATTCATAATATTTCTGTTGGAAACTTTACTATGGATCAAAAAATTCCTTCAATAAATATGTTTAGTGAGGAGTTTTATTTATCTAGAGATACTGTTGAAAAGGCATATAGTATTCTTAAAGAACGAAATATTATCACTTCAATTCGGGGAAAGGGTTTTTACATTTCCCGCACTAAATTAATTTCAAAAGTGAATATCTTATTTTTAGTAAATAAATTGAGTTCCTATAAAATGAGAACTTATAACCATTTTATTGAAAGTATTGGAGCTAATTCACATACCGATTTACATATTTATCATTATGAAGAAAACTTATTCTTAAATTTATTAGAGAAATATAAATCTGTATATGATTATTTTATAATCATGCCTCATTTTAAAACAGAAGATCAAAGACATTTAAGTTTTACTCAAAATATTATTAATGCCGTTAAAAAAATACCTCGAAATAAATTAGTTGTATTAGACAACACAAAGTTTGGTAAAAATATAGATGGTAATTTTATTGAAGTTGTTCAAGATTTTGAAAATGATATTTATTATGCGCTTAAAGAAGCATTACCTAAAATTCAAAAAAAATATGAGAAAATCATCTTAATTTATCACGAAAAAGCAGTTTATCCATACCCAAGAAGAATTTTACACGGATTTAAAAAGTTTTGTTTAGAATACAATCTTGATTTTGAAGTGCTAGATGAAATTTATGATGATATGGTGTTAAAAAAAGGAGATTTATTTATTACTATTGAAGAAGCCGATTTAGTTGATCTTGTAAAACAAGTACGAGAAATTGATTATAAACTAGGCCAAGATATTGGAATTATTTCATACAACGACACCCCTTTAAAAGAGCTATTAGGAATTACTGTAATTTCTACCGATTTTAAAGTGATGGGGCAAACTGCAGCCAATATGATTTTAAACAAACAAAGAGGTAAAGTAAAAGTACCTTTTAATTTTATTGACAGAGATTCTCTTTAGTAAATCTGTCTTTATTTTGACTAACGAAGTTTAAAAAAATTACATTAAAAAAACCACCCTCCGTTAGGGATTGCGGTTTTTTAGTAGCATTATTTTTTTAGATTCGTTAATCAACTACTCTTCTATTTGGCCAAAGCGCTAAAGCATCATTCATAATACGTTTACTATATTCTTTCCCAAATTTATCTACAGCAGCATCGGTTTCAAAAGTTTGCGCTTTAAAATCTAGCCAATCTTGCTTTGTTAAAAACTCATCGGTATGTGAATATTGTAACGCGTTTAAACCAAATAAAAACACATAACCATCACGCGCATTTTTAGTTTCTTTATACAAATATTTAAAAGCCTTTTCTTTAGCGCCAGATAATGCTAATGCTTGTGCAGCTATAAGTCTGTTAACAGGAATAGGCTCTTTTTCTATTGATTGAATTAACTTTTCTTGAATTGTTGTATCATTTTGAGCAATTCTAAAAATACCGTAAGCTCCCCAATATCTAATAATTGGGTTTGAATCTTCTATAAAAGCTAAAAAATCATTCTTATTCTCCAAAGAACCCTGTGCAGCAAGTTTTGCAATAGGTAGTATTTTTTCTATTTCATAGGCATCACTTTGTGCATATTCGTATATAGTTGCGTACTTTTTACCTTCGCCAACTAAATCATGAAACATTGGTTCTGGTATGCAACCAATATCACGTATCTCAATCATCCATCTATCTAATTCTTTAGATAATTCTGCTAATTTTTCAACGCTTTCATTTTCTTCAGCAATACTTTTAATGTGCCAAGGATCTTTTTTTGTATTGAACAATTCTATCGGTTCTTTTGGTTGATAAAATTGTGATTGTACCGCATTTGAGTTACCATTAGCATAACTTTCTTCGTTTGCTCTCCAATTTTGTTGCACTGTATAACCATATCTTGTAGAACGACCTCTTGGTCTGTGAGGAACAAAATTTTGAATAAAATAATATTCACCATCAGTTACGGCTCTATTAAAATCGTAACGTTCAGACATGCGGTCTCTGTAAAAATGAACATAATTTGGTTTTGCTTCCTTGTCTTTTCCTAAAAACACTTTCCCCTGCATTTTCTCAGGAACTGGACAATTTGCGATAGATAGCAAGGTTTTTGGAAAATCGACAAAACTTACAAAACCATCTTCAGTGCTTCCTGGTTGATACGATACTAAATGCTTCCACTTTTCAGGAAAATACGCTATAAAAGGTACTTGTGTTCCTACATTATACAGGTAACGTTTAGACCTTGATAACATTCCTCCGTGATCTGAATAGAAAAACACAATGGTATTATCATCTAGATTTTTATCTTTTAATTCTTGTAACAACTCCCCAACTTTCCTATCCATTAGTGTGATTAAATCGTGAAACCTTGCCCAATCTTCTCAGATCGGAAGAGCACACGTCTGAACTCCAGTCACAGTTCCGTATCTCG
>CBDUAL010000138.1:0-7642 GCA_965365125.1 uncultured Lutibacter sp.
AAGGAGCAGTACCATTAACTCCTTCATCATCTTTATCTGAAACTGAAATTATGTCATTTTTTGGTCGTCTAAATTATGATTATAACGATAAATACTTGTTTACGTTTACTGCACGTCAGGATGGGTCTTCAAACTTTGCTAAAAACGAAAAATACGCATTTTTCCCTTCAGGAGCTTTTGGGTGGAAAATTTCAAATGAAGATTTCTTAAGAGATAACAATACAGTATCTAATTTAAAATTAAGACTTAGTTATGGTGTTACAGGAAACCCATCAATAGCACCTTACCAATCTTTAGCTAGTTTTCGAGATATTTATGCAGTAGTAGGTGATGAAACTGTAGGGGCCGTTGTGCCAAATCAACTTTCAAATCCAGATTTAAAATGGGAGTCTTCATACCAAAGTAATATTGGGGTAGATTTAGGGTTATTTGATAGCAGAATTGCAGTATCGTTTGATTATTATAATATTGATACAAAAGACGTAATTTTAGGAGATACTTCAGCGCCTGAATATGTTGGTTTTTTAAACTCTACAGCTTTAAAAAATGTTGGAGAGATTAATAATAAAGGTATTGAAATTACTTTAACAACTAGAAATTTTGTAAATGAAGATTTTACTTGGACTACAGATTTTAACTTCTCTAGAAATAGAAATACAGTTAAAAAATTAATTGGAGGTGAAGACATCTTTTTAGATTCTGCTCCAGGTCACTTTTTACAAGATGAAACACATATTTTAAGAGAAGGTGAAGCAGTTGGCCAGTTTTTTGGTTATGAATATAGAGGTGTAAACCAAGGAGGAACACTTCCAGAAGGAACTGCAAGTTTTAATAATGCACCAGGTGAAGAATTATTTACGGATATTAATGATGATGGAGTTATTACAACTGATGACCGTAAAATAATTGGAGATCCTAATGAAGACTGGACATTTGGATTTAACAACTCATTCCGTTACAAAGATTTTGATTTAGGAGTGTTTTTTCAAGGAGCTGTAGGAGGTGATATTTTTAGTTACACATTCTTAGAGTTAGCTTCAGGAGGGGCAAATGCAACAACAGAAGCGTTGAACGCTTGGACACCAACAAATACAAATACAAACGTTCCTTCAGCAGCAGTTAGAGGAAAAAGAATTTCTTCAAGATTTGTGTATGACGGTACTTATGTACGTTTAAAAAACCTAGTTTTAGGGTATAACTTAGATGCTGGCTTAATTGAAAAAATGGGAATTCAAAATCTTCGTTTAGCTTTAAGTGCACAAAATTTATGGACTATCACAGATTATCCAGGAACCGATCCTGAGGCAAGTTACCAAAGTAGTGGAGCTCAAAACAGCAATGTGAATAATGGGTTTGAGTATGGTAATTATCCAAACATTAAATCTGTAACTTTTAGTTTAAACTTTAAATTTTAAAAAACAATGAAAAATTTCAAATATATATTTTTAATGCTAACCTTTTTAGGAGTAGCATGTTCAGATTTAGAAGAAGAACCGGTAGGTTTATTATCTCCTGATGGTTTTTTTAACTCTCCTGCAGATGTTCAAACAGCTGTAAATGGAGCTATTGGAACCATGGCTGAAGAAGGCTATTGGGGAAGAAAATTATCCTTACCTCTTATGTTAAGAAGTGATATGGTAACTATTGCAGATGTTGGAACTGCTGCAAGAAGAATTGATCATAATAGATTTACAGTTCAGGCAGATAACGGAATGATTACTGCATTTTGGCCAAGATCATACCAAGTAATTGCTGCTACAAACGAAGCTATTGCCGGTGCAGCTAATGTGAATGCTCCTGAAGCGCAATTAAATGCAGCTACTGCTGAAGCTTATTTTGTGCGTGCATTTGCTTATTATAATTTAGTGCGTTTATTTGGTGGCGTACCTTATTTAGATGCACCTGTATCTAATATTGATGATGCAGCTCAAATGAGTAAAACACCTGAAGCTGAAGTGTATGCTAATATTATTTCAGATTTAGAATATGCAAAAAAATGGTTGCCAGATACGCAGCCTTCAACAGCTAAGCCTACAAAAGCTACTGCGGCTGGATATTTAGCTTCAGTTTATTTAACCATGGGTGAATATCAAAAAGCTTATGATGAAGCAAAATATGTAATTTCAAATGAAGGTAAATTTGGATTAGTGTTGGCTGATGATTTTCAAGATTTATTTAATGCGGATAAACAAAGCGGTCTTAATGAAGCTTTATTTACGTTAGATTTTAACGGTTTTAGAGCTGGAAATTACGGGCAAGATTACCAAGCTGCCTTAACAGGTATTAGAGGAAATGAAGCTGGTGGAATTGGAGGCGGATGGTCTGTTGCTGCCCCAACTGTAGAAGTATATAATACTTGGGATGGTAGAGATTATAGAAAAGCAGTAAGTTTAGATACCATTGGTATTTTTAAAGGTAATGTAGAGCCTTTTACCAACTTTCCAAATTTTGATTCTAGAAATATTGCAAGTGCTTATATCGCAAAATACACACGTTTCCCAGGATTAACATCTAACGGTAACGGTAGAGGGTCAAGTTTTAATTATGCAATGATGCGTTATGCTGAAGTTTTATTAATTGCTGCGGAAGCGTTAAATGAAGTTACCCCTGGTACTACTGAAGCTGATGGTTATGTAAATAGAGTAAGAGCAAGAGCAAGAAACCAAGCAGGAACTATGTCAATGTATCCTTTAGATGTTACTACAGGTCTTTCTAAAGATGCATTTAGAACAATGGTGCTAGAAGAACGTAAATGGGAATTAGCATTTGAATTTAAAAGATGGTTTGATATTAAGAGACGTGAAATGGGTGATGAAGTTTTTGGACCTTCAGGTCTTGAGCCTCAACCTAACTTTAGCGCAGCTCGTGATTATTATTTACCACTTCCAGCTGATGAGTTACAAAGAAATCCTAATTTATTGCCAAACAATTCTGGATACTAAATAAATTTTTATAGATATTAATAACAAATATCTATGTATTACTAATTGGGTTTACAACTTAAATAAAAGTTGTAAACCCAATTTTAGTTAAAAGAATAAATAAGCTAAACCACCTTTATTTTGATATTGTAAACAAACAATATGTTCCTTTTAGCCTTTATTAATAAGGGTTTGTATTTTTGAATACCCTTTTTTGTATTTCTATTTTCAAATTTTAAATTACTTTTGAACTATTAAAAGTACGTGTAAAGGGGCTAAAAACGCACCATGAACACAATAAAAAATCACCTTTTTAATTTTAAATTTTATGCACAAAAAACATCATTTTAAATTACTTATTTTATTAGTAGGGCTTCTTATTTCTTGTAATTCTGAAAAGAAAAAAAGTATCAATCCAGAAAAAGGTTTAGAAAATAGATATGTTAAACTCTTAAATTATAAAGTAGACTCTTTAAGTTTTCCTAGAAGTATGTCTTTAAACCCTGAAGAAGTTCACAAGGTGCCTTCTAAAGATTGGACCAGTGGTTTTTTTCCGGGTAGTTTATGGCAAATTTATAAATTAACAGGAGACGAAAAATATAAAGAAAAAGCTAAAGAATGGACCGCTTTAATGGAGAACCAAAAATATAATGATAAAACTCATGACATGGGTTTTAAAATTTATTGCAGTTTTGGGGAAGGTTTAAAAGTGGAAGATAACCAATTTTATAAAGATGTTATTGTTGAAAGTGCCAAAACGTTAAGTACTCGTTTTAATAAAAAAGTGGGTTCTTTAAGATCTTGGGATTTTAATAGTGATATTTGGGAGTTTCCAGTAATTGTTGATAATATGCTAAACTTAGAATTGTTGTTTGAAGCAACAAAAATTTCTGGAGATAGTACGTATCATAAAATAGCAGAAACACATGCCATAACCACACTAAAAAATCATTTCAGACCAGATAATAGTATTTATCATGTGGTTGTTTATGACACAATAACAGGTGTTGCAAAAATGAAAGTAACACATCAAGGATTTAATAATGAGTCAACTTGGGCACGTGGTCAAGGTTGGGGTATTTACGGTTATACAATGGCATATCGTTATACCAAAAACCCAGCGTTTTTAAAACAAGCTGAAGCTACTGCTAAATTTTATATGGAACATGAGAATTTGCCTGAAGATGGAGTGCCATACTGGGATTTTAATGATCCAGCAATTCCAAACGCACCGCGTGATGCATCAGCGGCAGCAGTTGTAACATCTGCTTTGTACGAATTATATGGATTTACAAAAAACATCGTATATTTGGACTTTTCAAACAAAGTACTAGGCAATTTAAACTCTTCTAAATACATATTAGACACTAAAGTGAACGGCCCTTTTATTTTAAATCATAGTACAGGAAACTGGCCAAAAAATGATGAAATTGATGAGCCAATTTCGTATGCTGATTACTATTTTTTAGAAGCATTACTAAGGAAAAAAGCACTTTAAATTTCGATAGATCTTAAAAATAAATAAATAAATGAAAATTTCAACCCACAATTATTTCAATTTAATTCAAAAATTAATCTTTTTATTGGTATTAGGGATTATTATTTCTTGCGCTAATCAAGGTGCAGCCGAGCGTAGTAAAACCAATATCAACGAAAATTGGTCGTATTTAGAAAACGATTCAGAAGAATTTCCAAATACACAAGCTAAAGAATGGCAAAGTATTAACTTACCACATTCGTGGAATAATACTGATGCTACAGATTTAGAACCAGGTTATCGTAGAAATGCAAGTTGGTATGCAAAAACATTGACTATTAATAATGTTGTTCCTAATCAAAACTACTTTTTGTATTTTGAAGGAGCTAACATTACTTCAAAAGTTTTCGTAAACGGTGAGCAAGCAGGTGGTCATATTGGAGGTTATATTGGTTTTGAAATTGATATTACTAAATTTATTCATTCAGGTGAGAACGAAATTTTAGTACGTGTTGATAATGGGTACGATCCAGAAGTTATTCCCTCTCAAAAAAGCGACTTTTTTATTTTTGGAGGAATTACACGTGATGTTTGGTTGGTAACTAAACCAAATACACACATTGCCAATTTAAAAATTACAACACCAACTGTTTCAAATGATAAAGCAAGTTTAACTATTGAAGCAATACTTAATAATGTTGAAAATTCAACAAATTTAATTTTAAAAGCAAGCTTGCTAAACCCAAAAGGAGATGAAGTAGTAACACAAAACGTTCCTGTTTCAGAAGCAGTAACTACCATTTTATTTAATGAAATAGTAAATCCTGAATTATGGGATACCACAAACCCTAACTTGTATACGGTAAGTGTTTCTTTGGTTGAAAATAATGAAGTAAAAGATCAAGTTGAAGACAAAGTAGGTTTTCGTTGGTTTGAATTTGTAAAGAACGGTCCTTTTTATTTAAACGGTAAGCGTTTGTTATTACGTGGTACACATAGGCACGAAGAACATGCAGGTGTAGGCGCTGCAATGACAAATAAACAACACCGCGCAGATATGGAATTGATAAAAGAAATGGGCGCTAATTTTGTTCGTTTAGCACACTACCCTCAAGATCCAGAAGTTTACAAAGCTTGTGACGAGTTAGGGATATTAGTTTGGGACGAGTTACCGTGGTGTCGTGGTGGTGTTGGAAATGATGCATGGAAAACCAACGCTAAAAACATGTTAAGCGAAATTATTGCACAAAATTACAACCATCCAAGTATTATTATTTGGTCTTTAGGTAATGAAATTTATTGGCTGCCAGATTTTGAAGGTGGTGATGATAGAGCAAAAATCAATGAGTTTTTAACAGAGTTAAATGACCTTTCGCACAAATTAGATCCAGCACGTAAAACGGCCATCAGAAAATATTATGAAGGATCACAAATTGTGGATGTTTTTTCTCCATCAATTTGGTCTGGCTGGTATTCAGGAAGTTATAAAAGTTATCAAAAAGCAATTGATAAGTACAAAAAAGAATACAATCATTTCTTACATGCAGAATATGGTGGGTCAAGCCACGTTGGACGTCATTCTGAAAATCCTATTACAGGTGAAGGCTTAATTAAAGCTGATGGTTGGGAAGAAGCTATTGTACAAACTAAAGTGGCTAATATTGCTCAAATTGGTGATTGGAGCGAAAACTATATTGTTGATTTATTCGACTGGCATTTACGAATTTCAGAAACGGACTCTACTTTTGTAGGAAATATTCAATGGGCATTTAAAGATTTTGGAACACCTTTACGTCCTGAAAATGACATTCCTTACATGAATCAAAAAGGATTGGTTGACCGTAATGGAAATCCGAAAGATGCATTTTATGTATTTAAAAGTTATTGGAGTGATGTACCTTTTACGTACATAGAATCTCATACTTGGACCGAACGTCAAGGACCTAAAGATTTAGCCAGAACCATAAGCGTTTATAGTAACTGCAACAAAGTAGCTTTTTACCACAACAATAAATTTTTAGGTGAAAAAGAGCGCGATATTAACAAGTTTCCAGCATCTGGTTTAACTTGGGATATCAACTTTACTGAAGGCGAAAATAAGTTAGTTGCTGTTGGTCTGCCAACTGTTGGCAACCAAGTTTCAGATACATTGGCTGTAAACTACCGTTTTCAAAAAAATGGCACGGCTAAAGATTTAGTAATGTCTTACAAATTATTAGAAAATGGTAATTATTTGGCAACAGCTACTGCCGTTGATTCAAAAGGAATGCGCTGTTTAGATTACGAAAAGGTTGTTTATTTTCAATGTTTAAGTGGTGGAAAATTATTAAAAAGTCAAGGAACACCTACAGGGAGTGAAGCTATTGGTATGGCAAACGGAAAAGCAAGTATTGAAGTAATTCCTTCAGGAACTAATAAAGAAATTGAAGTAATGGTTATAAATCAAAGTTTTAAAGGAACTTATTTAACCATTGAAAAATAGTTACTTAGTTTAAGTTTTGATGGCGCTAATTTTAAAATGATTCTCTTTAATTTAGAATCTTTTAAAATTAGCGTTTTTTTGTGTAAAATAAAATAACCATTAATCATTTCAAGCTATATTTGTTGGTAAATTCTAAAAATAAAAGATTTAAATAAAAATAGAAAATATGAAACTTAAAGTAAACACATTAATTTATTCATTGTTACTAATAATGATTTTCATTGCCTGTGAGAATAGTCCAAGCAAAAAAATAATAATTGAAAACAAAAGTGATTTAAATTACGAGTTAAAGGTTGTTGAAATTCCTTGGGAAAAAGTAGCGGCACAATACCCAGAATTAGAGATAACTAATTTTAAAATAATTGAATTAGTATCTAAAAAAGAAGTTCCTTTTCAATTAGAATATGCAGGAAATACAACTGTAAAAAATGTATTAGTACAGGTATCTTTAAATGCAGGGTCGGCTATTGAATTAGCAATAGAAAACGGAAAACCTAGTGAAGTAGCTTCTAAAACTTACGGAAGATTTGTTCCGGAACGTTTTGATGATTTTGCTTGGGAAAACGATAAAATAGCATTTAGAATGTATGGAAAAGCATTAGAATTACGTGGAAAAGGAAATGCTTACGGAATTGATGTTTGGGTAAAAAGTACAAACAAACTAGTTATAAATGAGCGTTACAAAAGAGGTAAATACCATGTTGATAATGGTGATGGAATGGATTATTACCATGTGGGGCATAGCTTAGGTGCAGGTAATAT
>CBDUAL010000139.1:0-7628 GCA_965365125.1 uncultured Lutibacter sp.
TGCCATAGACATTACAAAGGCTGTTTTTCCCATACCAGGACGTGCAGCTAAAATAACTAAATCTGAAGGTTGCCAACCAGAAGTTAACTCATCTAAACGTGTAAAACCTGTGGCAACACCACTCATTCCACTTTTATTAGAAATCTCCTGAATCTTTTTAATCGCCTGATTTACCAGCCCTTCAGCATCTTCAGATCCTTTTTTAAGGTTTCCTTGTGTAACCTCAAAAAGCTTTGTTTCAGCATTGTCTAACAAATCAAAAACATCCATTGTTTCATCATACGCTTCTTCAATAATTTCAGAAGAAATTGAGATTAATTTACGTTGAATAAATTTTTGAAGAATAATACGTGCGTGAAATTCAATATGTGCAGATGAAGATACTTTTTGCGTTAAGCCTACCAAATAAAAATCACCACCAGCAGCTTCTAAATTTCCTGTTTTTCGCAATTGGTTAGAAACTGATAATAAATCAATTGGCTCTGTATTTTGAAATAAAGCATAAATAGCTTCATAAATTAACTGATGTGATTCTTTATAAAAAACTTCATCGTGAATAATATCAATAACATCATCAACCCCTTTTTTATCAATCATCATCGCTCCTAAAACAGCTTCTTCCAAATCAATTGCTTGAGGTGGTATTTTTCCTTTCTCAAGACTTATTACCGAATTTTTTTTAAACTTTTTAGCGGGTGTTGGCTGTAAATTTTTCACTCAATTAATTTTATAAATAGTTGGTTATTAAGGTACTGATTACGATATAAAATCGTTAAATTCGATTGCAATATAAAAACATATTGTTTAGAAAAACAATTAGATTCGAGTTTTTTTATGCAAACAAATGTAATTTTTAAAACACAGCTTTAACAAATTTTTCGTTTTTTATTTGTACACATTTCTTGTTAATAAGTATCATTATTGTTAATAAGTTAAGAAACTTCAAATTCTCATTAATTATTTCCTATTTTTGAAAAATGAAAGTTGAAAAAACAACTAAAATATTAACAATTCTTTTAGTTATGCAATGGGCGTTTGTGCAAATTATGGCTCAATACCCTAGTTTTATTGAGAAATATTATTCAAACGGATTGTATATTTATATTTCTAATTTGTTACGGTTTGTACTAGGTTGGATGCCATTTTCAATTGGCGATTTTATTTATACCTTTCTTATTTTTTATATTTTAAAATCTATCTTCATTGCAACCAAAAAAAGAAAATTCAATTTAAAAAAAACTTTTTTCAAAACTGGTGCTATTTTATCTATAGTTTTTTTCTTTTTTCACTTAAATTGGGGGTTAAATTATTTTAGAACTCCGTTATTTGAACGTTTAAATTTTAACAAAACAGCTTATTCAAATGACGAACTTATTGAGTTTACTAAAACTTTAATTACTAAAATAAATTCTGTTCATACATCAATTACACACAACGATACATTAATTGTAGCCACTCCATTCAGTAAAAATGAAATAAAAAAATTAGCTTCAGACGCTTATACTGAATTAGAAAAAATAAATCCAGCATTCAATTATAAAAATACTTCTATTAAAAGTTCCCTTTTTAGTTTACCCTTAACTTATATGGGTTTTGCAGGCTATTTAAGTCCGCTAACAAATGAAGCACAAGTAAATTATTTAATTCCGAAGAATAATTACGCTGCAACAAGCTGTCATGAAATTGCGCATCAACTAGGAATTGCTTCTGAAAAAGAAGCAAATTTTATAGGTTATTTAGCTGCTACAAACGCTAAAAACAGCTATGTAAATTATTCAGGTTACTTAATGGCTTTACGATACTGCTTATTTGAAATTTATAGAAAACAACCAGAAAAATTTGAAGTATTAAAAACTACTTTAAATAAAGGAATTTTAAAGGATATTCAGAACAGTCAAAAATTTTGGCAATCGTACCAAAACTGGTCTGAACAATTTTTCAAAATCTTTTATGATACTTTTCTAAAAGCCAACAAACAACAACACGGAATTGATGGTTATAATAAAGTTGTACTGCTTTTAATAAATTATCATTTAACCGAAGAAATATAGCTTTTTAAATAGTATTTTTGCCAAATGTTTAAACAAATTACAAGCCCACAAAACTCTTTTATAAAAGAACTTGTTCAGCTAAAAGAAAAATCACGCCTTCGAAAAAAAACCAATACATTTCTTATAGAAGGTTTGCGTGAAATTTCATTAGCTTTAAAAGGTGGGTATGAAATCATTACTATTTTAGCCGATGCTTCAATTATTTATCAAGAAGATTTTGAAGCCTTAAACAGTTTATTATCTTCAGAAGTTGAAATTATTGAAATCTCAAATGAAGTATATAAAAAAATGGCATTAAGAGATAGTACAGAGGGAGTTTTAGCGATTGCTAAAAGTAAAGATTTAAGTTTGAAATCTATCCAATTTAAACATAAAAACCCATTAATATTAATAGCTGAAGCACCCGAAAAACCGGGGAATATTGGAGCAATTTTACGAACTGCTGATGCTGCCGGTATTGATGCTGTTTTTATTGCAAATCCAAAAACAGATATTTACAATCCTAATATTATTCGCTCAAGTGTTGGCTGCGTTTTTACCACAACCATTGCAACAGGAACAACTTCAGAAATTATTGATTTTTTAAAAGCCAAAGAAATTAAAATGTATGGCGCTGCTTTAACCGCTGCCGTTGAATATCAAACAATTAATTTTGAAGAACCATCGGCTATTATTGTAGGTACTGAAGCCACAGGTTTAAGTGATGAATGGCTAAATAATACAACTCAAAACATTATCATTCCAATGCGTGGCGCTATAGATTCTATGAATGTTTCGGTAAGTGCAGCTATCATTATTTTTGAAGCTATTAGACAACGAAAGTTGTGATTTCTGATTTACGATTTACGATTTTAGAAGTTTGGAATTATTTAATACTTGATATCAAATAGTAGATACTAAATACCTGATAAAAAAAACAATTACACCATTAAACCCATAAACCTTTCCACAACAACACATGACTCCACAAACCATTTTTTATATTTTAATAGCAATAATTATTGTTAAATTCTTATTTGATACTTTTATTGACGCGCTTAATGCAAAACATTTTAACGCCCCTATTCCGCAGGAATTAGAAGGGATTTATAATGAAGAAGAATACGTTAAATCTCAAAACTATAAAAAAACTAATTATCAGTTCTCTGTATTAACTAGTTCATTTTCAATTACAACAACAGTGTTGTTTTTTGTTTTTGATGGTTTTGCTTATGTTGACTCTATTGCTAAAAGTTTTACAAATAACCCCATATTAATTACACTTATTTTTTTCGGAATCATACTTTTTGCAAGCGATTTATTAAACACGCCTTTTTCGTATTATAAAACATTTGTAATTGAAGAAAAATTTGGCTTCAATAAAACCACAAAAAAGTTGTTTTTCATCGATAAAATTAAAGGTTGGGGAATGCTTGCTATAATTGGCGGTGGAATATTAGCTTTAATTTCTTGGTTCTACCAATTAACAACTTCCAACTTTTGGCTATATGCTTGGGCCTTAGTTACTGTTTTTAGCGTGTTTATGAATATGTTCTATTCAAAATTAATAGTCCCATTATTTAATAAACAAACGCTTCTTGAAGATGGTGAACTTAAAACAGCCATTGAAAATTTTGCAAAAAAAATAGGCTTCAAACTTGATAACATTTATGTAATTGATGGTTCAAAACGATCAACGAAGGCCAATGCCTATTTTTCTGGTTTTGGTTCTCAAAAACGAATTACGTTATATGATACGCTGATAAATGATTTGGAAACAGATGAAATTGTAGCTGTTTTAGCGCATGAAGTTGGACATTATAAAAAGAAACACATTTTATATAATTTAACGCTTTCAGTGTTTATTACCGGACTAACATTGTACATTTTGTCTATATTTATTGGAAACGAATTACTTTCAAACGCATTAGGTGTTGCAACACCTAGTTTTCATATTGGCTTAATTGCTTTCGGAATTTTGTACAGCCCTATTTCTGAAGTAACCAGTTTATTTATGAATGCTTTATCTCGTAAATTTGAATACCAAGCCGATGATTATGCAAAAAATAATTTTGCAGCACAACCATTAATTACATCATTAAAAAAATTGTCTAAAAATAGTTTGAGTAATTTAACACCTAGCCCATTATACGTTAAAATTCATTATTCTCACCCTACTTTATTGCAAAGAGTTCTAAATTTGAAAAAAAAATAGTTATCAATTGTTTAATAAATTTTAAATAGTATTTTTAAGCGATGGCATACACTTTAAATACAGAAGAAGAAAATAAGGAAATAGCAAAACGATATAAAGATTTGCTTAAAGGTGCGTATCAAACTTTTACTGAAAATGATAAAAAAGAAATACGCAAAGCTTTTGATATTGCTTTAGAAGCTCATAAAAATCAGCGCAGAAGAACGGGCGAACCTTATATTTTTCATCCTATTGCAGTTGCAAAAATTGTGGCTTATGAAATTGGTTTAGACACCACTTCTATAGTTGCGGCATTACTACATGATGTTGTTGAAGATACCGATTATACCGTAGAAGATATTGAAACCTTATTTGGTGAAAACGTAGCGCGTATTGTTAATGGCTTAACAAAAATATCACATTTAAATAAGGAACAAGACGCTTCAATACAAGCTGAAAACTTTAGAAAGATGTTGCTTACACTACACGATGATGTACGTGTAATTTTAATTAAAATAGCCGATAGGTTGCACAATATGCAAACTATGAGTGCAATGCCGCAAGACAAACAAATAAAAATTTCTTCTGAAACACTATATATTTATGCCCCTTTAGCACACAGACTTGGTCTTTACAATATTAAAACTGAACTTGAGAATTTAGGATTAAAATACACGGAACCAACTGTGTATTATAATATTTTAGATAAAATAAGTCAAAGTAAAGAAGAGCAACGTATTTATATTGAAAATTTTTCAAACATTATAAAAGAATCTTTAGATGCTGAAAATTTCAAATACCTTATAAAAGGTCGAAGAAAATCTATTTACTCTATTCGTAAAAAAATGCTCTCACAAGGAGTAACTTATGATGAAATCTATGATAAATTTGCCATTAGAATTATCTATGATTCAACACTAAAAGAAGAAAAATTTGACGCTTGGAAAATATACTCTATTGTAACAGATCATTTTAGACCAAACCCTAGTAGATTAAGAGATTGGATTTCTCAACCTAAATCTACAGGATATGAATCTCTTCATATCACAGTTATGGGACCGGAAGGTAAATGGGTTGAAGTTCAAATTCGTTCCTCACGAATGGATGAAATTGCTGAAAAAGGGTATGCAGCTCATTATAAATATAAAAATAAAGAAGAGGCTGAGAGTGGCCTTGATGATTGGTTAAATAAAATTAAAGAATCACTTGAAAACTCCGACTCAAATGCCATAGATTTTGTTGAAGATTTTAAACTGAACTTATATTCAAAAGAAATTTTTGTTTTTACGCCTAATGGAGATTTAAAAGCCTTACCTAAAAATGCAACTGCATTAGACTTTGCTTTTTCTATACACACCCAAGTTGGTATGAATTGTAGAGGCGCAAAAGTAAACGGTAAATTAAAACCAATTAGTCATGAATTAAAAAGTGGTGATCAGGTTCAAATTATTACGGCTAAAAATCAAAAACCAAATGTAGGTTGGTTAGAGTTTGTTGTTACTGCAAGAGCAAGAGCACGTATAAAAAATGCACTAAAAGAAGATCAAAAGAAAATAGCCGAAGAAGGAAAAGAAATCTTAATACGTAAATTAAAACACTTAAAAATAACTTTAAGTGAAAAAGCTGTAAATGAGTTAGTTGTATTTTTTAAACTAAAAACAAGTTTAGACTTGTTTTACAGAATGGGAATAGGCTCAATTGACAACAATCAATTGAAAGAATTTGCATCTCAACGAAACAATTCTTTTGTAAGTTTCTTTAAAAATAGAATAAAAAGAAACGTAAAAAACACCTCTTTAATTGATAAAGATGAAGTTACTGAAAATTACGATTCCTTAGTTTTTGGAAAAGAAGAAGAGCGTTTAGATTATAAAATATCTCAATGTTGTAACCCTATTCCTGGAGATAAAGTTTTTGGTTTTATAACTATAAATGATGGTATAAAAGTTCATAAAAAAGATTGTCCAAATGCCATTAGTTTACAAGCTAATTACGCTTATAGAATTTTAAAAGCAAAATGGATTGACTCAACAAAACAAGAATTTAAAGCAATTATTAAAATTCATGGAGTAGATCACGTAGGAATGGTGAATGAAATTACTGGAGTTATTTCAAAAAATATGAGTGTAAATATTCATGGACTTAATATTTCTAGTAATGATGGTGTTTTTGAAGGTAATATTACACTAAGCGTAAAAAATAAATCTCAACTACAAAAATTAAGTGATAGCATTAAAAAGATTAAAGGAGTTAACAATGTTGAAAGAATATACAAACACTAACTTTATTCACAATTAAAGTTAATAAATATGACATGTAACATACTTTTAATTGAAAATTAAATTTAACTTTGCGATGATAGTTTTTATGACTCAATTTTTATAACATTATGGGTGCTGATAATCAAAAGATTGTTAAAAGTGTTTTTGTGAAATATTTGGAAACAAATAGTCATAGAAAAACTCCAGAACGATTTGCCATTTTACAAGAAATATATGATTTAGATGATCATTTTGATATTGAATCACTATATATTCAAATGAAAAATAAAAACTACAGAGTTAGCAGAGCTACTCTTTATAATACCATAGAACTTCTATTGGAATGTGGTTTGGTTCGAAAACATCAGTTTGGACAAAATCAGGCACATTACGAAAAATCATACTTCGACCGTCAACATGACCATGTTATTTTAACCGATACTGGTGAAGTCATCGAATTTTGTGATCCAAGAGTTCAAATTATAAAAAAAACGATTGAGGAAACATTTAATATAGATATCCACAATCATTCACTAAATTTCTACGGAACAAAAAAACAAAAAATCAATTAACATTATATTAAGCAATGGCTGTAAATTTATTATTAGGACTACAATGGGGAGATGAAGGAAAAGGAAAAATTGTAGATGTCCTTACCTCAAAATATGATATCATAGCACGTTTTCAAGGTGGTCCAAATGCGGGTCACACTTTAATTTTTGATGGTCACAAACATGTATTACACACAATTCCTTCAGGTATTTTCCATAAAAATGCCATAAATGTTGTTGGAAACGGAGTTGTAATTGACCCTGTAATTTTTCAAAAAGAAATTGACAACTTAGCAAAATTCAATTTAGATTTTAAATCTAAATTGTTAATTTCAAGAAAAGCGCATTTAATTTTACCAACACATCGCTTATTAGATGCTGCTAGTGAAGCTTCCAAAGGAAAAGCAAAAATTGGATCTACTTTAAAAGGTATTGGTCCAACTTACATGGATAAAACTGGTAGAAATGGAATGCGTGTTGGCGACCTGGAATTAAGCGACTGGAAAACACGTTACAGGAAACTGGCCAATAAGCATGAAGCAATGATAGGTTTCTATAATGTCGACATTCAATATGACTTAAATGACCTTGA
>CBDUAL010000140.1:0-7582 GCA_965365125.1 uncultured Lutibacter sp.
AGCACTTATCGCGGTTTTAGCGTGGTTTGGATCAAAGAATAGTAAATCACCTATTCAATATGAAACTGAAATGCCTTTTAAAACAAATATTGTTAAAAAAACGGTAGCTACTGGTAAAGTTGTACCTTTAGAAGAAGCTGAAATTAAACCTAAAGTATCAGGGATTATTGAGAAAATTTATGTGGAAGAAGGCGCAAAAGTTGAAGTGGGCGATTTAATTGCAACCATTCGTGTGGTTCCTAATGTACAATCGTTAAACAGTGCTTCTGGAAATGTAAAAACAGCAAAGTTACGTTATGAAAATACGGATGTTTTATATAAAAGAAATAAACAACTGTTTGAAAAAGGTGTAATTTCAAGACAAGAATTTGAAACTACTGAATTAAATTTTGAAAGTGCGAAACAAGAGTTAAACAACGCAAAAAATAATTTGCAAATTATACAAAAAGGTTCAACCTCTGGTATGGGGAAAACAGCTAATACTTTTGTAGTAGCTGAAATTGCAGGTACTATTTTAGAAATTCCTGTTAGAAAAGGTACACAGGTTATTGAAAGTAATACGTTTAATGCAGGTACTACTATTGCAACTATTGCCGATATGACTAAAATGATTTTTGAAGGAAAGGTTGATGAAGCTGAAGTTGGGAAGATTAAAAATGGAACGGTTTTAGAAGTTTCACTTGGAGCTATTGAGAAAAAGAAATATCCTGCAAAATTAAATTTTATTGCACCTAAAGGAACCGAAGAAAACGGAGCTGTACAGTTTAAGATTAAAGGAGATGTGACCTTAGATAACGAGTTTTATGTTCGTGCTGGTTATAGTGCCAATGCCGATATAGTATTAGAATCAAAAGACAGTGTTTTATCTATTAAAGAAGCTTTATTACAATTTGATAAAAAAACAGAAACACCTTATGTTGAAGTGAAAATCGGAGATCAAGAATTTGAAAAACGTGATGTTGAATTAGGTATTTCTGATGGTATTAATGTTGAAATTTTAGATGGAGTTACTTTGGATGATGAAATTAAAATTTGGAATAAAACATCAAAGAAAGAAGATAAAGAAGAAGGAAATAATTAGGAAATAATATTCACTAATTTTTAAAGCGTTTTAATTTTTTTTAAAACGCTTTTTTCATGCATTAAAAAAACAAACTTTTAGAGATTTCTATTTTTATGATTTATATCAGCTAAATTTTCAAATAAAAATTAGAAATTTAAGATATAATTTTAAAACCAAACCAACTATGGAGAGTCAGTTATTGTATTTAAGTGATTTAAACTTCAATCTTGAAGTATGGAAAAGAGAGTTAAAGTTTCAAGAAGGTGAAATGGATTATTTTGAGGAAAAATTAGAGCATGTAGCCATACGAAACATGGGAAATGATGTAATGAGACAATTAGAGCCTTTTCAAAATAAAATTATACGAGAGCGAGAAGTTATGGGCCATCTGAGACATAGGATTCGAATGAAAAAAAGGGAAATAGCGCAAGCAAAATACGATAGTAATTCAGAAGTTAAATTTCACGAAAGACAAGTGCTTTTAAAAGATGAAATGAAAGTTTTTGTTAAGATGCATTATGATTTAAAAGAAGATATGATGGATTTTTTCCTGAAATATTTATAGAAGCATACAAATAAATTAGCTATTAAAAAGAATAAACACTCGTCATTCTGAACTTGATTCAGAAGCTCATCATACTGATAATTAGTTGTTGTTAAAAATTATCAAGTTCAGGCTGACGAAATATATATTTATTTGATAGCTTCTTTTTGTTTTAATATCAAAATGATTTGATGAAATTTTAAATAATTAATTTAGTATATATTTAAAATCTAACTAAATTGTTTCGAAACAATTTCAGCTTTTCTATTTTTAGAATAATCGTAAAAACCTTCACCAGATTTCACTCCCAATTTACCAGCTTGTACCATATTCGCCAATAATGGGCAAGGGGCATATTTTGGGTTTTTAAATCCGTTGTACATCACATTTAAAATAGACAAACAAACATCTAGTCCTATAAAATCGGCAAGTTGTAATGGTCCCATTGGATGTGCCATTCCTAATTTCATAACAGTATCAATCTCATAAACACTTGCAACACTGTTATACAATGTTTCAATAGCTTCATTAAGCATTGGCATTAAAATTCTATTGGCAACAAAACCAGGGTAGTCATTAACTTCAACAGGCACTTTATTTAATTCCTCTGAAAGCTTCATTATGCTTTGTGTAACTTCATTAGAAGTGCTGTACCCTCTAATTATTTCAACCAATTTCATAATAGGTACAGGATTCATAAAATGCATTCCTATTACCTTTTCGGGTCTGTTTGTTGCTGCGGCTATTTTAGTAATAGAAATAGAAGATGTATTTGTAGCTAAAATTGCAGATTTTGGAGCTTCTTCATCTAATTGCTTAAAAATTTTCAATTTCAAGTCTTCATTTTCAGTAGCAGCTTCAACTACTAAATCAATTTCTTTAACACCTTTAGTAATACTTGTAAAGGTTGAAATATTGTTTAATGTTTGTGATTTTATAGCTTCAGAAATTTTTTCTTTCAGAACAAGTCGATCTAAATTTTTAGCAATAGTAGCCAATCCTTTAGTTAGCGCTTCTTGAGAAACATCAATTAAATGAACCTTAAAATGATGTTGTGCAAATACATGCGCAATACCATTCCCCATTGTACCAGCACCAATAATAGCTATATTTTTCATTGCTTTAAAATTTATTTAATTTTCTTTAGGAGGTATTAATAAACGTTCGGTATCTCTAGGATATAAATGATGAGAACTATGCATTGCAAAATGAAAACGTTGCACAAATTTATTTTCATTAATCCAATGAAATAAAAAGCGATGCAACAAATATTCGGCTAATGTCCAAAAGAACAACGCAAAAATAAAGAAACCTATAAATGTATTTACAGGAATGTTTTTTATGTACAACGCATTATAAATTAAAAGTAGCACAACAGTTCCGTACACCATAATATTAGAGCGTAACAATGTTTTAGTTAAACGTTCTAAGAAAGGATTTTTAAAAATTTCAGCATCTCCTCTAGTATGTGCTGTTGTCACTTTAGGATTCATGATTCCAAAAAAAATTAAAAGTTATCAATTATTTGTTGTGCAACTCTTAATGCATCAGTTCCTTGTGTTAAAGAAACGATAGGCGTTGTATTGTTATTAATAGCATCAGCAAATGTTTCTAATTCATCTAAAATAGCATTGTTGGCTTCAACAGTTGGGTTTTCAAAATAAATTTGTTTTTTAATTCCTTCAGCATTTTGTAAAACCATATCAAAATCTCCAGGTTGTTCAGGTGCATCTTTCATTTTAACAACCTCGGTTGCTTTTTCAAAAAAATCAACTGCAATATAAGCATCTTTCTGAAAAAAACGAGATTTACGCATATTCTTCAATGAAATTCTACTTGCTGTTAAATTAGCAACACAACCATTTTCAAACTCAATACGAGCGTTTGCAATATCAGGTGTTTCACTAATTACTGAGACCCCACTAGAGTGTATATTTTTTACTTTTGATTTTACAACGCTTAAAATAACGTCAATATCATGAATCATTAAATCTAAAACCACTGGTACATCAGTTCCTCTTGGATTAAATTCCGCTAATCTATGTGTTTCAATAAACATTGGTTGTTTAATCGCATCTTTTACGGCAGTAAATGCAGGGTTAAAACGCTCAACATGACCCACTTGTCCTTTTACGTTATGCTTATTTGAAAGTTCAATTAAAGTTTCAGCTTCAGCTACCGTTTTGGTAATTGGTTTTTCAATAAAAATATGTTTTCCTTTAGAAATAGCTTGTTTAGCACACTCAAAGTGTGAAAGGGTAGGTGTAACAATATCTACAACATCAACAGCATTAATTAAAGCTTCAATAGTATCAAATGCTTTGTACCCAAATTCGTCTGAAACTTTTGCTGCATTTTCTTTAATAGGATCATAAAATCCAACCAATTCATATTTTTCAGATTGCTTTAATAATTTTAAATGAATTTTACCAAGGTGGCCTGCACCTAAAACTCCAACTTTAATCATCATAATACTTTTATTTTTTATGTTAGCAAAAATAAGAATCTTTAGGCATTTATTGTTATTTTTAGCACCTCAAATTTTAATTATTAGTGAAAGATACCCACAAACATCAAGGACTTAGAAATCAATTAGTAAAAACGATTATAGCTAAAGGAGTTACTGATAAAAAAGTATTGGAAGCCATAGGCAATATTCCAAGACATTTATTTTTAGATTCTAGTTTTGCAGATTTTGCTTACCAAGACAAAGCATTTCCTATAGCTGCAGACCAAACCATTTCTCAACCTTATACCGTTGCTTATCAAAGTGAACTATTAAGAGTGGAAAAAGGAAGTAAAATACTTGAAATTGGTACAGGTTCAGGCTATCAAACGGCGGTTTTAATTGAAATGGGTGCTAAAGTATTTTCTATTGAACGTCAGCAAGAACTCTTTAGAAAAACTAAATTATTTTTACAGAAATTAAATTACAAACCAAAAGCTTTAATTTTTGGAGATGGGTACAAAGGTTTACCTGCTGAAGCTCCTTTTGATGGAATTATAGTAACTGCAGGTGCGCCTTTTGTTCCAAACCCATTATTGGCTCAATTAAAAATAGGAGGTAGGCTTGTAATACCTGTTGGTGACGATGTGCAAACAATGACGCTTTTTATTAGAAAAAGTGAAACAGATTTTGAAAAACATGAATTGGGCGATTTTAGATTTGTGCCAATGTTAAAAGAAAAAAATTAAATGATATATTACTAGATTTTATACAATTGCTTATTAATAAGTCAATGTTTTTATAGAGTCTAAGAGATAACAATTTAAAATATAGAAATTTTTGTTTCAGAAGTAAAACGCTCTAAGAATTCAATTCCTTTGTTAGAATTCTCTTTTTTATTAAGTTTAGAACTCCAAACAGCTATGCTATATTTTTTTGGATGAATGGCAACTAAACAGCGCCAATTCCAATTTTACAAGGCAAGCCTACTTTTTGCATGTCATTTTAATAGAACATAAATTGAAATAAAAATCCATGACTTCATCTATGTTATTTTTTATGTTTCCGATGGATTTCATTAAATTAGCGAGTGCCATATTACGAAAACTACGTGATTTTTCAGAGGTTACAATTCTTTCACAAAATGAAATTTATGAATTTCCAGCTACTTGCTGTACAACTTTTATAAAATTTTATTTTGGGTTTTTTAAATAACCAAAAAATACATCAGAAATAACTATTACCCCCAGCATTTATAAACGGATTTCTAGGGTTTCCGTTTTTAGCTTTTAGTTGAAATTAAGAATTAAATAGTATGCCAGAAAGTTCAACACCTACCCGTTTAAATAAACTTTCATCTTCTAAAGTGTAGGTTAATGTTAACGCCAATACTTTTGAGATACTTTGAATAGAAAATTTTTCATGAGCATAGCCAAAACCAAACTGTTTTTTGCTAACTGTAGTTAGGTGCACCCCAAACTTATTTGGGTTTACTTTCCCTAATTCTGGAATATCATTTGCTACTTATTCTAAATTATGAAATTCTTGTAGACCATTATTAATTTTAATAAATAACTTATTGTATTCCATATTGTTTGAAAAAAGGTTAATGATTAAAATTTGGTAACAAAGAAGAAAAGTAATAAATAAAAAGTAAACCTAATAGGTTTTTAAAACCTGTTAGGTTTGATAAATTGTATTAAAACTTTCGTGTTTTCAATTCAAAATCTTTACCTAAATACACACGTCTAACTGTTTCATCTTCAGCTAATTCTTGAGGTGTTCCTTCTTTTAAAATTCCACCTTCAAACATTAAATAGGTTTTATCGGTAATGGCCAATGTTTCTTGTACATTATGATCGGTAATTAGAATTCCAATATTTCGATCTTTTAAATGCGCTACAATACTTTGTATGTCTTCAACCGCAATTGGGTCAACTCCTGCAAATGGTTCATCTAATAAAATAAATTTAGGATCTGATGCCAATGCACGTGCAATTTCAGTTCTTCTACGTTCACCTCCAGACAGTAAATCACCCCTATTGTTACGTACATGCCCTAAACTAAATTCATCAATCAACGATTCTAGTTTTCGTTTTTGATCGGCTTTTGAAAGATCTGTAAATTGCAATACCGACATAATATTGTCTTCCACAGAAAGTTTTCTAAAAACAGAAGCTTCTTGCGCTAAATAACCAACACCTTGCTGTGCTCTTTTATACATTGGAAAATTAGTAATGGGTTTATCATCTAAATAAATTTGACCTTCATTAGGTTTAATCATTCCAACAATCATATAAAAGGAAGTGGTTTTACCAGCTCCATTTGGACCTAATAAACCAACTATTTCACCTTGTTCAACTTGCAGTGAAATACCTTTTACAACGTATCTACTTCCGTATTTTTTCTTTATATTTTCAGCTCTTAATATCATTTTTAGTTGTTGTTTGTGTTGAATGTAAAAGGGTTAGGCTATTAGTTTGTTATGAATTTTATTGTTGTGCATTTAATTCTAATACTTCCCAAAATTCATAAGCTCTTCGTAAATGAGGAATTACTATGGTGCCGCCAACTAAAGTAGCAATAGATAGTGTTTCCATTATTTCTTCTTTTGTAATACCTTCTTTAAAACAGGTTTCTAGATGGTATTTTATACAATCATCGCAGCGTAAAACGGCTGAAGAAACCAAACCTAATAGTTCTTTTGTTTTCACATCTAAATGACCTGCTTTGTAGGCATTGGTATCTAAATTAAAAATTCGTTTGATTATTTTATGATCTTCTGATAAAATCTTATCGTTCATTTTTTCACGATAAGCATTAAATTCTTCTACTTGATTAGGCATTTTCTTTACTTCTTTTAAGTTCACTTTTTCTACAATTCTTGAAATATTAACCTCATATGATTTAAAACTAATAAGTATATTTTTTGTACCATATTAACCACCGAATAACTCTTTTAGAAATGTCCAGATTGCTGGGTAATTAAAAAATAGCCAAATAGCCACTCCACAAAAAACAAGGCTGATGATATAAAAATAAATCTTCTTTTTTCGTTGTTTTTTTTGTTCAGGTTCTACTACCATTTTAGAAATGTAAATACTTATTTCATATAAAATAAGAATTGGTATAGCTACAATTATTTGACTAATAATATCTGGAGGAGTTATAATTGCTGATAAAACAAGGACTAAAACTAAAGCGTGTTTTCTGTATTTTTTTAGAAAATCGGGAGTTATTAACCCCATTTTTGACAAGAAATATATAATAATAGGCAATTCAAAAATTAATCCTGAAGCTAAAACAGAAGACCGAACCAATGAAATATACGATCCAATTTTAATATTACGCTCAACTAAATCACTTATAGAATAGTTTCCAAGGAAATTTACAGATAATGGTGTAACTATATAATAACCAAATAATACCCCTATAAAAAACAAAAATGAAGAGATTACAATAAATGTTTTGGCCCCTTTTCGTTCATTTTCATACAATCCAGGGCTTAAAAACTTCCAAAATTCCCAAA
>CBDUAL010000141.1:0-7523 GCA_965365125.1 uncultured Lutibacter sp.
ACATCAACCTTTCTACTTTGCTATTTGACTTGAATGAGACTACGCAGTATTGTTGAAGGAGAGTGTTGATGGTTTAAATATTAAGCCTGATGGAGTGTATGTAGATGTTACGTTTGGTGGCGGTGGTCATTCTAGGGAGATTTTGAGTCGTTTAGGCGTAGCGGGAAAGCTGTTTGCTTTTGATCAAGATGAAGATGCGCAGCGAAATAGTATTGATGATTCAAGATTTACGTTGATACCTCAAAATTTCAGATTTATAAAAAGATACTTGCGTTTTTATGGTGTGAAGAAGGTAGATGGTGTGTTGGCTGATTTAGGTGTTTCGTCACATCAATTTGATGAAGCTGAAAGAGGGTTTTCAACTCGTTTTGATGCGGAATTGGATATGAGAATGAATCAATCTGTTGGTTTGTCGGCATTTGAAGTCGTTAATAATTACGATGAGGAGCAAATTAGCAATGTGTTGTTTCAGTATGGAGAATTAAGAAATGCAAGAGCTATTGCAAAGAAAATTATTGAAAAGCGTTCAGAAGGACCTATAAAAACAAGTTTTCAATTAAAAGAAGTATTAGAACAATTTATTCCAAAAGCAAAAGAGCACAAAGTGTTGGCTCAAATTTTTCAAGGAATTAGGATTGAAGTAAATCAGGAGATAGAAGTGTTGAAAGAATTTCTACTTCAAATACCTGAAATATTAAATGAAGATGGAAGGTTGAGTGTAATTTCATACCATTCTTTAGAAGATAGGTTAGTGAAGCGGTTTATAAGAGATGGTTTGTTTGAAGGGCAGCCTGAAAAAGATTTTTTTGGAAATATTAAAGTTCCTATGAAAAAAGTGGGAAAACTAATAATACCAAGTTCAAAAGAAATTAAAGAGAATAACCGTGCAAGAAGCGCAAAGCTTAGAATTGCAACACTAGCGTAAATGGCAAAAATAAAAGAGCGCATATTTAACATATTAAAAGGTAAATTTTTAATAAGTGATGATTCCTTAAGTAATTGGGGTTTTATTTCATTTATAGTATTGCTAATGTTGTTGATGATTGCCAGTGCTCATGGTTCTGATAAAAAAGTAATGGAAATAGCAAAGTTAAATAAAGAGGTAAAAGAGCTGAGGGCTCATTTTGTTGATTTAAGGTCTATTTCTATGAAAATGAAATTAGAATCGTCCATAAGGAATAAGGTTGTTGAAATGGGATTGAAACCTAGCGAAACGCCTCCGCAAGTAATTAAGGTAATTTCAAAAAAATAAATTCAACTTGGCTGTAACTAAAAAAAACATACTAAATAGATTAAATTTTGTATTGCTTTTTATTGTTGTGTTTTTCATAGCAATAGCTGCTCAGTTGGTTAATATTCAATTTGTAGAGGGAGACAGGTATAGAGGTATGTCAGAGGATCTTACCATAAAAACGGATACAATCTACGCAAATAAAGGAAGTGTTTTTTCTGCTGACGGAAGTTTGTTGGCAACCTCAATGTCTCAATACGAGATAAGAATGGATTTGGTAACGGTAAATAATGATGTGTTTGAGAAAAATGTGAAAGGACTTTCAAAAGAGCTTTCAAGAATGTTTGGAAATTCTGCTTCAAAATGGGAAACCAAACTGAGAAGAGGTAGAAGTAAAAAGAGTCGCTATTTATTTATAGCTAGAAATGTTGGATATACAGATTATGTGAAAATTAAAAAGTTTCCAATTTTTAATTTGGGAGTTTATAAAGGTGGGTTTATAGCAGAGCAAACAACCGTGAGAGCGCATCCTTTAGATAAAGTGGCTGAAAGAACAATTGGTTACGATGATTATAGAGGGGCTCCAGGTATTGAAGGTGCTTATAGAAGTTATTTGACAGGGGTTAATGGTGTTCGATTAAAGCAAAAAATAGCCAAAGGACAGTGGAAGCCAATCAATGATAATAATGAAAAAGAACCGATAAACGGTAAAGATATTGTAACCACTATTGATGTTAATATTCAGGATATTGCACACCATTCGTTATTAAGACAGTTAGAGTTTTATAAGGCTGAACACGGTTGTGTAGTGGTTATGGAGACTAAAACTGGGGAAGTAAAAGCGATTTCTAATTTAGGTAGAAGTTTAGCTGGTAAATATTATGAGAAAAGAAATTATGCAGTGTATGAATCTCATGAGCCGGGGTCAGCTTTTAAAGTAATGGCAATGGTTGTGGCGCTGGAATCGGGTAAAATTGATACAAGCACCGTAGTTGATACTGGTACAGGACGCTATCGTATGCATGGAAGGTATATTAGTGATTCTAAAAGAGGTGGTTATGGAAAAATCTCTGCAGCACGTGCATTGGAAGTGTCTTCAAACATTGCATTTGCAAGATTGATTGATGAGAATTTTGGAGAACATCCAGAGGAATTTATCAATCCGTTATTGAAGATGAATCTAAACAATAAATTAGGGTTGCCTATTAAAGGAGAAGGAGCGCCTTTAATACCTAGTCCTGGGCATAAAATCTGGAGTAAAAACGCATTGCCTTCTATCGCTTATGGGTATAACTTAAAGCTAACACCTTTGCAAACATTAACGTTTTACAATGCTATTGCAAATAATGGAGAGATGGTAAAACCCAGTTTTGTGAAGGAGATAAGATCTTATGATAAACATGTTCAAAAGTTTGATAAAGTAGTAATAAACCCTAAAATATGTTCTGAAAAAACAATAGGAAAAGTTCAGGAAATATTAAAAAATGTAGTTTTTAGAGGTACTGGAAGAAGTTTGTATGAAGAAAATTTCTCTATGGCAGGTAAAACTGGTACGGCTAGAACTGAATATGGAAATTATCAAGAGTGGGTAAAAAATAAAAAATACATTTCATCGTTTACAGGTTATTTTCCTGCGGAAAACCCTAAATACTCATGCATTGTTGTCATTCATAAACCAGATAAAACTGTAGGGTATTATGGGGCAGATGTTTCAGGTCCTGTGTTTAAAGATATTGCTCAAAAAATTTATACATCAAATCACGAAATAAATTTAGCAGAAAATAAAGTGCCAGAATTTGAAAGTGTTGATAAGAATTTTAACAGGTATAATAAACTGTCTGATGTTGAATTGAAGTCAATTCCAAATGTTAAAGGAATGGCGGCTATGGATGCGATTTCTATACTTGAAAATTTAGGATTGAAAGTACAAGTTGAAGGTAATGGAAAAGTTGTGGAGCAATCTATAAATGAAGGACAGAAATTAGTAAAAGGATCAACCATTTTTATAAAATTAGTTTAATTGAGGTTAGTTAAAGACATATTGTATAAGGTTGCTGTTACTGCGGTAAAAGGTAGTACAGATCGTTTTGTGAATGCAATAGAATTTGATTCAAGAAAAGTTGAGTTAGATGCATTGTTTGTAGCTCAAAAAGGGTTGGTTTTTGACGGACATCAATTTATTAATAAAGCAATTGAACTAGGTGCCTCGGTGGTGGTTTGTGAAGAGCTTCCTGAGAATTTAATAAATGAAGTAAGCTATATTAAAGTTGAAGATGCAGATGAGGCTTTGGCAATTATGGCTGCCAATTTTTACAACAATCCTTCTTCAAAATTAAAATTGGTTGGAGTAACAGGTACAAATGGAAAAACAACCATTGTTACTTTATTATATCAGTTATTTCAAAAAGCAGGTTATAAAACAGGTTTGCTTTCAACAGTACAAAATCTAATAGATAAAAAAGTATATAAAGCTACGCATACAACACCTAATTCAGTAGTTATAAATCAATACTTACATGAAATGGTTGAAGCTGGTGTTGCGTATTGTTTTATGGAAGTAAGTTCTCACGGAATTGATCAAAAACGAACTGCAGGTTTGCATTTTGAAGGTGGAGTTTTTACGAATTTAACACACGATCATTTAGATTATCACAACACATTTAAGGAGTATAGAGATGTAAAAAAATCATTTTTTGATTCATTGCCCAAAACAGCTTTTGCATTGGTGAATGTTGATGATAAAAATGGCCCGGTTATGCTTCAAAATACAAAAGCAACACAATATACATACGCTTTAAAAACAATGGCCGATTTTAAAGTGAAGGTTCTAGAAAATCAGTTTGAAGGCTTGTTGTTGAATATTAATGGAAATGAAGTTTGGACAAAATTAATAGGAAGTTTTAATGCCTATAATTTAGCAGCTGTTTATGGAGTTTCAACGTTGTTGGGTTTAGAAAATACAGAGGCTTTAACCATTATTAGTGAGTTGGAAAGTGTGAGTGGTAGATTTCAACATTTTATTTCAGAAGGTGGAGTAACTGCTATTGTAGATTACGCACATACGCCAGATGCTTTAAAAAATGTGCTAGAAACCATTAATAATATTAGAACAGGAAATGAACAAATTATTACCGTTGTGGGATGCGGAGGTAACCGAGATAAAGCTAAACGTCCTGTTATGGGGCGTATAGCTTCTCAATTAAGTTCGCAAGTGATTTTTACTTCAGATAACCCAAGAAATGAAGATCCGCAACTAATTTTAACTGAAATTGAAGCGGGTGTTGAGCCGCAAAATTTCAAGAAAACATTGTCAATTTTAGATCGATTGCAAGCAATTAAAACAGCGAGTAAGCTTGCTCAAAAAGGAGATATTATTTTAATAGCCGGAAAAGGGCATGAGAATTATCAGGAAATAAAAGGAGAGCGATTTGATTTTGACGATTACAAGCAAATTAAACAATTATTATAAGCCATAGAAAGTACACAAAATGTTATATTATTTATTTAACTATTTAGAAAATCATTACAGTATTACCGGAGCAAGTTTGTTTCAGTACATTTCGTTTCGTTCTGCAATGGCTTTTATTTTTTCGTTATTAATTTCAACAATCTATGGAAAACGAATCATCACATTTTTACAACGAAAACAAGTTGGAGAATCGGTACGTGATTTAGGACTTCAAGGTCAGGTTGAAAAAGCTGGTACACCAACAATGGGAGGTGTTATCATAATTTTGGCAACCTTAATTCCTGTACTGTTGTTTACCAGACTTGAAAACGTTTACATTATTATTTTAATAGTTACCACGCTTTGGATGGGAGCTATTGGTTTTGTGGATGATTATATTAAAATTTTCAAAAATGATAAAGATGGCTTAAAAGGTCGTTTTAAAGTTTTAGGTCAAATTACTTTGGGAATTTTTGTGGGGTCTATGCTCTACTTTCACCCTGCGGTTACTATGAAAGAAAAGCTACCTCAAGGCGTTGAAGTGGTTGCCGAAAATGGGAGGACGAAACTATTTGCAGATGAAGTGAAATCAACAAAAACCACCATTCCATTTTTAAAAGATAACGAATTAGATTATGCTGCGGTACTTGATTTATTTGGCGATGGACTTAGAGGGTACGCGTGGATTCTTTTTATACCAATCGTAATTTTTATTATTACAGCGGTTTCAAATGGAGCAAATTTAACTGATGGTATTGATGGAGTAGCTGCAGGTTCTTCGGCGATAATTGTACTTACGCTAGGTGTATTTGCTTGGGTTTCTGGAAATATTATTTTCGCAAATTACTTAGATGTCATGTACATTCCAAATTCAGGTGAAATGACCATCTTCATTTCAGCATTTGTAGGTGCATTAATTGGATTTCTATGGTATAATACCTACCCTGCTCAGGTGTTTATGGGTGATACAGGAAGTTTAACAATTGGAGGTATTATTGCTGTTTTGGCAATTTCAGTTCGAAAAGAATTGTTGATTCCAATTTTGGCAGGCGTGTTTTTAGTTGAAAACCTATCGGTGATTTTACAGGTAAGTTATTTCAAATACACTAAAAAGAAATTCGGAGAAGGTAAACGCATATTTAAAATGTCTCCATTGCATCATCACTATCAAAAATCGGGTTATCACGAAAGTAAAATTGTAACCAGATTCTGGATTGTGGGTATTATGTTGGCGGTATTAACTATTGTAACATTAAAGTTGCGATAAATGAAAAAGTTAGTTGTATTAGGCGCAGGTGAAAGTGGTGTTGGCACAGCTATTCTTGGTAAGCAAAAAGGGTTCGCTGTTTTTGTTTCTGATAAAGGAGCAATTGCAGAAAAATATAAAAAAGTTCTTTTAAATAACGGAATTTCTTTTGAAGAAGAAAAACATACAATAGCTGAAATAATGGACGCAGATATTGTAATGAAAAGTCCAGGAATACCCGATTCAGTTCCCTTAGTAACGGAATTGAAAGAAAAGGGTATTTCGGTAATTTCAGAAATTGAATTTGCTTCAAAATTTTCAAAGAGTGTCATTGTTGGTATTACGGGTTCAAACGGTAAAACAACCACCACAATGTTGGTAAATCACATTTTGAAAAAGGCGAATTTGAATGTTGGAATGGGAGGAAATATTGGTGATAGTTTTGCGCAGCAAGTCGCAGAAAGCAATTTTGATGTACAAGTGTTGGAATTGAGTAGTTTTCAGCTAGATGGTATTGAAGATTTTGCACCGCATATTGCCATAATAACCAATATTACGCCAGATCATTTAGATAGGTATAATTATAAGTTTGAAAACTATATTGAGTCAAAATTTAGAATTACCAAAAATCAAACGGAAGATGATTTTTTAATTTATGATGCAGATGATGAGGTGATTACAAATTGGTTAAAAAATAATAAAGTAAAAGCTACTTTGTTGCCTTTTTCATTAAGAAATGAAGTGGAGCAAGGAGCGTATATAAAAGATAATAAGATATTCATAAAATATAATACAGAGATAGAAATAATGAAGACTAAAACTTTAGCGGTAAAAGGGAATCACAATACAAAAAATGCCATGGCAGCAGCTATGGCAGCAACCTTATTAAAAGTTAGAAAAGATACTATAAGGGAAAGTATGGAGGATTTTGAGGGAGCGGCCCACAGATTAGAGCCTGTGCTAAAAATTAATGGTGTTCAATACATAAACGATTCTAAAGCAACCAACGTAAATGCTACTTACTACGCGTTAGATAGCATGCAAACACCTACGGTTTGGATTGTTGGTGGTGTTGATAAAGGAAATGATTATTTAGATTTAATGCCTTTGGTAAGAGAAAAGGTAAAAGCAATTGTTTGTTTAGGTGTTGATAATCAAAAAATATTACAAACATTTCATAACGTAGTCGATTTAATTGTTGAAACTGCTGGGGCTGAAGAAGCAACAAAAGTTGCTTATAAAATTGCAGAGAAAGGAGATACTGTTTTGTTGTCTCCTGCTTGTGCTAGTTTCGATTTGTTTGAAAGTTATGAAGATAGAGGTAATAAATTTAAACAAGCTGTTAGAGAATTATAAATGAAACGCCTGCTTAAAAATATTGAAGGTGATCGTGCTATTTGGGCAATTGTTACAATTTTAGCAATCTTGTCCTTTTTGCCGGTGTACAGTGCAAGTACCAATTTGGTTTATGTAGCCAATAATGGTACTACTACCTATCATTTATTTAAGCATGCTTTTTTATTGTTCTGTGGCTTTTTTATTATTTATGCAGTTCACAAAGTTCCTTTTAGATATTTTAGTGGAGGTTCAGTATTGGC
>CBDUAL010000142.1:0-7503 GCA_965365125.1 uncultured Lutibacter sp.
GTCACATATTTACTTATGTTTTCAAACAATACTACCTTTTCACCACCTTGTGTTAGTACCGAAAAAATATCGTTATTTGCTTTGGCAACATCTGTTAAGGTTTGATCAAAAATATCAGCAAATTTAGCTTCGTTTTGTTGTTTAAATAATTTAGACAATAAATCCTTAGATGTAAATTTAGCGGTATTCTCATTTATTTGAAGACTTAACATTTCTAAATCATCATCAGAATACTCACTTAAAGCTTTGTCTAAATCTTTTGCTTTTGCTAATGCAGGTTCTAGTTGTTTTAATTCGTAAACATATTTATCGTTTAAAAACTTGTATAAAAAAACCTGGGTAATTATTTTAAATTCATTTCCATCATTTCCTAAACCGTAATTAGCACACACGCTTTTTAAATCGTCTATGAGTGCTTTGGTTTGGGTTTCAAATTTTGCAGTATCTGTCATTTATTCTTTCTAATCTATTTTTAATTCTTTAAAAAAACGTCGTCATTCTGAACTTGTTTAGCTACGTTGAATATTTGATTTCAGGTTCTCATAGTGATTGGCTATCATTATGATGAGATTCTGAAACAAGTTCAGAATGACGAATAATTTCTATTTTTATTTACTTTTATTTCTATTTAGCACACTAATTACCAATCGTTTTACGGTTTCCATTTCTTCTGGTTTGCTAGAAGCTATAAACAGCGTTAAACTTGCTAAAGTATCATTACTAATTATGGGTTGATTTTGGCTGTTAAAAAGCATATTATTTTGTTGTAAAAACATCAAAAAACAAGCTGCAGCAATACGCTTATTACCATCTACAAACGAATGATTTTTTACCACAAAATATAAAAGCATTGCTGCTTTTTCTTCAATTGTGGGGTAAAAATCTTTCGATCCAAATCCTTTTTCAATTTGAGCAATAGAACTCTGAAAACTTTTATCTTTTTCTTTGCCAAAAACATCCGAATCAAATTCAGTTAGCATCTGGTTAATTAGTTTATGATAGTCGCTTAAACTTGGATAATCAGCTTCTTTTGTTGTTAATCCCTTTGCATCTAATTCTTCGTGATCATAATCATCTAACAAACTTAAACCATTGGCGAAAACTGAAAGCCATTCATTTTCTGCTGTTTTTTCTTCAATGGCTTTACTTAAAATTTGAATACCATTTTTTAATACGTGTACTTCTTGTTCTTTTTGAGCTAAACGGTTTTGGTTAATAGCGTAACCTTGAACTAAATAGTCTTTTAAAATACTATTTGCCCATATTCTAAATTGTGTACCTCTTTGCGATTTAACTCTATAACCTACAGATATTATGACATCTAGATTGTAGTATTTTACTTTTTTTGATTGACTTTTCCCTTTTATAGCACCGTGTTGAGTGGTGTGCTCAAAATACGAGCATACCACTTTTTCAAATAATTCTTCTTCTTTAAAAATATTTGAAATATGCCTTGTAATTGTTTTTCTATCTCTATCAAACAATTCAGCCATCTGCTTTTGACTTAACCAAACAGTTTCATTTTCAAGCATAACAGAAACTTCAACTTGATTGTCCTTCGCTTGAAATATTTTTATTTGATTTTGTTCTTCCATTTAGTTTTTCACTTTTCAAGTGTCGCATATTTTAAGACAGTTGTTTTTACTTTTTAAATTTAAGCAACGTTTCCGTTGTATTCATTCAAATATTCTTTAACAATAATACTATTAATACGTTTTACATCAGTAGCATTTATAGGTATGTGTTGTACATTTTTAAATTGATTAACCACCAAACGCATCACCATTTTTTCTACATAACTTTCGTTCTCTAATATTTTTGAATTTTGAAGGATTTCTTTATCTACTTCTGTTTTTAACCCTCTTAAAGCATCAAATAATTTACGCTCGCTATCCGTTAACGGATTTTTCTCTAGTAAACGTTTGTGAATACGTGCATATTTAGCATCGTAATCGTATTTTGCTTTTAACAACTGGTTTTCTCGTTCCAGTTTTTTGGCTTTATCGTAAATATCATTTAAGGCTTTAATATTGGCTTCCATTTCTTCTTTGGTAACCTCGCTTAAATTTTTCTTTTTGAATAAGCGTTCTAACTCTTCTCTTAACGAAATAAAAATAGGATCACGTGGATCAAAATTACCACCCAACATTTCACGAGTTTTCTGCAAAGTATTTTTCAACTCGTCAGCCAACACCATTTCTTCTTGCTTCACTTTGGTAAATGCAAAAATAACATCTTCTAATGCCGTATTCAAAATATTTTCGGTCTCAACATTATTTTCTAATGCCAATTTGGTATTGATTAACGCTAACCTTTCATTGGTTAATCTTGATAACACCGTTAGTTTTCTAAAATCTAATTTCTCTAACAATTCAAAATTACCAGACAAACGAATGAGGTTGTACAATTCTTTTGCGTTGTTTAATGCTTTGGCTAACGCTCTTATTTCTGTACGTTCATTTATTTCTGAAACTTGTTCTCCAAAAACCGTAGCATTATCTGTGTTAAATTTGAACAACACATCTTTTATAATTTCAATTTCTTCCTGAATTTCTTCGGAAGATTTAAACAAATTGGAATAATGTTCCATTTCATCACCCAATTCAGATTGCAGTTCGTTAAAATAATCTTGATTGGTTTTATCAAACTCTTTTTGAATATCGGCAAAATCAACTACATAACCGTATTTATGTGTTTTGTAGGTTCTATTAACACGTGTTAAGGTTTGTAATAAATTATGTGATTTTATTTTTCTACCTATATATAATTTTTTCAATCTTTTAGCATCAAAACCAGTCAACAGCATATTGTAAACAAACAATAAATCTATGTTTCCTGCTTTAAAACTAGCAACCCAATCCTTACGGTCTTGTTTGGTTCCAATATCATGTAAAATTACTTGCGCATTGGTTACATTACTTTCTTCTTTCTTTTTTGAACCGTAACTTGCTGGTTCTTCTGCTGCTTGGTTTAAAAATGTTTCAACTTTTGGTGCATAATTATTCTGAAAAATTTCAAACATCATTTTCGCCTGTTCTGATGAATCGCAAACCACCATCCCGCCAATACTGTTATCGTTCATAGAAATCCGGGCTTGTTCCATATCTTTTACAATATAGTCCAACATTGGTTCTACAAATTTATGATGTGCATATACTTTTTTCTTTTCGGCATTGCCTTGTAAAATTTGAATTTCTTCTAAGGCTTTTTTCAAAGTTAACTTATAATTGGTTTCAATTTCTTCACGAATTAACCGCAAGGTATAACCATCTTTTATAGAAAGGTTGTAATAATATTTATGAATATAATCGCCAAACAAGGTTTTAGAATTATACGCTGTTCCAAGTAGCGGTGTTCCTGTTAAACCAATTTTAACCGAATTTTTATCTGCCAATTCTAAATTTGCTAAAAAACTTCCTTTTGGGTTGTAACTTCTATGAACTTCATCTAAGAAAAATACACGCTGAACGTTTAAATTATAATCGTTGTTTTTTATAACATCAGGATCATCTTTAAACTTTTGAATGTTCACCACTGTAATTTCAGCCTTTCCAGAACTGTTGTGTATTCCTTTGGTAGATTTTATATCTCTAGTAAATGCTTCTCTACTATCTACTTTATGAACAATTAAACCACGTGCATTAAATTCTTTAGCAGCCTGAGTTAATAAATCTAAACGGTCTACAATAAAGTAGAACTTTGGAATAATGTTCTTTTTTTGATAATAATCTGTTAAATGCTTTACGTTGAAATAAGCCAAAGCCGTTTTTCCAGAACCTTGTGTGTGCCAAATAATTCCTTTTTTAACACCATTCTCCAGTTTATCTTCAATTGCTTTTGTTGCAAACAATTGTGGATAGCGCATAATGTGTTTTTCCAATCCTTTTTCCTCCTCTACATACGCAAAAGCATACTGTAAAATAAATTTCAACCGCTCTCTTTGAAATAGGGATGTTGAAATACTATTTGTAGGTGTATTTGGGTTTTTATTTGAAATAAACTCTTTTGATTTTTTAATACTTAACAGATTGGTATCTTTTAAAACAAAATTTTCTTCCTCTTCTGAAATTGGTTTCAGAATTTTAGCTAAATCAACCATTTTTCCCTCTCTGAAATAATTAAAAATGGGTTTGAAATAATTGGTAGTACTATAAAAAGCACCTTCTAACATCTGACTGTCATTATCACTATAATTCATATTGTTAGAAAACACCATGAGTTGTGTAAGATTGATAAACTTGCGGAACTTTTTATTTCTAAAACGTCTTTTCATACGTTCATGTTCGTCCCTTATACCGTTTTTATTATTTGGTTTTTTAACCTCTATAAAAACTAAAGGCATTCCGTTAATTAGTAGAATAATGTCTGGTCTAAAAGTTTCATCATCTTTTTGATACGGTAATTCAGTTACAACATGAAAGGTATTATTATCAAAATTCTCAAAATCTATTAATTTAACTCCAGATTGATCAATTAGTTTATTGTAAAAAGCACGACCTAAATCTTCGTTTTCTAATGATAATGATACTTCGTCATATACCTTTTGAATATCCGTTTTAGACAATCCAGGGTTTATTACCACTAGTTGTTTATTGAAAATTTCTGTGAATATATTGGTGCTTTCATCCCATTCTGCATCTTTTAAAGACAAATAGGTATAACCTAATTGAATTAAATGTAAAATTGAGGGAATTTTTACTCTACTGTCCTCTGTAAATATCATAGCTTATTTAATAAAACACAACAATATTAAAGTTGCTTATTTAAGAATTAATAAAAATATAAAAAATTGCTTGGTTTAAGCTATTTAAATTCTATTAATCCATTATTCCACAAAGCCAAAAGTACGTCCATTTGTGAATTGTATCTTTTGTTTTGATTTTGAGCAAGTTCCCATAACTCAATAACTCCAATTTTTTCAGGTTTAGTATTTCTTTTTCTTAAAATATCCATTGCTTTTAAAGCATATACTTTATTTTCTTTTACTCTGGGAGCATAGTTTCCTTCTGGTATGTTTTTTACAACACCTGTTTCACAAAGAGAAAGAAACGTTGATCTTGGGCAACGTTTTTCTCTAGTTGATTTTGTTTCAAAAATAGCTGTAACTGCTAATTCCCATGCAGCAATTGGATCCTTTATAATTTTACAATTTTCTACAGTTTTTATTGCTGTCAAACCATATTTATTCATTTGAAGAAAATTTAGAGTTTAAAAAAGCGGTATATTTTTGCCATTGCTCCTTTTTTAATGAATAATAAAAATGACGATAAAATGCAATTAGCTCTCTGCCCAAAATATTTTCTTCTGGAGCAATAGTTATGCAGTTCGTATAAATATCTTTTGCCTTTAATTTTCTTTTAGGATCTATTAAAACAGCATGTAAAATAAACTCTGTTGTCATTAAAACTGGTACATTTTTATTATAATTATTATCTAATTCCTGTTTTAAAAATGGCGCCCAATATGACCTCGCAATTTTTAACCAGTCTGGATTTTGAGTTGTTTCTTTATTGAAGTAGTTTCTACATAAATTCTGTACATATAAATTACCCAAAGTCAACCCTTCCATTTCATCTAAGTTCGCTTGAATAGATCTCCAATATGGAGATTTCGGATTATCTAATTGAAAAACCTTTTTAAGGCGTTTGGGTTCTCCTTCTATAATGTTTGTTGGATCAGCTCCTAAAACAATAGCTTTTACATCACCCTTTTTCAAAAAGGGATCCGGAAAAGGATATAACGCATTAACAACAGGATATTCTTGTTGTAATTTCAACAAGATTTCTTTTTCTTTCATAGCATTTCATTTTGACTTTTTAAAATTACTTCTAATTAAAAAAATAACCTATGACATTTATCAAAGCAATTCTTAAATTGAACTTTTTAGTACGCTAATAAAACGAATTGACTTATTTTTTAACATCATTCAAATTAACAGCTATTACAAAACATTTTATTACGGATTACCGTACTCTACTATTTATATCAAACCTAATGAATTACACAACAAATCCATAAAGTAAGCCAGAAATAAAACTGCGGAAAGTTGCGGAAACAAATAATAAACTGCTAAAATTCAGCGAAAAGTAGCGGAAATATTGCTGAAAGTAGATAAACCAGTCCAAAATTTTAAGGAGTTTATTTTAATCCAACTCAATATTAAAGTTGTGTTATTTGGAATAATTTCAATTACAGCTTCTCCCTGTTTTTTTTTAAAGCAGATTAGCGATCTGTAACAAATACATTCTAGAAACACTACAAAACCATAGAATACGCCACCACTAAACACCAATAGCCACCAACAAAACACCGTTTACACCAAAATTTGCCACCAATAACACCAGTGGTCATAAAAATAAGATGATTTTAATATTTGCTTAATCTTAATTGCATTGTCTAGTAAGTGCTAATTTCGAAACCTATTTTTCCAAAATAATATTAAAAAACACCCTAAAAAACAATTTCAAACCTGTTTTTCCAAAATCAGAATACCTGTTTTTCCTTAAATATTTAAAATAAAACCTATTATTCCATAGTTACACCCGTTTTTCCACTATATTTGAAATACTTAATTTTCACCTAAATATATGAACACTAACTGTTTTTCACTTAAAATAACTGTTTTTCACGGAAAACAAGCACCCGAAGAAGGTGTTTTAGTTGGTTATGGAGCAATTATAGAAGGCTTGCAATTAGCGATGCCTTTTCCAGAGCAACTGTCATTAATAAGTGAGAAAAGACGCAATTATAGCGATAAGAACTGGAAAGTCTTTTCATCTAGAACCACTTTTGATGACTCTTTATACAAGCACTTGGTTTTTGCGTTAAAATATGAAGGTATAAACTTATTATTTTTTAAAAAACTGTTTCAGCAGTTGTCAGAAAATGAAGTACTACTAATATTACAACAAGAACCTACAGGTCAATACAGTAGGAAAATTTGGTTTTTGTATGAGTTTTTAATGCAAAAACAGTTAGCTATTAAAGATTTAACTATTAAAAACTTTGTACCTTTAATAGACGAAAAAATTCAATATGCAGTTAAAGGAGTGCGATCTACAAGACATCGCATTTTAAACAACCTTCCAGGAACCGTAGATTTTTGTCCGTTAGTATTTAAAACCGAAAAATTAGAAACATATATTTCTGCAAATTTATCGAACAAAAAAGATCTTTTTTTAAACGGTATCCATAAAGATGTCTTACAAAGAGCGTCTTCATTTTTATTATTGAAAGATTCAAAAGCATCATTTACCATAGAAGGTGAAAACCCTGGAAATAATAGAGCTACGCGATGGGGGAAAGCAATTGGACAAGCAGGACAAAAACCATTAAGTATTGAGGAATTAATACGCTTACAACAAATAGTAATTGAAAATAGTAGGTTTACAAAAATGGGCTTGCGAACAGAAGGAGGTTTTGTGGGAGAACACGATAGAGTTTCAGGAGAACCGTTACCAGAACATATTTCAGCCAAACAACAAGATATAGAACAGTTGCTAA
>CBDUAL010000143.1:0-7483 GCA_965365125.1 uncultured Lutibacter sp.
TTTTGCATTAAGTTCAACTATTGAAGGAGATACAACTAATTTTTACATTTTTAAACAGTTAGAAAAGTATCAAATAAAAACATCAACAATTGCGCGTGGTATAGCTGTGGGCGATGAACTTGAATATGCCGATGAAGTAACTTTAGGAAGAAGTATTTTGAATAGAATACCTTTTGAAAACTCTCTTTAAAATTTAGTTCTTTCTAAACACAATGAAATCTTTGTAACGATTTTAAATTTTTTGAATAATTTGTTTGATATATCGGTAGTAATAGTAAATTATAATGTTCAATATTTTTTAGAACAATGTATATTAAGTGTAAAAGCCGCTTCCATAAATTTAGCAGTAGAAATTATTGTTGTTGATAACAATTCAACAGATGGAAGTTGTAACATGCTTTTGGAGAAATATCCTGAGGTACGCCTTATTCAAAATAAAGATAACACGGGTTTTTCAAAGGCAAATAACCAAGGAGTTGCTATTGCAAAAGGTGAATATGTTTTAATTTTAAATCCAGACACGGTTGTTGCCGAAGATACTTTTAATCAAATTTTAGATTTTGCGAAATCAAAACAAAATTTGGGGATTTTAGGTGTAAAACTGATTGATGGAACTGGGGATTTTTTACCTGAAAGTAAACGAGGAATTCCTACACCTATGGTTTCCTTTAACAAGCTTTTTGGAATTTCAAGCAAACAAACAGGTAAATATTATGCTGCCCATTTAAATGAAAATGAAACTGGGGTTGTTGATGTTTTGGTTGGTGCTTTTATGCTTTTAAAACGATCGGTTTATGTAGAAGTACATGGTTTTGATGAAGACTATTTTATGTATGGTGAAGACATTGATTTGAGTTATAAAATATTGAATAAAGGCTACCAAAATTTCTATTATGCAAATACATCTGTGATTCATTATAAAGGTGAAAGCACCAAAAAAGATATAAAATATTTGAGGTATTTTCATGAAGCCATGAAAATATTTTATAGAAAGCATTTTAAGTTAAATAAATTGTACGATTTCACAATGAGCATTGGCATCGAATGCTGGTTTTTACTCAAATATTTTCAATACAAAACAACTGATAATCGGTTTCATAATGAAACCAATAAAGTACTGTATTTTGGCAGAAATGAATTAATTACAACTTATTTAAAGAGGAAGTATTTGTTGGTAAATGAAATTTTAATGGATGATACTGAGCTTATAAAAACATTGATTAAAACAAACGCTATTGATACCATTGTTTTTGATAATTCAGTACTTTCAAATAAAAAAATCATCATTCATTTTGAACTGTTAAAAAATGAACGAACAAACTTTAAAATACATCCTAAAAATACCAATTATTTAATAGGAAGTAATTGTTCAGTGAATAGAGGTGAGGTAGAATTAATTATGAAAAGTTAATTTTTTTCGATTTTAATTCTAGCGTCAACAGCTATAATTTCTTTTGAATTTCCTAATAGCGGATTTAAATCTAACGCTACAATTTCAGGTGCTATAGTTACTAAAATCGATATTTTTTCAATTATTTCTGAAAACAATGCTTCATTAATACCTTCCTGACTTCTAATTCCTTGTATTATTTTATACGATTTTAATTGTTGAATCATATTGGTAGCTTCAGCTGTTGAAACAGGTGCTAAACAGGTTTTTATATCTTTTAAAACTTCAATATAAATGCCTCCAAGACCGCATAAAACAAGATGTCCAAAATTGCTTTCTTTTTTTGCGCCAACAAACAATTCAATGCCTTTTTTCATTGGTTGAAGTAACACCGAAGTAGCTCCTTCAATTTTCATGATAGTATCAAATGATAGTATCATTTTTTCTTCAGAAGTTATATTTAAAATAATACCGCCAACATCACTTTTATGAATTGGTCCAACAACCTTCATTACAGCAGGAAATCCAATTTTTTTTATTTCAGCAATGCATTCTTGCTTTGTTTTACAAATAACTTGGTAAACAATTGGTATTTTTGAAGCAGTTAATAATGCTTGTACTCGCTGAGGTTCTAAATACCCATTTTTAGCAGTTTCAATAATTTTTCGTATTTCAATTTCATCAACTTTAAAATTAGAATAGGTGGTTTTTATTGGTTTTGAAGTGTTAAAAATAGTACCTAAGGCTTCTCCAAATAGCACTTCATCAGGAAAACATGTATTGCCTTTTGAAATAAAATCGTCAATTTCATTTTTCACATTCACAACCGATGGTAATACTGCGTAAATAGGTTTTTTACAAGTTCTCATTTTTTCATGAATAACATTGTATACATCGTAAACTTCAAACAATCCGGGGCTTCCAAAAATCACGACAATTGCGTTAATGTTGTTGAATTTATGCTCACAATAATCAATAATGGTTAACAGTTGAGCTGCATTTCCTGTTGCTAAAAAGTCGATGGGATTTGAAACCGAAGAACCTTCATACAACTGCTCTAAAAGTTCAACGCTATCTTTTCCTTCAATTTTAGGAACAGTTAAGCCGTTTTTTGAAAGTGCATCAGTCAGCATAACTGCAGGGCCACCAGCGTGAGTTATAATTGCAATGTTTTTGCCTTTCAGTTCAGCATTCATAAAAATAGAAGCTATGGTAACCAATTCATTTCTACCATAACATCTCACAATTCCTGCTTTTTTAAATAATGCATCAACTGCTACATCAGCATTTGCCAAAGCGCCCGTATGTGAACTTGCTGCTCTACTTCCTGCGGAAGAACTTCCTGCTTTTATTGCAGCAATTTTACAGCCTTTTTGTATTAAAGAGGTTGCATGTTCTAATAATTTTTGTGGGTTTTCAATACTTTCAATATAAAGCAATTTCACTTTTGAACTTGTTTTACTATTAAAAGTTTCGTCTAAATGCTGTAAAATTTCTTCTACACCAATTTGGGCAGAATTTCCTACCGAGTAAACACTAGAAAATGTGAGTCCGGTTTGTTTGGCAGCTTCAATAATAAAAACTGCTGTTGCTCCAGAGCCTGAAATAAAATCGGCTCCTTTTACATCTAATTTTGGAATAGGAGTTGTAAAAACTCCTGCATAATTCTGATTGATTAATCCAATATTGTTAGGGCCAAGTAACGTGCCACCAACCTTGTTTATTTCTGCAACTAGTTGTTGCTCTAGTTTTTTGCCTTCTGCATCTTTTTCGCTAAACCCTGCTGAAAAAATAATGAACCCTTTCGTGTTTTTTTCTCTGCATAAAATCTGAATTGTTTCCAACGTAAATTTTGCGGCAATTGCTATAATGGCAACATCAACATTTGGAATTTCTGAAACGTTTTTAAAGCATTTAATATTTTGAACCGTTGTTTCTTTAGGGTTTACAGCAACTAATTTACCTCTAAAATTATGGTCGATTAAATTTTTTAAAACGCGTCCGCCAGGTGTATGTATGTTATTTGAAGCGCCTATAACGGCAATACTTTTTGGGTTTATTAACTTGTGGTGTAGCATACTTTAAAAATACAATTTATGAAACAATTTCAGCTGCAATTTCTTTTCCTTTATAAAAAGCTTTTAGATTTTTGTTTACAATACGTTCACCTTTTCGTTCAAAAAGCAATTTTATAGCGTTTACTAACGCTTCTTCATTTAAAGGAATTAAGGTGGAAGCAGCGCCTAACAAAACAATGTTTGTAGCTTTTGAATTGCCAAGATCTTTCGCTGTTTGTTTTGCATCAATTATAATACTGTTTGAATGTGAATTTATGACTTCCTTTAATTTTTCTACTTCTGGATAATTTACAATATTTTCAAACGGATTTGAATCTGTAATTAAATAGCCGTTTTTTTTCAAAAAAGGGACATAGCGTAATAGTTCCATAGGTTCTACAGAAATAATGAGGTCTGCTTTTCCTAGCGGAATTAAGTCTGAAAAAATTTCTTTATCTGAAATTCTAACGTGACATTGCACAGCACCACCTCGTTGACTCATACCGTGAACTTCAGATTGTTTTATGTTTAAATTACTGTTGAGCGCAGCAGTGTCTAAAATTGCTGCAATGGTTAAAATTCCTTGACCGCCAACACCTGCTAAAATTATATTTGTTTTCATGTTGTATCGTTTAAAGTGTTTTTTGAAGTTCTTTTAAAGCATCTTTTCTTTCCTTTGGAAGTTGCACGCACGGCCGCTGTGCAATAACAACCGAAACGCCTGGGTAATTAATTTCTTTCCTAATTACATCAATATTTTTAGCTAAATTTTTGTGTAGTGGTGTAATTACTTTTAAATGATTTTCATCAACACCAATTCCTTTACAAATTGAAATCAATCTTCCTGAAGCTGAAGAATCTTGTGCGCCTGTCATTGCAATTGCTGAATTGTCTGAAATAATTACGGTAATTGGCGTATTTTCAATCACAGCATCTAACAAACCTGTCATTCCAGAATGTGTAAATGTTGAATCTCCAATAATTGCTATTGAAGGATGAATTCCGGCATCTGAAGCGCCTTTTGCCATGGTAATTGATGCACCCATATCAATCAACGTATTGATACTTTCGTAAGGTGGTAAAACGCCCAAAGCATAACAGCCAATATCTCCAAAAACTTGTTGATTAAGGTTTTCTTTACTCAGTTGGTTTATGGCTTCAAAAAGATCTCTATGTGCGCAGCCAACACATAATTCAGGAGGGCGACCAGTTACAATGGTTGAAATATCTTCAGTATAAGTCATTTCAAATCCTAAAGCATCCGAAATATTATCAGGATTTAATTCACCTACACGGTTTAAATGACCGGTTAAGCGTCCCATTACTTTTTTATTTCTTCCGAAGTAATCATGAACTAATTCTTCAATAAAAGGAGCGCCATCTTCAAGAATCAGTATTTTTTTACAAGTGTCAAAAAGTTTAGTTACTTGTTTTTTTGGAAGTGGGTATTGACCAATTTTTAATATGGGAAAAGGGCAGGTGTCATCATCAAAATTTTCCATTAAATAATTGTAGGCAATTCCTGAAGCTATAATTCCTAATGAATTATTTGGACCACTAATGTATTTGTTGAAATTACTATTTTCTGAACTTTCTTTTGAATCACTTTGAATAGCTACCAAATGTTGATACCTGTTGCGTGCATGCATTGGTATTAGTTGAAATTGATGCGGGTTTTTAGGTAAATGAATGGTGTTTTGTGGTTTCGGTTTATAAGTTTCAATACCTGCTCTTGAGTGTGATAAGCGTGTAACCATCCGAATCATTACAGGTAAGCCCATTTGTTCAGACAAATAAAAGGCATATCTAGTAATATCATAAGCCTCTTGTTGGTTTGAAGGTTCTAAAATAGGAATCATAGCAAAACGCCCGTAATTACGAGAATCTTGCTCGTTTTGAGAAGAATGCATAGAAGGATCATCGGCAACCACCACCACCAAACCACCGTTAATTCCTGAAACAGCCATATTCATAAAAACATCAGCAGCTACATTTAAACCTACGTGTTTCATTACGGTCATTGCGCGTTTTCCAGCATACGACATACCAAGAGCAGTTTCCATGGCTGTTTTTTCATTTACCGACCATTTAGAGTGGATTTTTAATTTTGTGGCAATTTCTGATTGTTGGATATATGCGGTTATTTCGGTTGAAGGGGTTCCTGGGTATGCATACACCCCAGAAATACCTGCATCTATAGCGCCTTGTGCTATGGCCTCGTTTCCTAATAGAAGTTTTTTCATAATTTATAGCTTACAAAAGTGTGTTGTTCATTGCTATAAATTTACGAAATGGTTTTCGAATATTACCTGATTTTGGTTAGAAAAGTAATGTTTAATATGTTGAGATGCAATGTGTTAAATAATGAATAATTTGTTTAGATTGTTGCGTGTTATTTAACAATCTAAACAATTATTTTAATGATTTTTTATAAAATTAAAAGTGTAGTTATAGAATTCGTAACTTATGGTAGTTGTTATTTTTTATCCCAGCTATTCTTTTTCCGAATGTTTTTGTACAATTTAACGCCTAGCATTAATAAAACAGAAACACCTACAATACCTATTACGCCAAAAATCCATCCAAATGAGGTTTTTAAAACCACTAAAAATACGCAAGCAAATAAAATAATAGTAGCCACTTCATTCCAAATACGTAAAGCGAATGAAGAGAATTTTAAATTTCCCTTTTCAATTTGATTGTACAAAATTTGACAGGACCAATGGTATGCAAAAAGAGCAGCTACAAAACCTAATTTAATTTGCATCCAACCCATTTGAAGCCATGCAGGTTGTAAAATAAGCAGCCAAACTGCAAAAATAGTGGCTAAAACAGCTGAAGGCCAGGTAATAATATACCACAGCCTTTTAATCATTAAATGGTATTGTTTGGTTAAAATAAGCTTTTCAGCCTCGGGTTTTTCTTCTGCTTCTTTGTAATAAATAAATAAGCGAATAATGTAGAATAGCCCAGCAAACCAGGTGGTTATAAAAATAATATGGAGCGATTTAATATAAAGATAATCCATAAACTATATTATTTTGTAGCCCAAGTGTTGATCCAGCTTGAAAGGGTTTTAATCCATTTTTCGTCTTCATTTAAACAAGGGATCGCTGTAAATTCTTTACCACCATTTTCAAGAAAAGAAGCTTTAGCTTCCATTCCTATTTCTTCCAATGTTTCTAAACAGTCAGATACAAAGGCAGGAGTTACAACGGCTAAGTTTTTTAAGCCATTTTTAGCTAAATCATCAATTACAAAATCGGTATAAGGTTTTATCCAAGGATCTCTTCCTAATCTAGATTGAAAAGAAACACTGTAAAAATCTTCTTTTAAATTTAATTTTTCAGCAACTAATTTTGTTGTTTCATAACATTGGTGTCTGTAGCAAAATTCGTGAGCAGGAGAAGGAGTGTTACAACAACTTCCATCTAATTTACAATGTGATTTTGTAACATCAGATTTGCGAATATGACGTTCTGGAAGTCCGTGATAAGAAAAAAGTAAATGAGCTGGTTTTGCAGTATCTAATGATTTTTGAATGTTTTCACTTAGCGCTTCAATATAATCGGGTCTATTGTAAAATGCTGGTAAATCATTTAACGTAACTTGTGGAAAATGTTTTTTTACCAATTTATCCGCCAAAGCTAAAATAGTTTCAGTTGAAGCCATTGCGAATTGTGGATATAACGGAACTAAATAAATTTCAGTAACACCTTGGTCAACTAATTTTTGAATTCCACTTTTTAAAGACGGTTTTCCGTAACGCATTGCCAATTCAACAGGAATTTCAACTTGCTTTTTAACTTTCTCATGTAATCTTTCTGATAACACAATTAGTGGAGAACCTTCATCCCACCATATTTTTTTATAAGCTGCCGCTGATTTTTTCGGACGAGTATTTAAAATAATCCCTTTAACTAATAATGCTCTAAAAATATAAGGTTTGTCAATAACGTATTCATCCATTAAAAATTCATCTAAATAATTTCTAACATCTTTAACTGACGTGCTATTTGGTGATCCTAAATTAATT